>CAJLJQ010000027.1:0-22819 GCA_905207015.1 uncultured Collinsella sp. | reverse complement strand
CCCTCCGCCCCGGCCTACGGTGACTCGGCTGCACCGTGTGCTGCCGAAGGGGCTTTGCGCGATGACTAGGGCTGAATAAAAAGTGAGTGTGGGCGCCGTCGTTTGTTTGAACGACGGCGCCCACGTTTTGGATTTATTGGGCTGTGGCGGTGAAGGTTGTTTTGTCGGCGGCGATGTGCACGTGCAGCTTTGCCTGACCGTCGCAGCTGATGAGCACGCCTACCTCGAACGGGGTTCCCGTCTTGTCGTAGGTCGAACGCACGATGCGCATCGCCGCCTTACCGGTGTTCTGTCCCAAAAGGCGCGCCTCATGCTTGTCGAGGTTGACCGTCTCGTAGACGGCATCGACGCTTGCGGGCAGGATGCCGGTCTTTTCCGCGATGTAGGCGTAGAGCGAGCCATCCACGTCTTTGCGTGTGAGCTCGGGGCAAAGTGACACGGGGATATAGACGTAGTTGAGCTCCATGGGTTTGTCGTTGGCGAGACGCAGGCGGCGAATCTCCCAGACGGGTGTCCCCTCGGGCACTTTGAGCCCAGAGGCGATGCCGCGGACGGCCGGTATGCTTGAAAAGGCGAGAATCTGCGAGCTCGGAACCCGTCCCGCTTCGCGCATCCGCGCGCTGAAATTCAGGGCCAGGTCGATGCCGGGTGCTGAGGTTTGGGGTTTGATGAACGTGCCCTGCCCACGTTTGCGCACCACGCGCCCCTCGATGACGAGATCTTGGAAGCAACGGCGCACGGTCGCGCGCGATAACTCTAGCCGCTCACAGATTTCGAGCTCGCGTGGCAGCGGCGTCTTGGTGTCGAACGCCTGGCTGGCGATAAGCAGGGCGATTCGATGTTTAAGTTGGACATAGAGCGGCGTATCACCGCTGCGGTCGAAGGGTTCGGAGGCGAGAAACGAGATCATATCCATGGGGTACCTCCATGTCGTGGGCGTACGTGACATGGTCTGACACTGCGGAGCAAACCGGAGATGCCAGGCCCGATTCTTGCTGGTATGTATGGTGCATAAGGAACATAAAACATTTATCAGGCAATCTACCTGCTATTTTAAAAATAATTAGAAGAAAAAATAATTTAGGCACAAAAATAGTTGCTACCGTTAACCGATGAATAGTTGCCGTTCGCAGCTATTTTCTTGTACCGAACATGCCCCGGCGCAACAATAATCTCAGCAAAAAGCAAAGCCGTGCGACACACGGCAGGTCGAGAGGAGACCGCATGCGGTATCTGGTAATGGTCAGTCACGGAACGCTCGCTCCCGGACTGCACAGTGTCCTCAAGATGCTCGGCAATGACGCCCTGAACATCTTGTCGACGAGTCTCGTGGACGGCATGGGCGCTGACGAGTATGTCGAGAACGTCAAGGCGATGCTCGCTCCTGTTACCGCCGATGACGAGGTTGTCCTGCTCGGTGACATCCTGGGCGGATCGCCGCTCACCAATGCCATGAACACGCTGGCCGAGAAGGGTCTGCTCGCCCACACCATTGCCTTCGGCGGTATGAATCTGCCCATGGCTATGACCGCCATGATGGGGCTTGCCACCATGGACCTGGATTCCCTCAAGCAGATGATGCTGCAGGAGGGCAAGAACGGTATGTCCGAGCTCGTTGTCCCGACCGATGACGCCGACGACGAGGACGACGACATCTAGGCAGCGCATCCGCCCAAATTTTCGTGATGGAGCGGGGGTTAAGAGGAAAGACCCCCGGTGATAAAGAAAGGGAGAACGCATGATTTCGTTCATCCGTATTGACGACCGTATGATCCATGGACAGACCGTTACCCGTTGGGCCCTCGAGTATCCCTGCGACGGTCTTATCGCCGTCAACGACGCCGCGGCGTCCAACCCCGTGCTCAAGGAGGCCTACAAGAGTGCCTCGGGCAAGAAGACGTTCGTGTGGACCAAGGAGCACTTCAAGGAGGTCTCCGAGAAGGTTCTCAAGTCCAACACCAAGTACTTCCTGATCACCAAGAACCCGCTCGACATGAAGGAACTTCTCGTCGATTTTGGCTTTAAGCCCGGCATGGACCGCATCATCGTCGGTCCCTGCAACGATCGTCCCGGCACCACCAAGCTCGGCAACAACCAGTCGATCACGCAGGAAGAGGCCCAGGCGCTCGAGGATCTCACCAACGCCGGCTACACGGTCGAGTTCGCCCTTATCAAGGAGAAGTCCATCGGTGAGTGGCCCAAGTTCCGCGGTCAGTTTGGCTTCTAGTTAGGCGCCAGCCGCATTTTGGTATCTACAGCCCTTGGTGAAAGGGGCTGAGGAATAAAGAAAGGGGAAAGCATGGCAATCAATGCATTCCAAGCCGCGCTGTTCGGCCTGTTCGCCTGCCTGGCATCACTGCCTGGCATGGGCGGCACGACGATCGGCAACTACACTCTGGGTCGTCCTCTGGTCGCCGGCCTCATCGTCGGCATCATCATGGGCGATATGCAGACGGGCATCCTCGTCGGCGCTGCCATCCAGGTTGTCTACATCGCTCTCGTGACCCCCGGCGGAACCGTCTCCGCCGACGTCCGCGCCGTGTCCTATATCGGCATCCCGCTGGCGATCCTCGCCATCAAGAACTCGGGCATCGATCCCGCCTCCGCTGAGGCTGCCGGCATGGCCGCATCCCTCGGTGCCGCCGTCGGCACGCTCGGCACTGTGCTCTTCTATGGTACCGCCACCATCAACCTGGTGTGGCAGGGCATGGGGTGGAAGTGGCTCGAGAAGGGCGATCTCCACAAGCTCTACCTGGTCAACAACGTTCTGCCTTGGATTGGTCACATCGTCTGCTCGTTCCTCCCGACGTTCATCATCACCATGGGCGGCACCGCCATGGTCGACCTCATGAAGACCTACATGCCCATGGACGGCATCGCGATGAAGACGCTGTTCACCGTCGGCTCGCTGCTGCCTACCGTCGGTATCGCCATCCTGCTCAAGCAGGTCATCTCCAAGCCGACGGACTTCCTCACGTTCTTCTTCGGCTTCACCCTGTCCGCTGTCATGGGATGCAACCTGATTGCCGCTGCCGGCATCGGCTGCTTCTTCGCCCTGATCAACTATGAGATCGCTTCGCTCAAGATCGACCTCGCAAACGCTCCCAAGGCAGCTATCGCCTCGGGCTCCGATGATGAGGAAGAGGAGGACATCTAATGGCAGAGAAGAAGAAACTCTCTAAGAAAACGCTTGCCAAGTCGTTCCGCAACTGGTCCTATGGCAACCTGACTTGCTTCTCGCAGGAGCACATGCAGACCTTCGGTTACCTGTGCGCCATGCTTCCGATCGTCGAGGAGCTCTACGACACGCCCGAGGAGCAGAAGCAGGCCCTCCAGACCTACTCCGCGTTCTTCAACACCGAGCCGCAGATCGGCACCATGATTGTCGGCGTCACCGCCGGCCTCGAGGAGGCTCGCGCAAACGGCGAGGCCATCGACGACGACGCCATCAACGGCATCCGCGCCGGCCTCATGGGCCCGCTCGCCGGCCTTGGCGACTCGCTGATCGTCGGTACCCTGATCCCGATCCTGCTCGGTATCGCCCTCGGTCTCTCGACCGGCGGCTCTCCGCTCGGTGCCATCTTCTATATTGTCGTGTGGAACCTGCTCATGTTCCTTGGCATGCGCTTTGCCTACAACCAGGGCTATGAGCTCGGCGGCAAGGCGGTCGAGGCACTGGTCGGCCCCAAGGCAAAGGCTCTTCGCGATTCCATCGTGATGGTCGGTACCATGGTCATCGGTGCAGTCGGTGCTACCTGGGTCTCCATCACCTGCAGCCCCAACCTGGTGCTGCCCGGTGGCGGCAAGTTCCAGGACACGCTCGACGGAATCTATCCGCACCTGCTGCCCATGATCTTCATCATCTTCTGCTGGTACATGATGACCAAGAAGAAGGTCAACCCCATCGTCATGATGCTGATCCTCGTTGTGATCGCATTTGCGGGCGTTCTCATTGGCTTCTTCGATCCGGCGCTGAGCTACTAGTCATCATCCTTTGACCCCCTGCAAGGCCGTGCGGCCTCAACCGCACGGCCTTCTGATTTTACGCCGCCCTTCAAGGGCAATATGGCCAGCGACCTCCATCGCCTACACGACACCCGCTATATTGCTCTTGAAAGATGACGTATTCGATAAACGATGGACTTGCGCATGATGCACACTTTGCACGAGGAGGACCATATGCACGAGAAACACGGACACGACCTTTCGCGCGACGACTTGATCCGCGAGGCAAAGATGCAGACCGATGCTATTCAGCGGCTCAACGTTTGGCTGCGCCTGGGCTATTCGCTCGTGGCGATTGGCTTTTTGATGGGGATGTGGGGTATGCAGGGAGGCCCCGGCTGGGGTGTCCCCGTGGGCATCGTGTGCCTGGTGGTGGGCACTCCGCTTTCGATCGTGCTTAAGGTTGGCACGACCAACGCCAAAAAGAATGTCGAGCGCATGCTTGAGGCCGCGGGTATCGACGTTGAGGAGCTTATGCGACGCAAGAAGGACGAGCAATAGACTTCCACGTTGGGGTATCATAAATAATTGTTGCGAATGTTAACTAATGTACGGCAAATGACGGTTTTATGGCCCTTCTAGAGTTGCAAAGGACAATATCCCCAGTGGATTACGATGACGTTGCTCGAAAACTGATCGTGTACTCACGTTCCCTTGCCAAGGGATCCTTGAGTGCTGCCGGCGGCGCCAGTGTGGGCGAGGCACCGGTTTTACAGTATCTATCGGGTATTGACGGTGATGTCATTCCCTCCGAGATTGCCAAGAAGCTGAAATTCTCCCGTGCGCGCATGTCGCATATCTTGGATTCACTCGAGAGCAAGGGTTACGTTCAGCGCAGGACCGATCCAAACGATCGTCGGCGTGTGCTGGTGAGCATCACCGAGGAAGGCCGTGATTTCGCGGCGAAAAAAAATGCCGAGAGTGTGGCATCGCTCTCGAAGCAGCTCTCAGCGCTCGGCGAGCACGATGCTCAGGAGCTCGTGCGCATCCTGAATAAAGCTTACAGCCTTACCTATGATGCCGACGACTACCTGGACAATCTATAAGGATAAAGACAGACATTTAGGTGCATCTTGAAATGCACCCGGGACAGTTGTGCCCATCAGCCACTGTCAACATCTCATTCCAAACAAAATCAGCCAACGTACGTCATAGCAATCTCCGGTAGGTCGCAGGGCGGCGGTCGAGCTTTTCCCTCGGGAAACTTCGCGAAGCCCAGTTCCCGAGGGAAAGGTATGGTCTGTGTAATACCAGATAAACAGTACATTTTTGCTAGATTGGTATTTGACTGAAGAACCAATTGGTATGGCTTATTAAGCCCAGCTTGCCGTTGACGCTCATTTTACTGCCGCTGGTGGACTTCCGAACTTGGTTGCGCAAGTGCTCCCATATATTGATATGACCTAGTAGGTGGCTATCTGGTTACTACCAGTTGGCCCCTTGGTAACGGGTGGCCCCATTGTGCGGAATGTACCGAACATCCCCGTTTGATACGTTTTCCCATGCTGCCGGGGGGGGGCGTCCTCGGCACCTCAGCATCTCGGAAGAAAGGAGACCAGGTGCGCAGGAATTCCATTTTTACGAAACGGTGGGTGAAGGGAAGCGCGGTCCTCGTTGCCACTGCAGCGACGCTCGTGTTTGCCAATCCCCAGCAGGCGATTGCCACGCCACTCAAGGGCGTCGACTCGGCGACCGTGTCCCAGTCTGCCTCGAATGTCGTCGACATCGATTTCGCTGACGGCATCAAGGGCCGTATTACGTTCCTCGAGGACGGTATTTTCCGTTATAACGTCGACCCCAAGGGTGAGTTTTCCGATTACGCCACACCGCGCAGTAAGTCCCACACGGCTAAAATCCAGGCTCAGCCCGATACCTCGGACACCTACAGCAAGCCGAGTGCGACGGTTGCCGACAAGGGCGATACTATCGAGATCACCGGCGGAAAGGCGACCGTGATCCTGGACAAGGCGACTGGCAAGATGAGTATCAAGTCAGGCGACCGTGTCGTGGTTTCCGAGTCCGCGTCCCTCGACCTTGATAAGAAGGGTACCGTCCAGACGCTCGCCAAGGAGAAGTCCGAGAACTTCTTTGGCGGCGGCACCCAGAACGGACGCTTCCTGCACACCAACCAGACCATCGCCATCTCCAACACGAACAACTGGACCGATGGCGGCGTTGCCTCGCCCAACCCGTTTTATTGGACGAGTGACGGCTACGGCGTACTCCGAAACACGTTTGCAGAGGGTTCCTACGACTTCGGTTCCACGGACTCATCGACGGTCACGACTTTGCACAGCGAGAATGAGTTCGATGCCTACTACTTCGTGGCGACCAACGAGGGCGCTTCGAACGTGGCAACCGAGATGCTGCAGGACTACTACAAGGTGACCGGTAACCCGGTACTGCTGCCCGAGTACGGGTTCTACCTTGGTCATCTTAATGCCTATAACCGTGATGGCTGGTCAACGACCTCGGGTCAAAAGAAGTGGGAGACCAAGGGCAGCAAGTCCTCGAGCGAGAAGGGCGACGTTAAGTACGAGTCTGGCATGTCGACGGGCTACAAGCTCGACGGCACACTTGCGGCCGAGACGCTCAACGGTGAGGGCCCTTCGGTTGATACCGAGAACATGAAAGCGACCGATTTCGACCGCCAGTTCTCTGCTCGGCAGGTTATCGATGACTACGAGGACAACGACATGCCGCTCGGTTGGTTCCTGCCGAACGACGGCTACGGCGCCGGCTATGGCCAGAACGGTTACTACAAGACCGGCGGCGTCAACTCCGACGGAACGAGCTCGGCTGACCGTCTTAACGCTGTGCGTGCCAATGTCGACAACCTTAAGAAGTTCACCGAGTATGCCAACTCCAAGGGTGTGAGCACGGGCTTGTGGACCCAGTCCAACCTTGAGCCCGACAGCAACTCCGAGACCCCGTGGCACCTGCTTCGCGACTTCGACGCCGAGGTCAAGACGGGAGGCATCTCTACCCTTAAGACCGACGTCGCCTGGGTTGGATCTGGCTACTCCTTTGGTCTTAATGGCATCAAGACAGCTTATGACACGGTGACGACCGGCGCCAACAAGCGCCCCAACATCATCACGCTCGATGGCTGGGCCGGCACGCAGCGCTTTGGCGGCATTTGGACCGGCGACCAGTATGGCGGTAACTGGGAGTACATTCGCTTCCATATCCCCACGTATATCGGTCAGAGTCTTTCGGGCAACCCCAACATCGGCTCCGACATGGATGGCATCTTTGGCGGCGACCCCATCATCTCTGCGCGTGACTACCAGTGGAAGACGTTCACGCCCTCTATGCTCGACATGGACGGTTGGGGCACCTACCGCAAATCGCCCATGACGCACGGCGATCCCTACACAGGCATCTCGCGCTTCTACCTCAAGCTCAAGGCGCAGCTCATGCCCTATATCTACACGAGCGCGGCCTCGGCGGCCAACATCGACACGGGTAACGGCGATGCCGGCCTGCCCATGATCCGCGCCATGCTGCTCTCCGACAACTCCGAGTACGCCGCAAGCACCTCGACGCAGTACCAGTATATGTTCGGTGAGAACTTCTTAGTGGCACCGGTGTATCAGGATACCCAGGCAGACGAGAACGGCAACGACATTCGCAATGGGATTTACCTCCCCAACTACGGCACCGACGAGAATCCCACCATCTGGATCGATTACTTCTCGGGTAAGCAGTATCGCGGCGGCCAGGTTCTCAACAACTACGAGGCTCCGCTTTGGAAGCTGCCGCTGTTTGTGAAGGCCAACGCTATCGTGCCGATGTACGCCGAGAACAACAACCCCGAGGCAGTGAGCGACACCAACACCAAGGGTACCGACCGCAGTCAGCGTATCGTCGAGTTCTTCGCCACCGAGGGCGACGGCACCTTTACGCAGTACGAGGACGACGGCTCCTCCATCGAGAACAACACGACTGAGGACGATTCCTACGGTACGATCGACAATATCTCCTACGGTGAGCATGTGAGCACCGTCTACAGCTCCAAGGCCGCAGGCGGCACCGCGACCTTTACCGCCGAAGCCTCGCAGGGTGGCTACAACGGCTACGACTCCAATCGCACCACGACCTTCGTGGCCAACGTGTCCGCCAAGCCCACGAGCGTTGTCGCCAAGAACGGCGGATCCGCACTCAACGTGCGCGAGGTCGACTCGCAGGAGGCCTTTGACGCCGCGACCCCCGAGGCCGGCCAGGCGGTCTACTTCTACAGCGAGACCCCCAACCTCAACCACTACGGCAGCGATGCGGACGGCACCGAGGCCGAGCAGGGCGAGAGCTTCAACAACACCAAGATCACCACGAACCCCAAGGTCTACGTCAAGTTCGCGAAGACCGATGTTGCTGCAGCGGCGCAGACGCTTGAGCTGGGCGGTTTCGTGAACGCCGACGCCACGCTCACAGCCGATCGCCTCAACGAGAACCTCTCCGCACCCACGAACCTTGCTGCCCCCGAGGACGTCACGACCCCAACGAGCATCAAGCTCACCTGGGGAAAGGTCGATGGTGCTACCTCCTACGACCTTAAGGTCGACGGCACTGTGTTTGCCGTGGGTGATGCGGCCGAGTTCACGCACACCGACCTCGCCTACAATAGCAAGCACACCTACCAGATTCGTTCGCGCAACGCCGAGGGTTACTCCGCCTGGAGCGATGTGCTCGAGGCGAACTCCGCACTCGATCCGTGGCGGAACGTCCCCGACGCCGAGGAAATCACCTGGGAGGGCTCACTTTACGGCAGCCATAAGGCCGAGCTCGCCTTCGACCATGAGTTCCAGTCGGGCGATGGCGGTTTCCACTCCGGTGGCAACGATCTGGGCAAGGCGCTTACCGTTGACTATGGACGCGCTTACAAGCTCGATAAGCTCGAGTACTATCCGCGCGATGACGCCGGCAACGGCACTGTGACCAAGATGCGTGTTGAGACGAGTCTCGATGGCGTCCACTGGACGAGCCAGGAGGTCGATTGGGCACGTTCCGCTGATTGTAAGACGGTAGCGTTTGACGGCACCGTGGCCGCCCGTTACGTGCGCATGACACCGCTCGCCTCGGTCGGCAATTTCTTCTCCGCGTCCGAGATTGCCATCTACAAGACCGACGGCACGGATGGCTTCGCCGTGGGCTCCAACCTCAACAAGGCCACGATCTCCGACGGAGACTACTCCAACATGAAGAACTATCTGGGCCTCGAGAATCGCGAGCCCGATACCTCGACGTTCGGTTCGCAGATCCGCGACCACTTCGCCGACCTCAACGATAACGGCGTTTACGACGTCTACGATTACTCGTTCACCATGGCGGGTCTTGACGGCGGCACTAAACAAAAGGGCAAGGTCGCCGGTTCGCTCGCGGTGATTCCGAGCAAGACCGAGGTCGAGGCCGGTGATGAGATCACCGTTGATGTCTATGCGGCCGACGCCAAGAACGTCAACGCCCTGGGCGCTCTCGTCAACTTCAAGAGCGACCAGTTCGAGTTTGTGTCCGAGAGCATCGCGCAGGACGGCTCGACTGCCGGCATGGAGAACCTGTCTCGCGAGAAGGTCCAGTTCGCGGACGGAACGCAGACTATCAATCTCGCCTTTGCCAACCGCGGCGATGGCAAGCTCTACAACGGTACCGGCGCGGTGGCGAGTTTCAAGCTCAAGGCCAAGACCGCCGGCAAGGTCGAACTGCCCTCGACATCTTGGCTCATCGGTCCGGCATGCGACGCGCTTGAGTTTGCGAGCGACGGCACGGTGACGATGCCGGATGTTCCTCAGCCAACGGTCGCTGAGTACGGTCAGGATGCCTTCAACATCACGATGACCAACGATGAGCTCACGACCGACGACGGGACCAACGTCGAGAAACTTATCCAGCAGAAGAGCTATAACGCGCTGTTCGATAATAACGAGGGCGACAACGGCTTTGAGTTCCTATGGAACTGGCAGGGCAACTGGGACAGCGAGGGTAAGCTTCCGAGTTACGTGAAGCTTCCCACCACGATGACATTCGCATTTAAGACGCCGTCGAAACTCGATAGTGTCGAGGTCGTTAACCGCAACGGTGGCAACGGAACCGTGCAGAAGATCAAGGCTGTCGTGACGTTCGAGGACGGCTCGACCCAAGAGTTCGCGGGCGGGGAGTACGATTCCTTCCGGGCTCGCTACGCCTTTGGCCTCTCTGCCGAGAACAAGGGCAAGAAGGCGACCAAGGTCGAGGTCACGCCGCTTGAGGCATCGGGTGACCAGATGCTCACACTGCGTGAGGTCAACTTCAACTACACGCAGGGTGTCGAGGCCATCGAGGGTGTCGAGCTAGGCAAGAACCAGACCGAGTTCTTTGAAGGCGACGTTACGCTCGTCGACGCCAAGGCCACGCCTGAGAGCGCCGGCTACCCCTATGTGGCGGTCGAGAGCTCCGACCCCTCTGTGGTAAGCGTCTCCGCTGTTCAGGCTGGCGATAGCGTGAGCTACTACCTGCGTGCCAACAAGGCCGGCAAGGCAAAGATCACGGTGGCGTCGGTACTCGACCCCTCCAAGACCGCATCCTATGAGGTCGAGGTCAAGGCCGGTGTCGATACCTCTGCGCTCGTGGCAGCGCTTTCCAAGGCCGCGGGCTACAGCGAGTCCGTCTACACTAAGGATTCCTATGCAGCTCTCACCACTGCGGTCGAGGCGGCTCAGAAGCTCCTCGACGGCGGCCAAGGCAGCTATAGCAAGAAGGATGTCGCAGACGCCACAGCCAAGATCGAGAAGGCAATCGACGGCCTCAAGATGCGCCCTGTCGATGAGAAGATTCTCATCAACACGCCCGAGAACCGCAAGAACGTCAAGGTGTCCGGCTTCTCGAGTGAGGCCGACTACGAGGGCAGCAACGCCGTCAACGCTCTCGACGGCGACGAGCGGACGCTTTGGCACAGCGACTGGGCCCATGGGACCGGTATGCCCCAGTATCTGAGTGTCGACCTGGGCCGCGACTACGATCTCACCGACGTTACATTCCTGCCGCGCCAGGACGGCGGCACTAACGGCGATATCTTCGAGGCCGAGATACTGGTCTCCGACACTGCCGACGGTTATGAGATGGGCACCGCCGCGTCGATGGGTACGTTCGCCTTCGACAACGACGGCCGCGTGCTCACCGACCGTGGCGACTGGAAACAGATGAGCTTTGGCGCCGCGCGCGGTCGCTACGTGACCGTCAAGGTGATTCACGCCGGCGGTGGCAACGTTGATGCCTACTGCAGCATGGCGGAGCTCAAGTTCTACGGTACGGCCGTCCCCGATCCGGTGGCGAAGGATGATCTCGCTACCGCGATCGAAAAGGTTGATGCCGAGGTTGCTGCCGGCGACCTCAAGGCCGGTGACTACACCGAGGCCTCCTGGACGGCGCTCGAGAACGCCCTGGCGAGCGCCTGCGCCATCTTGAGCGACGAGAACGCCACGCAGGACGAGGTCGACCAGGCGCTCAGGGCGCTCGAGAGCGCCCGCGGCGCGCTCGAGAAGACCCCGGTGGCCCCGGTCGAGAATCCGACTAAGAAGCAGCTCAAGGCCCTGGTCAAGCAGGCGAAGGAGACTGACACCAGGGGCAAGACGGCCGAGTCTGTCAAGGCCCTGACGGATGCCATTACCTACGCCGAGTACGTCTTGGGTGATGAGAATGCTTCCGACACCCAGCTCCAGGCGGCCTATGACCAGCTCAAGCTGGCTATTGAGAGCCTCAAGGATGCCGATTCCGGCAATCAGGGCGGCTCGGGCAACCAGGGTTCCGGCAATGGCTCGAACGGCGGCAACCAGGCGGGCAAGCCCGCAGGCGACAAGGCCCAGGGCAGCAAGAAGAACGGTTCGGCGATTCCCAATACCGGAGACCAGACGGCGGCGACCGTCGCGACCGTCGGTGGTCTTGGCGCCATCATCGCCGCGATCGGCGCTTTCTTCCATCGTCGCAGCAAGGCTAAGTAGCCCCAGCAACAGCTAAGCAAGCGTGCCCGCCGTCCCACCCAAGGACGGTGGGCACGCTTTTTGAATGTGGGCGGAAAGCTCCGACCCTTCGGCCTTAATCTCGCAAAGCGTTCCGTCTCCCGCCGAACACATCAGCATCGGCGGCTATACTTGAATTATTTGCAGTTAAGGGTCGCGGATTCGCCGCGTCACCGCTCTCAACAGGAGGTCTTTGTTTATGGCAGATCAGAAGCCGGTTGTCGGGATTATCATGGGCTCCAAGTCCGACCTGGGCGTTATGGAAGGTTGCACCGCCGAGCTCGAGGCGCTAGGCGTGCCCTATGAGCTCGTGATTGCAAGCGCGCACCGTACGCCGGCGAAGGTCCATGAGTGGGCCTCGACTGCTGCTGACCGCGGCATCAAGGTGATTATCGCTGCTGCCGGCAAGGCTGCTCACCTGGGCGGTGTCGTGGCGGCCTTTACGCCGCTGCCGGTTATCGGCGTGCCTATGAAGACGAGTGACCTGGGCGGTATGGATTCGCTGCTGTCGATGGTGCAGATGCCTTCGGGCGTACCCGTGGCCTGCGTTGCCATCAACGGTGCCAAGAACGCCGCCATCTATGCCACGCAGATTCTGGGTGCTTGCGACCCCGAGTACCGCAAGGTTATCGAGAAGATGAAGCAGGAGATGGCCGACGCCTAGGCGTTCCGCCGTTTCACCGCAGTATAAGGAGATCCATGTCCGACTATCAGGGAAAACGATTCAAGGCTTCTCAGATTCCCGATCCGTCGAAGCCGGGTGCTGCCCGTGCGGCACAGCAGGGTCGGACATCCTCTCCTCAGCAGCCGCGCGCGCCGCGTTCCGTAACGCCGACGTCCCATCGCCGCCAGGATACGCCGGCTTCGTATCGCCCTTCGTCGTATGATACGGCCAAGAAAGAATCACGTTCTACGAAACAGTCGGGCGCTGCTCCGTCGAGCTATACCGAGCCGCCGCGCAAAAAGCGCCGCTCCGTCATTCCCATTCTGCTCATCATCATCGGCATCGGCCTAATCGTTGCTGCCGCTGCCATCTTTATCAATGCGCAGATTGGTTACAAGCAGGCGAGCGAGTCGTACCAAAAGATCGAAAAACAATATGTGAGCGACAAGGACGCCAGCGGCGTGCCGATTATCGACTTTGATGCGCTTGCTCAGACGAACCCCGAGATTGTGGGTTGGATTTACGTGCCGGGAACCAACATCAACTATCCCGTAGTGCAGACCAACAACAACTCCAAATACCTCAACACGCTGTTTGACGGTACGTCCAATGCATCGGGTGCGATTTTCTTGGACAGCGACGATACCGCGCCGGGAATGGTTGACCAGCAGACCACGATCTACGGCCACCATATGAACGATGGGTCGATGTTCAACGTGATTTCGGATACGACTGACCAGGCAACGTTCGATAGCATTGAATATGTGTACTACATCACGCGCGATGCGACGTATAAGCTGCGTCCGCTGGCGACCAAGGTGGTCGAGGACACGTATGCCAAGGCGCGCACACCCAATTTTGAGGGCGACGACGGGCTCAAGAACTACCTGTCCGAGATGCTCGACGGCGCCTCTGCCGTGGCGAGCGATGCCACCGATCGTGCTGCTTCGGCAACCAAGGTCGTAACGCTTGTGACCTGTCGTTCGTTATCGCTGAGCAACACGCGTGCCGTCATGGTGCTCACACCGGTCGAGGAATAAGTTGTTCGAGAGTAGCTAAAAAAGCCCCGTTCCAAATTGGCTACTCGATGACGGTAAGGGAGAAATGATGCTTGAGAACGGCAAATCGATGCCTTCGGTTGATGCTTGGCTGCGCGAGGCCAAGGCCGATTCGTCGGCACCTGCGTGCGGTATGTATCTGACACATAACGGTGTGGTGCGCGCGACGCCCAAGGCCGAGGCGCGCGGTGTCGAGACCGATGGCGTGGCGCCAGGCCACAAGGTGGGCGGCATGGTGTTTGGCTACGACGCCAGCAAGGTACAGGCCGCCATCGAGGCGACGCACGCAATGCCGGGTATCGGCTATGTGCGCGTGTGGCTGGCAAGCGGCGAGCTTGCCGTAGGTGACGACATCATGCTCGTGCTCATCGGCGGGGATATTCGCCCGCACGTGGTCGATGCGCTGCAGGCGCTCGTTGGCACCATCAAGAACGAATGCGTGAGTGAGGTCGAGCGCGAGGCGTAGAGGCTTGCGTCGATAGAAGGCTCGTTTATAAAAATGCCCGCCGGTACGTGTGATACCGGCGGGCGTTTTGCGTTTTGGGCGCGGTGGGTGCTACACGCGCGTCGCATCCTTGGGGCTCATGGTCATGCTTTGGAAGCGATTCTCCATAAAGTCATTATCGAAGTACTTGCCGTAGAACTGCGCAACGGGAATATCCGGTTCCGTGCCGTTGACGCGCTGATACCAATAATCGAGCGACTGCAGCGTCATAACGCCATCGACCAGCATAATGATGGTAAAGATGACGGTAGCCGAGTAGCGACTCTTCCACGGAATCATGTTGATGAGCTTGAGCAGCCTCGGCAACAGCAGCTTGATCCAGATAAGGCCACCCAGGCCCCACAGGCAGGCAAAGCCCGTGCAGGTGCGTCCGCCCGTAAGGACGGCGAGTGGGTCGGGCATGCCAAACAGCTTCATGTGCGAGTAGCTCCACGAGACCACGCCAAATGAGGTCTGCATAAACCAGCCCACGAACACCTCAAAGCTCGCGCCGAGCACAGCGCTTACCAGGAAAATGATGATGGGGTTCTTTTTATAGAAGCGGTTGAGCACCATGGTCATGAGTACGGCGCCAAAGCCATAGATGGGGCTGAAGGGACCAAACAGCATGCCGGCGCGGTTCTGGTAGACGCCCGGGTCGTCGACTGTCATATGCCAGATGTCCTCGGCGATCAGGCCGAGCACGCAGCAGACGAAGAATACCCAGAACAGGTTGAAGTAGTTGAGCTTGATGTAGCCCTCGCCGGTTTCATCGCGGCCGAGCATGCCCTCGGCGGCGGCGTCGCGGTCGAGCATCTCCTGCAGGCGGCGCTGCAGTTCGCGCTCCTGACGAAGCGTGGGGTCGACGGTTGCCGAAAGTGCAACGAGGATGCCGAGCTGGATCGCGGGACGCAGCAGGAAGGGCCCGATGCCCTGGAGCATCACGTCGACCAAAAGCTCGACGACGGTGAATGCAATAAGGATGTAGGACAGGCGGGCGGCGTTGCGGCGCTGGTTTTTGATAAGGTCCAGGCCAAAGATGATTAGGATGACGGCACTTGCCGCAGAGAGCATGATGCCGGCGACGATAAGGCCGACTGCGACGAGCGTGTTGTCGCCGAGCTTTTCGGTGGCGTTGCCGTTAACAAGTGCCGTGATGACCTGCCACATAAAGGCAGCGACCGACGGGAGCGTGCCCACGCCGGAAAGGATGCACAGGACAGCGTACACCTTAATGATGAGGGGGATCTTCTTGACCTCCGTGGCGCTGGGGACGCTGGGGTCGAGTTCGTTTCGATCCATACAGAACCTTTCTCGCTTTGTTGTAGGTTATAAGGATACGCCGCCGACCTGCCAAAAGACAGGACGAACGTCCCAATTGCAACTTTGTAATCCCCAACGGCGGACGCGGCGGCCATCTGGGGGCGCGGGCACTTACGCTGGACAGACCGATAAAATGTTTGGCAACAAAACTGATTATTAGCTCGGTGGGCTTTTAAAAAGCGCTGCTCATGCGCTGGGGAGCACGTCGCGCCGTGCGTATAATAAGGCGGGTAACGCCAAAAATACGAGGCTCTGAGGGGATACCATGTCTCAAGAAACCATCCGCGCGGCCGAGCGTGCCGCGGGACAGGTGAACACCATGTCGACGTATGATCCGGACTCCGACCAGCTGCATGAGGAATGTGGCATTTTCGGCGTATGGGCGCCCGATCGCGACGTGGCTCGACTGACGTACTTTGGCCTGCGTGCGCTGCAGCACCGTGGCCAGGAATCGGCGGGAATCGCCGTGGGTGACGGCGGCACGGTTATGGTCCGCAAGGATCTGGGCCTGCTCGACCGCGTGTTCTCCAATGCCGACCTGTCGACGCTCTCCGGTCAGCTGGCCGTGGGTCATGTGCGCTACGGCACCGCCGGCGCCAAGAGCTGGGAAGCCTCTCAGCCGCACCTCTCTACCATCAATAGCGTCATTATCGCGCTCGCGCACAACGGCACCCTCGTCAACACCGACGAGCTGCGCCGCCAGCTGATCGAGCTGGGCGTGCCGTTCCTCTCCAATTCGGATTCCGAGGTCGCGACCAAGCTCATCGGCTACTTTACCCAGCGTACGGGCCACCTGCGCGAGGGCATTCGCAAGACCATGGAGCTCGTGCGCGGCGGCTACGCCATGACGCTCATCAACGAGCAGGCGCTCTACGCATTCCGCGATCCGCACGGCATTCGCCCGCTCGTGCTGGGCAAGCTGGTGGACGAGGGCCTGGATCAGGCCGATGCCGCATCCGTTTCGCAGCTGCCGTCGCAGGACGGCGCCGCGACGGTCGACTCCTCCGTCCGTGTCACGCGCGCCGGCGGCTGGGTCGTTGCCTCCGAGACCTGCGCACTCGACATCGTGGGTGCCGAGTACGTCCGTGACGTCCGTCCCGGCGAGATCTTGCGCATCAGCGCCGAGGGTCTGGTATCCGAGCAGGGCGTGCCTGCCGCCGAAGAGCCCGCAAACTGCATCTTTGAGCAGGTCTACTTCGCCCGCCCCGACTCCATCATGAACGGCAAGAGCGTCTATGCCTGCCGTTACGACATGGGTCGTCAGCTGGCACATGAGGAGCCTGTCGAGGCCGACCTGGTCATCGGCGTGCCCGACTCCGGCCTGCCGCCCGCGGAGGGCTATTCGCACGAGAGCGGCATTCCCTTTGGCGAGGGCCTTATCAAGAACCGCTACGTGGGCCGTACGTTTATCGAGCCCACGCAGGAGCTGCGCGCCATGGGCGTGCGTATGAAACTCAACCCGCTGCGCGACAACATCGAGGGCAAGCGCCTGGTCGTCATCGACGACTCCATCGTGCGCGGCACCACCATGGTGCAGCTCGTCAAGATGCTGCGCAACGCCGGCGCCAAGGAGATTCATATCCGCATCAACTCGCCCGAGGTCATCTGGCCGTGCTTCTATGGTATCGATACCGACGTGCAGTCGCAGCTTATCAGCGCCAACAAGACGGTCGACGAGATTTGCGAGTACATTGGCGCTGATTCGCTGGCCTTCCTTTCGGTTGAGGGCCTGCTTAAGGTCATGCCCAAGGGCGGTTACTGCGATGCGTGCTTTACCGGCCGCTACCCCGTAGCGATTCCCGAGAGCTTTGGCCGCGACAAGTTTATGGAGGGCTTTAAGCCCCGCAACCTGGATAAGCCGCTGCATTTTGACGACGACGCCGTGGTCGAGAAATACGACGACCGCAGCTGGGAAGAGGAGCACGGTGAGGCCTAAAACCTGCCATTTAGGGACAGGTTTATTTTGGTAGGTTTTACCTGCTGTTTTGTTGATATGACGGCGCGTGCTGTTATGGCGCGCGCCGAAATGACGCAACTATGAGCACCGTTTGGCGCCTACTCGTCAGACGGTAGTGGGAGAGGAAGGCTCAGATGAGCGACAGCAAGCATGTGACGTACGAGGACGCCGGCGTCGATACCGCCGAGGGCGGCCGCGCCGTCGACGCTATTAAGCAGATGGTCAAGGACACCAACCGCTCCGAGGTCATCGGCGGCATCGGTGGCTTTGGCGGCCTGTTCTCGGCCGCCGCGCTTAAGGATATGGAAGACCCGATCCTGATTAGCGGCACCGACGGCGTGGGCACCAAGCTCGTGCTCGCCCAGATCATGGACCGTCACGAGACGGTGGGCCAGGACTTGGTCGCCATGTGCGTCAATGACATTTTGGCTTCGGGCGCCGAGCCGCTGTTCTTCCTGGACTACGTCGCCATCGGTCACATCGAGGCCGAGCACATGGCAAAGATCATCAAGGGTGTGGCCGACGGCTGCAAGCTCGCGGGCTGCGCGCTCGTGGGCGGCGAGATGGCTGAGCACCCGGGCGTTATGGCTCCGGCCGACTACGACCTTGCCGGCTTTACCGTGGGCGTCGTCGATCGTCCCAAGATGCTCGACCCCGCGAACGTTCGCCCGGGCGATGTGATCCTGGGCCTGCCTTCCACCGGCGTGCACTCCAACGGCTACTCGCTCGTGCGCAAGGTTATTGGCGTCGACGGCATCAAGCCGGGCACGCCCGAGGCTGCCGCTAAGGCCGAGGAGCTGAGCCGTCCGCTCGAGGAGCTCGGCGGTGCATCGCTGGCAGACGCTCTGCTGGCTCCCACGCGCATCTACGTCAAGCCGGTTCTTGAGCTGCTCCGCGGTGGCGCTCCGGTGCACGCCATCGCCCACATCACCGGCGGCGGTATTACCGAGAACCTCAACCGCGCGCTCGCCGACGACGTCGACGCCGTGGTCACCCGCAACGGCGCCGAGATGGGCTGGGATGTTCCGCCCGTCATCACCTACGTGTCGCGTCAGGCCGAGCTCGCGCCCAACGAGGCATGCAAGACCTTCAACATGGGCGTTGGTCTGTGCCTGATCGTCGCCCCCGAGGACGAGGCCGCGGTAACCGAGGCCCTGGTCGCGCTGGGCGAGAAGCCGTTCCGCGTGGGCGAGTGCGTCGAGGGCTCCGGTAAGGTCGTGTACTCCGATGAGCGCTAACGAGCAGATGGCTGCTAGTGAGGGCCTGGGCTTTGTGCCCTACACCCGTCCGACCGGCACCGATACGGCCGAGCCGCTCAAGATCGGTGTGCTCATCAGCGGTTCGGGTACCAACCTGCAGGCGCTGATCGATCTGATCGCCGCCGGTAAGCTCAACGCCTCGATTGAGCTTGTGGTGTCGAGCCGTCCTTCGGCTAAGGGTTTGCAGCGCGCTGAGCGCGCGGGCATCCAGACGCTCACGCTGTCCAAGGATGTCTATGCCGACCCTATTGCCGCCGACGAGATCATCGCGCACGAGCTGCTCGAGCGCGGCTGCGAGTATGTGGTCATGGCCGGCTACATGCGCATGGTGCACACGCCTCTGTTGGCGGCGTTTCCCAACCGCGTGGTCAACTTGCATCCGGCGCTGCTGCCGAGCTTTACCGGTGCGCATGCGATTGACGATGCCTTTGCGCGCGGCGTCAAGGTAACTGGCGTGACCGTGCATTTTGCCAACGAGGTCTACGACAACGGTCCCATCATCGCCCAGCGTGCGCTGGCTGTCGAGGAGGGCTGGGATGTCGACACGCTCGAGGAGCACATCCACGCGATCGAGCATGTGCTGTATCCCGAGGTCGTGCAGATGCTCGCCGACGGCCGCGTCCACGTGCTGGAGAGCGGCAAGGTGGCAATTGACCCGGCACGCTAGTCGTGTGTAAGAGGGCTCATTGAGCGTTCTTTGGGACGTAAGCGATCTAGAAAATCTGATAGGGCCCTGTCCGTGCACGGGCGGGGCCCTTTTGTGTGGTCTACTCTGTTTGCTATACTGCTAGCAAGTAGAGAGGAGCCGCTATGGGTACAGCAACGGTGCAGCTCAACACACGAATCGACCCTATGCTCAAGGCCGGTGGCGATGCGGTCCTGACTCGTAATGGACTGGGGCCGAGTGACGCCATTCGTGCGCTTTGGACCTATCTTGCCGAGCATCAAACGTTGCCGGGATTTATGGTGACGGATAAGTGCGAGACGCCCCGTGCGAAGAGTCTTGCCGAACAGGGGTGTGGTCTGGCTTTTTCCTCATTGGGGTTGAGCTTCTCAGATTTTGCGCCAGGCGAATCATCGGCGGACAACTGGGATGCCGTACGCGATGATATGTATGACGCGATGATTGCCGACATAGAGGCGAATTGCCGATGATCGAGGCAAAACGCCTGCTTGTAGATACGAACGTTTGGCTCGATTATTACCTGCAAGAGGGGGCATTCGACGAAGCGAAGAGATTGGTTGAACTGGCCGAGGCGGGAAAGATCGACCTTCTTTATGCGCCCACGACGGCAAAGGATGTGTTCTACATTTTGCCTCGGCGTCTAGCCCGGCGGAATGCGAACGGGATTAGCGTGTCGTTTGCCTCGGCGTCATGGGCCTGCATCGAGCATATGATGCAGGTAGCAACGGCCTCTCCACTTTCGTTGGCAGAGTGCGAGATGGCACGCATGCTTGGCAAGCGTATGCCGGATCTTGAAGACAACCTCATCATTGCTTCGGGCGAGACGGCAGATGTTGACTACGTGGTCACGAGCGACCGGCGCATGTTGGAGGCGATGCCCGAGGTTTGCCTGACGCCCGCGCGTGCACTCGAGATGATCGGGATCCTCGACTAACCTTGTCTGTCTGGTTTCGCTATCATATGGGGCAATGTGAACCCCATGCAACTTTGGAGGACGGTATGGCGGATAACGCCGAGGCGCTTTTCTCGCCTGAGCTGGTGTTTTTTGATTGGGAGTGTGCGACGCCGGGTGAGGTGTTTGCGCAGCTCGAGAGTGAGCTTGCTCCGCGCGGCTACATTGCCGACGGTTGGCTCGACGCCGTTCGCACGCGCGAGGATGCCTATCCCACGGGTCTTGCCATGCCGGCGGCAAATATCGCCATTCCGCATACCGATCCGGGATTTGTGGCCAAGCCCTATGTCGCGGTGGTGAAGCCCGCCGCACCCGTGATGTTCAACGCGATGGCGGGCATGGGCGCCCCGGTGCCGGCGCAGATCGTCATCAATCTGGGCATCGCCGAGCCGGGCGGCCAGGTCGAGGCACTTCAGGCGCTCATGAATATCTTTATGGATGCCGACGCTGCAGCCGATGTGCTCGGCCAGACCACGTCCCAGGGCATGGTCGACGCTATCCGCCGTCACTTCTAAGGTGCCGGCTGCCAGAGCTGTCCCCTTTGCACCAAAATGGTGCAGATTAACCTGTCCCCAATGCACCAAGCGTGCCGCGGGGGCTGCGTTGTGACACAATGGCGTTTGTTCGATTCGTTATGCGAAAGGCCAACTATGGCAAATAAGAAAAAGAACCCCGCACCCGAGCCGACGCCCGAGCAGCAGGCTTGCGCCGCCTCCAGCTCTCGCAAGAAGCAGCGCAAGACCCGCGTGTCCAAGACCGTCAAGATCGTTCTGGTGGTCATCGGCGTGCTGGCAATGCTGCTTTCCGTCTCGGCCATGGCGTGCTCCGGCCTGATGTCGCAGGCAGAGGATACCTCGGGCTACAAGCTTACCGGCGGTGTAGCTGCCACTATCAACGGCACCAACCTCACCGAGGACACCGTGACCAAGCAGATCATGAGCATGCGCACGTCCTACGGCTACACCAAGGACAAGGACTGGGCACAGTATCTGGTCGACAACGACCTCACGCCCAAGAAGTACCGCAAGCAACTCATCGACTCCTACACGCAGCAGATTCTGCTTCAACAGGCACAGAAGGAGAACGGCGTGACGGTGTCGGACGAGGAGGTCGAGAAGGCTTGGAAGGACGCGTGCAAGAGCGCGGGCGGTGCCAAGGCCTTTAAGAAGGCCCTTAAGACCTACGGCTACACCGAGGACACCTACAAGGACTCGCTCAAGGAGAGCCTGGCGCAGCAAAAGCTTAAGGATGCTGTGGCGCCCACCAGCAAGCCCAAGGACAGCGAGATCGTCGATTACATCAACGAGAACCTGTCCAACTACAACGATGCCCGTCGCTCGTCGAACATCCTGATCAAGGTTGATTCCGACGCTTCCGACGAGGACAAGGCTGCCGCCAAGGCCAAGGCGCAGGAGTGCCTGGACAAGATCAACTCCGGTGAGCTGAGCTTTGAGGACGCCGTTGAACAGTACTCCGAGGACACCGGTTCCAAGGAGAAGAAGGGCGATGTGGGCTGGGATAAGCTCACCACCTTTGTCGACAGCTACCAGACGGCGCTCGAGGGGCTCAACAAGGGCGACGTGAGCGAAGTCGTCGAGTCGACCTATGGCTACCACATCATCAAGTGCACCGACTACTTCCATGTCGATAGCCAGGTCGATGACATCAAGCAGGTGCCCAAGGACATCAAGAAGTACGTTTCCAACGTGGTGAAGACGCAGGCGGCCAGTACTGCATACAGCGAGTGGCTGGAGCAGTACAAGAAAGACGCCGACATTACCGTCAACCCCATGCCCAAGGATGTGCCCTACAACGTGAGCCTGAAGGGCGTCACCAAGAGCTCGACCGACGATTCGTCGACGACTGAGTAATCATGGGGCGGTGCTCGCGCGAGTGCCGCCCACGCTATTAGAGAGGATTTGCAGATGACCAACGAAGAGCTGCAGAAGGAAATGATCGCGGCCATGAAGGCTAAGGACAAGGTTCGCCTGTCCATCATTCGCCAGGTCAAGGCCGAGGTGAAGAATATCGAGGTCAACGAGCGCCGCGATGTGACCGAGGAAGACGTCAACAGCATGATCAAGCGTCTGATTAAGCAGACGAGCGAGACGCTGGAGATGTCCATCAAGGCCGGCACCGACCAAGAGCGTACCGACAACCTGACCGAGCAGGTCAAGATTCTGGAGAGCCTTCTGCCCGCGCAGGTTTCGGGCGAGGAGCTCGAGGCCCTGATCGAGCAGGTCATCGCCGAGCTGGGCGCCACGTCCAAGAAGCAGATGGGCCAGGTCATGGGCGCTCTGGGTAAGGCCACTGGCGGCAACTTCGATAAGCCGGCAGCAGCAAAGATCGTTGGAGCCAAACTCGCGTAGGGACCGAGCGGCATATAGTTGATGTTGAGGGGGCGTGACCATTGCGGTCGCGCCCCTTTTTTGATGGCAGAT
>CAJLJQ010000026.1:0-22864 GCA_905207015.1 uncultured Collinsella sp. | reverse complement strand
GTGAGAAGTGATTGAACAGAAAATGAAAAACGCCCTCCGGAGAGGGCGTTCGTTTCAAATGGTGCGGGCGAGAGGACTTGAACCTCCATGGGGTTGCCCCCATACGGACCTGAACCGTACGCGTCTGCCAATTCCGCCACGCCCGCGTGCAGAAATTAGAATAACGGAGCGCCACCGCGAACGCAAGAACTATTTTTGAAAAAGTTTGCAGGCATTTTCCCAAGCGGCATGCGCGATTGTTTCGGCGTCCTCACCAGTGCGATCGACACGGTCGTTAACCAGCGCGTTTGCCGTAATGGAGATCATTGCTGGCTCGCATTCAAGACCGCGAATGGGCTCCGGCGCCATATACGGGCAATCCGTCTCGAACAAAATGCGGTCGAGCGGGGTCGCCGCAAATGCCTCGCGCACGTCGTCGTTGCGCTTAAAGGTGGCCGCACCACCATAGGCGATATAGCAGCCCAGCTCCACAAAGCGCTCCATCGTGGCGCGGTCCTCGCCAAAACAGTGCAGCACACAACCGGCCTGGGGCACGCCCACCTCACGAAGCACGTTGTACGCATCCATATGCGAGGTGCGCTCCCCATCCGAGTCCTCGTGCCGCAGGTGCAACTCCACCGGCACATTGCAGCGCACGGCGACTTCGAGCTGACGTGCCATGCAATCAATCTGCACGCTGTGGGGCGCCGGCGTGATGTCGTCGTCGTAATCCATGTGGTAGTCCAGACCGATTTCGCCAATACCGGCGCACAAAGGGTCATCAAGCGCAGCAACAACCTGCGCGTGAATGTCGTCGGTATAGTCCGGCGCGCCATACGGATGCACGCCGGCAAGATACTTGATCTGCGGGATATCCTGCATCGGCAGAATCTCGCGCGTCAGCCAGTCGCTATAGTCCGTCACGCTGCGCTTATCGGCAATGGGATCGAAGACCGTCACCAACAGGTCGATGCCCGCGGCTTTGGCGCGCACGAGTGTCTCGGGCACTTCTTTGCCCCAAAACGAAAGCAGATGCGCATGCGTGTCAGCAAGCGGTGCCAAGGGCACGGGACAAGCAACCGTCTTCTTTTTCTTGGTAAACGTCACGCGTTCGGCTTTAGGCATCATGGATTAGCTCCTGGGCCAGACGGACAAAGTCGGCAACATCAAGCGTCTCGGCGCGCGTGGTGGGTGCGATACCGCAAGCCTCAAAGGCGGCATCGAGCACGTCCTTGGCAAAACCGTTGGCGCTCATGGAATTGCGGATGGTCTTGCGACGCTGAGCAAATGCAGCGTCAATCACGCGGGCCATAAATTCGCGATCGAGTTCTTCGGGCACCACACCGTCAACACGGTCGATACGCACGACGGCCGAGTCCACGTGCGGCGCCGGCATAAAGCAACGCGGCGGCACCTCAAAGCGCCCCGTCACCTGCGCATACAGGCCGAGCTTTGCCGTGTAGCCGCCATAGGTCTTGTTGCCCGGCACGGCGGCAATACGATCTGCAACCTCCTTTTGCACCATGACGACAGCGCGCTTAAGTGCGGGCATCGTCTGGAAGAACTGAAGGATGATCGTCGCCGCCACGTTGTAGGGCAGATTCGCGACAAACACCGTCGGCTCACCGCCCGCAGCCTGCTCAATCTGTTCCGGGCCCACCTTGAGCGCATCGCCCATGATAAAGCGGAAGTTGGCATAGTCGGCGGCATGGGCGTCAAGCACCGGCTCAAGCTCGGGATCGGCCTCAATCGACGTAACGCACGCCGCCTCCTGCAGCAGCGCAAGTGTCAACGTGCCGCAACCCGGACCTACCTCGAGTACGCGCTCATCGCCCGCAAGCTCAGCGAGCTCACAGATACGTTCGATCACATGGTTGTCGATCAGGAAGTTTTGGCCCAGGCGATGCTTGGTCGCAAGGCCAAACTCCTCTAGCAGCTCCCTAGTTGCCGTGGGGTTTGCCAAAGGCGAAGTTGTCATGGTTGCCTCCTTAACATGGTGGCTGCATCGTAAAGCAAAAGGGCATGGACCGTTGCGGCCATGCCCTTACATCTAAACAGCAAATTGCCGATATGGTGCGCGGCGTCTTAGCCCAGACGCGGGAACAGCGGCTCGCCCTTCTCAACGGGCTGACCACCGGCAAGCAGGCCCCAAGTGCAGATGCCCTTGAGGTCGTCGCTCGTGGCCTCGTCCTCGCAGGACAGGCGGCGCAGGGCCTCGGCAGAGGTCTGAGGCATGAGCGGCATCAGCAGGTGAGCGGCAATGCGGATGGCCTCGAGCAGGTTGTAGATCACAAACGCCAGCTCGTCAGCCTTGGCCTCGTCCTTGGCAAGTGCCCAAGGCTCGGAGTCCTCGATGTAGTGGTTGGCGGCGTGGATGAGCTCCATGACCTCGTCCTTGGCTCCGCCGTAATCGAGCACGTCCATCTTGGCCATGTAGCGCTCGACCAGACCATCGGCGATCTTTGCCAGCGGGTTATCGAACGCGTCGGCAGACGCCGGTTTAGCCGGGGCGCAGCCGTCAAAGTACTTTGCGCTCATGTTGAGCGAGCGCGAAATGAGGTTGCCCCAGCTGTTGGCCAGATCGGCGTTGTAGACCTGCTCCATACGATCGAAGCTGATGGCGCCGTCGGTGCCGGGGACCACGTCGGTCATAAAGTAATAGCGGTAGCCCTCGACGCCCAGCATGTCGATAACATCCTGCGGAGCGATGGCGTTGCCGCGGCTCTTGGACATCTTCTCGGCCTTACCGGTCTCGGCATTGCGCACGGTCAGGAAGCCGTGGGCAAAGACGTGCTCGGGCAGGGCCTCGCCGATGGCCATGAGCATCGCGGGCCAAATGACGCAGTGGAAGCGGATGATGTCCTTACCCACGATGTGGAACTGCGCGGGCCAGCGATAGGCCAGCTCGGCACGGGCCTCGTCGGTGTCGACACCGTAGCCGACGGCCGTCATATAGTTGAGCAACGCATCGAACCACACGTAGGTCACGTGACCCTCGTCAAACGGGACCTGAATGCCCCAGTCAAAGCTCGTACGGCTCACGGAAAGGTCGTTAAGGCCGCCCTCGACAAAGCTGCGTACCTCGTTCATACGGAACGCAGGCTCGACAAAGTCGGGGTGCTCGTCATAGAGCTTGAGAAGCTTGTCCTGGAAGGCGGAAAGCTTAAAGAAGTAGGACTCCTCCTGCACGCGCTCAAGCGGACGGTGGCAGTCGGGGCACAGGTGCTGGCCAACGCTACCGTACTCCTCGTCGCCCTTCTGGACCTGCGTATCGGTGAAGTAGGTCTCGTCAGGCACGCAATACCAACCGTCGTAGCTGCCCTTATACAGATAGCCGGACTCCTTCATGCGCTCCCACAGGTACTGCACGGCATGATGCTGGCGCGGCTCGGTGGTGCGGATGAAGTCGTCGTTGGAGATCTCGAGCTTGCTCCAAAGCTCCTTGAAGTGCGGAGCCTGGCTGTCGGTCCACTCCTGCGGCGTCATGCCATGCTTGGCTGCGGCCTCGGCGACCTTCTCGCCGTGCTCGTCCATGCCGGTCAGGAACTTGACGTTATAGCCGGCGGAACGGCGATAGCGAGCCTGAACGTCGGCGATGATGGTGGAATAAGCCGTGCCCAGGTGCGGATCGGCGTTGACGTAGTAGATGGGCGTCGTGATAAAGAACGAAGGCTTGCTTTGATCCATGGGGTTTGTCCTCCAGAAAAACGTTGCATACAGAGGATGATTCTAGCGCAAGGGCTGGATATCCTCCATCTATTGCATATCGAGCACTATGGCATAGACATCGCGCTTGCGGCGCGAATACTTCTGAGACAGGCGCTTGGCCACCGCAGACGCGGGCTCCCCCTCCTCGAGCGCGGCGCGGATATCCTCGCGCAGGGCCTCGTCGGGATCCGCTGCCGCGGCGCCAACCGGCACGATACCGGCCTCCTCATCCTCGCTCGGCGGCGCGATGACCAGCGCAATCTCGCCCCTTACCTCGCCGCGAGCACGCAGCTCCTCGGCAAGCTGGTCAGCGGGCCCGCGCAAGACCTCCTCGTGCAGCTTGGTGAGCTCGCGGCAGACGGCAACCTCACGCTGGGGAAAGACCTCCGCCACGGCCTCGAGCGTCGCCACGATGCGATGTGGAGACTCGTAGAAGATGAGTGCGCCGGGCACCACGGCAAGGCGCTGCAAACGGCGCACACGGTCGCCGTGCTTTCGGCCCAAAAAGCCCTCGAAGAAAAAATGCTCGCAGGGAATGCCGGACGAAACAAGCGCCGTGACGCAAGCAGAGGGCCCAGGAATAACTTCGACGGGCACATCGGCCTCACGCGCCGCCTCGATCAGCGCCTGGCCGGGATCGGACACGCTCGGCATGCCGGCGTCCGAGGCAAAGGCGAGGGTCTCCCCCGCCAGCAGACGGTCGACCAGGCCGGCAGCGCGGCTAGCGATCACATTCTCGTCGCAACGGACAAGCGGCTTGGAAATGCCCAGGTGCATCAGCAGCTTTGACGTCACACGCGTGTCTTCGCAGCAGATGACATCGGCAGCGGCAAAGGCCTCGCCAACGCGCGGGGACAGGTCACCCAGGTTGCCGATGGGCGTGCCGACCACATAGAGTTTGCCCGTATGGGCGCTGTTTTGCGTCATATCAACCTATTCAATCATGCCGCGCTCGAGCGTACCGAGCGCCGCGCGGGCGTCCCATGCTGCAATGCGCTTCTCGGTCTTCCACGTTTGAAAGAACCAACCGGCAGCCGGCGCAAACGAAGCCAGCTGGTTGGCGATAAACACGCGCTCGTAGGCATTGCGGCCCTCGGGCGTAACCGACGAGTTGGCAAAGATCGCCGCGCCCGACCATTCGCCCACCAGCACGGGGAACCCAGTCGAAATCGCTTCTTTAAGCTCGCGCTTGTTACGCGAAATCGCCGTCGTCAGCCCGCGAGGGCTCGTGATGTCGAGCGCATACTCGTCGCGGTAATGGTACAGGTGAAGGTCCATGTAGACGTTCTTGTACTTGGCGCCGCGCATAAAATGCTTCCACTCGCTGGGATGCCCCGACGACGAGAAGACGACGATTTTATCCTCGGGCATATACGAACGGACGAGCTCGTAGGCATCGCGATAGAAATTGCGCAGGTAGTGAGCAGGAATGCCATCCGTCATGGTGAAGAGGCTCTTGCGAACGCTCATCTGCGGCGTGTCCAGCAGCTCAATGCCCAGCAGGCTCTCGGCCTCGCCATAGCGATCGGCCAAGCGCTCGAGCACGTCGAGTGCGACATGACGGCCGTTGGTGGACGAATGCCACTCGGCGACAGCCTCCGGCGTGGTGGGCGAATCGTTGGAATCGCCCTGGCCACCGGGCACGGTTGCCAGATCGAGCAGCACGCGGATGTCGTACTTGGCAGCCCACTCAATTGCGCGGTCGATGTAATCGACAACCGATATGTAGGAGGCATCGGACTCCTGTGAGCCAAAGGCATACCAGGGCACCGGCAGACGCACGGCATTGAGACCGATCTGCGCCATGCGGCGAAAATCGTCCTCGCTCACAAACGTCTCGTAATGGCGGCGCATGCGCTCGTTATAGGCGGCGGTACCCATGGCCTCCTGTAGCTCAGCCGCGTTGGATGCACCGGTCGCCGCGTACAGCGACGGGGTCACCCAAGGCTCGGGAATAAACCAGCCAGAGAGATTAACGCCGAGTATCCTCTCCATCACTGCCCCCTTCGGATCATGCAGGTCGAACCCGCATCGTATTGCGTAGGATAAGTATCGTTTTGAGTATACCCGCGTGTGCGGACAGGCGACCGAACGGTCTGCAAAGTGACGCGAAAGTGGGAGGAATGTCTGGGAGCAGACGGACTCGAAATGGTGCGACGAGGTGTGTACGCGCGCCGGAGGCAGGCACCGGAAAGTGTGTCCCGTTCTGAGCCCTTATTCTGGGACGCAGTTTCCGCAGAACCCTACATAAAAGAAAAGGACCCCTTTGCAGAGGTCCCAGTCAATTCAAGGTGGCGGGGAAGGGAATCGCGTCCGCGCGCTGCGCGGACGGACCGCTGCGGCGCTTACGCGCCTTGCGAGCTGCGCTGGCAAACGCTTACGCGTTTACTCAGCTCCGCGCCCTCACGGGGTTCGATTCCGTGCGAGGGCTACATAAAAGAAAAGGACCCCTTTGCAGAGGTCCTAGTCAATTCAAGGTGGCGGGGAAGGGAATCGAACCCCTGACACGAGGATTTTCAGTCCTCTGCTCTACCAACTGAGCTACCCAGCCATTTGAGGTGTGCCTTGTTTCAAGGCTTGATTAGTATAACCAAGGACGCGTTCCGGTCAACCGAGAATTTTAAAAAAGTTTTTGAGCACAGCCTCGGTTCTATAAATCGGCACGTCAGAGGCATCAGCCGGCAGCAAGAAGTTTTTCGCTCAGAGCCGCACGGGCAAACTCACTTGGCGTCATCCCCTCGGCAGCCGCCCGTCGACGAATGGCCTCCTTCATTCCCAGAGGAATCTTGACCGACAGCGTTGCCGTCCCCTCACCTGAGAGTGGGGGCCGTCCATGCACGATCCCACCAACGGTGTGTTCGCCATCCGGAAACTCTCCGCGCTCGTACGACTCGCACCACGCGTCAATCATTTCATCCGTTACAACCCGACCATTAGCGGCCGTATACGTCTTGCCCATCATCGACCCCTTTGCCGAGCCCGTTCAATCTCCTGCCAAAATTTCTTCTGGACTGGAGACAAGGCATGAATGATAAGCCCCCACGGACAAGCTCGACCGCGACAAGCTCCACGCTTCGTCCGTCTGGGAGCCATCCAATCGCAAGCCATCTCGGCGGCTCGTCCTTCGGCTCGCGACGAATGCACTCAGTAACCGCAAGCCAAGCGCTAAGCACCTGCTTTTCCGTCAGGTGCTTTTTAGCGTTGGGATGGATCTCAACATCCATGCATCTTCTCCTCCATCTTACCCAATTTCGTATGACGAAAGTCCGCTGTCGCCAATTCTTAGCCGGCACGCGTTGGAGAGCAGGGGTCGAAACAATGATTGAAGGACGCTCTAGTACGGCCCAGGCGCCGGGGCAGGAGCACATACGCCAGGGACGTACGTTTTCGTAGCATACGAGGACATAGCCACGTGCATCGATAAAGGCGATATCGATGGGATAGGCCATAAAACACGTATGGACCGAAGAGCAGCGTGGAAATGCCATGACGAGCGGCAGACCGTTGGCGGCAACCGGACACCGTCCCAGCATGCCGCGCAGGCGCACGGCAAACGACTCCGCCACCGCAAACTCGGCCGGCGTCCAGCCCAGCCTATTGAGTGCCCGCGCGTAGGCGATGTAGGACGAGACCGCGGTCACATGACCACCCCCGGACGCCATGGATCGACCGTCACCGCGCGCTCGTGCGACAACGTTGTCGGCGCCCCCAGCGGAACGCCAGCGATGCTGAGAGAAGTCGGCCACGGCTCATAGTGCATGGTGCAGGTGTAGGTCCTAAACGTACCGGATAGGGAGAGCAGGCCACCATCCGATGCCTCCGCGCCTTGCTCGCTCGACACTTCGATCTGCAAGTCATAGCCTTCCATGGCATTCAGAATTTGAGTCCGGACCGTCGCCGAGGCATCGACAGAGCTTTCGTCGCCCTCCCCGCTCGGCGCCACGGCGTGCGCCAACACGATGTCGGGCACCACGCGGTCGAAGCGCGCGACAGCGCTGGCATAGATCATGACGTTGTATACGATGAGTGCCAGCACCAGCAAAACGGGCGTAACCACTGCTATCTCCACCGTCGCTTGGGCGCGCTCCTCGCGCAGACGCATGCGGATACTCATTACGACCCACCGCCCAGAGCGCCAACCAGCGTGGCGACATCGACGGTGAGCGGGATGGAGCCGCCGCCGGGCAGAGGAATCTCCGCAAGCGTGAACACCGTACCGCTGATGGTGCGTTCGACTTGATATTCCAACGCCTCGCAAAGCGCCTTGGGATCGGTCACGCCCAACGGAATACTTCGCAGTTTGTCTTGCGCTTGAGAGAGACCAGCAATGTCAGACTCCGGGCTCTTAATGACGTTGGCGGAATCAGTCAGCACCGGCTTTCGCAGGCGCAAGTCGCACGGTTCCAAACCCAGCGCCGCCACGGACGCCGAAACGGTATCGCCGAGCCACGATGCGATGGAGCCCAACGCGCCGCTGCCCCCTCCTAGGCCTTTAATCATCTCGTCCATAAGTTCGTCGGCCGAACCTTGGATGTCTCCGTATCCCACAAGCAGCCGTCCCCAGACATCCATGACGCCATCGAGTACGCCGGCAACGCCACCCGAGCGTTCCTTCAATGTCGAGAAAAATCGCGAAAGCACGTTGTTTTGCGCCGTCGCCTCATCGGGCGCCAGCACCGCGGCAGAGATGGCACCGCGATCGCCAAGCCTGACTGCCGTGTTAAACGAAGAGTTGAGCTCATCGGGGCTCGAGATGGCACCCGAAACCGCAAAGGCAACCACGCCGTTGCGACCGGGCGGAGCGATACGCGGACGCTCGCCCGAAAGCGCTTTAATGGCCTGGTCAAACGCATTGCTCGCACGGTCGGCCTCATCCTCGGTCTGACGCATGAGCTCAAGCTCTTTGTTCCGACATTTGACGTATTCCTCCAAGGCCTTTTTGAACTCGTCGAAGTGATATTCGAAGCCGTTTTCGATAGAGGTTGAAGGCGCCGCAACAGCACCAAGCGACAAAACGCCAAAATGGCATTTGCTGCATTTATCCTGTCCATCGTAATCGGCAACCGAAGCAAATCCGCTCGGCGTCCCTTTCTTATAGTTAGGGCAGGTCGTCCCGTAATGCAGATACGCCTTGTCATCGTTCACGCTAGTCGGCCACACCGCATCGGTATAGAGTTCCGTCGCCCGAACCTCATCAGAGTTGCGCGGCAGCAGCGGAATATAGGAGGAAACCCTGTCTCCGTTCTCGGTTATATGCGCCCGATCGACCTCCGCGCTCGCATAGGTATAAAACGCCTTACGCGCCGCAGACTCTGCCTTCATCTCGACACTCGAGCCGTGGGGCTTCTCATTTGTCAGACGCCAATGGTAGTAGTCCTTCGCGCGATCAAGGGCAACTTGGGGCTCCCACGTAACGCTCGATGAGTAATGCGGATTTTGAACACCGGAGAGATCCGTTAGGCTTTTCGCACGCTCCCACATGCAAGAACAGCTGCCGACCGAGCCCTTGTCAGACCCACCACAATCCGCCAGCCAAGCACGCTCTTTAGCCTTCGCCGTGTCCTCAGAAGCCTTCCGCAGCTCCTCGGCCGCACACTCTAAATCATCTGATGTGTCTTTAATGGCATCGGTCGAGATCTCGGACCCCTCGAGCGCAGCGAAGTCAGACTCGGATGTCCTGGGCACGGCAAGCGCCGTACCGGTATAGGTCACACTATCGGTATCCTGCGCCGACACCGCCTGCGTGGCACGCGCGGCGATCAGATACGGCAGAGCCGTCTCGATTTTCTGTAAGCCTTCCGATGCGCTTTTGGCAAACTTGTTGCGCGTTTTAATGATCTCAATCCCGGTGTCGACCATATTGCCGGCAACCGGCTCGGCACCCGGGATGAGGATGGCGACCAGGCCCGTCCCGATCGTGGCAAACCCCGCCAGCCCCAGACTCAAGATGCTCGCATCAACCACCGTGGCAGCCGTGTGATAGGACGACACTACGTTGGCACCCGCCAGCGCGCCACTATCAGCCGCCACCTGAGTATCCCCGGCACGCGACATGCTCCATATCGCCGCGGTCGACGAAAACAACAATGTGAGCACCACTAGGATGACCACGGCAGAAGAAAGCGTGGTATAGGCGCCGTCTTCGATAAACAGATCGACACCGGCTCGACCCATAAAGCCGCCTCGTTTGCGGAGAGCGCCTGGTCGACGGCGGGCCGCAAACCCTTGCGTCACCCGCAACAGGCAGCGCCTAATCCCATGCAGCAATCCACGAATCATAATCTCCCTCCAGCCATTCGGGACGCGATTGATACGAGACATCGACCTTGAGCTCAACGTAGCCGCCCTCGGCGGTACCACCCATAGCCTGCGCAAACGCACCGATCACAGGCAACGGCTTGACCTCGCCGGAAACGGACACGGACGAGACGCCACCCGCACCGGCCCGGCCAAGCTCGATATCCCACGACAACGGCCCGCCGGCATGAAAGATCGAAACGTTGGGCACTGCGGCAAGTCGGCGGCGGGTGAACTCCTTAAGATCGTCGTCCTCCGCCGTCGTCGTGGTCATGAGCCGCGCGGTCTCGGCGGCGGCAGACTCCATGACCGCGCGCGTATAGAGCAGGCACACCGGTTGCAGCGCGAGAAGGATGAGTGTCAGAAACGTCGGCAGCAAAAAAGCGGCCTCGACCGTAGACTGCGCCCGGTCCTCGCGCGCGGCATCAATACAACGCGATGTCCTTAGCGGCCGCAGCGGCGTCGATAACCGACATCGAGGCAACGCCATGGGATGCCGCCCGCTCGACCAGCGCCGCCAAGCGCCCATCGGTGCCAGCACGCCAAAGTCCCGCAATCGCCAGCACGATCGATAACAGCGCCACCGTGACGATGGCGTATTCCACAGTCGCTTGGGCAACCTCTTCACGCAGAACGCCATGCATTTCACGATCCCTCCTTTGAGTTTATTGTTTGCGGGACCAGGCGCACGGCGCGCAGACGACACGAAGCATCGCCAGTATCCGCGGCAACCGTCACCATATCGACCCAGCCGCGTCCGTCGCGCACGATAGCGCCCCACACGTTGCCCTTGATATCGAGATAGCCGCTCAGAGCAAGTTGTGCCGTGGGTACCTCGCGATAGGCACGCAGCATATCCGCTGCCGCTTCGGTCATCGGTCGGTCCTCGGACCATGCAAGCCGGACCGCAATCGCGTTGCCCTCAGGCGAATCCGTCGCAGTGCCAGACCGCTTGTCGAGCGCCCGCAGAAAGGTTTGCGCCGTGACAGCGACATCCGAATCGTCCGCATCTCGCATCTCATCTTTTTGAGACGCCACCGCCGAATCTGAGCCCAAATCGGAGGCGGTCCCAGGACGCTGCTGCCGCGCGGCGTTAAGCCCCCAAAGCACCACCGCTATCGCCACGGTCAGGCAAGCAAACACCAGCAGCACCCCGATGGGGCGCTCGCCCTCTACAGGCTGTTGATGCCCTCGCTGATAGCGTTCCATAGATCTTGGACCTTGCCCTTAAATGCGACGATGGCGATGATCGCGATCACCACGAGCACGCCGACCAAGATGGCATACTCGGTGGTACCCTGTGCACTCTCCTCCTGCAATAGTTCCTTGGCGCGCTGACGAACATGTGCCGCCCGGCAAAACGCCCAGCCCTGGACCTTGCCAGCAGCGTCAGTCATCGTGTTCATGTATTCCTCCCTACATCATCCCGCCTGCTCCCAGCAGCGGGCCCAATATGGACAGAAGCAACGCCGGCAAGATGAGCGTGCCGGTGGGAATCAGCAGCTTGACGGGTGCACGCTCGATCTCGCGCTCGACCGCGGCGCGATGAGCCGCACGGATCTCGCGACTTTGAGCGGCCAGCGTCTCGGCAAGTGGGGCACCCAGGGCGAGCGCCTGCCCCACCGTGATGGCAAAGGTCTCGAGCGCTCGCACGTCCAGGTCGCGCGCGGCGGCCAACAACTCGTCCTCACGCGTGCCCACGCCCACCTGCCACGCCATACAGGCGCGTTCAAGGCGAAGAGCCAGCACTGACCGGCGGTTGGCGCAGAAAATCTCAAGCGCCGCATCAAACGAAAGACCGGCCGAAAGACCCAAGCGCACAACATCGATCATCTCGGACACTTCGCCGAGCGACACTCGCGCCGGGCCGCCCGCTCCAACCGCGCCCTTCACTCGCGCGGTCAGAGCATCGACCACCGAGCGACCCGCGGCAGCGACCAGCACCGCCTCGCGCATGCAGGCCCCTGCGATCTTGCGTGCATCCGCCCGATCCAAACCCGTCGCGACAAATACACTCAGGGCGCACAGGCAAGCCGCAACTGCAACCGGGGCGCTCATAGCTCCACCCGCATAATGCGCCGGATAACCACCAGGGCAACGGCGTTGAGGGCAAGACCCAGCACCACAGCGCCCGCGCCGGCAGGCGTCGCAAGACCGCGACGAAAATCTGCCGAAAGCAGCGCCAACACCGCGCACATGCCCGCCGGCATCGCCGCGACCATATGCGCAGACATGCGAGCCTGCGACGTCTTAACATCCAGGCGGCGCTTGAGCTCAATGCGCTCCCCCACCATGCTCGACGCCTCGGACAGTAAGTCGGCAAGCGGAGCGCCGGTGCGCTGAGACACCTTAAGCGCCAAGGTCACAAGCGAAAGACCGGGGGCGTCGATACGCACGAGCAAGTCATCGAGCGCGTCGGTCGCCGAGATGCCGCAATCGATCGCCGCCGCCACCCGCAAAAACTCGGTATGCACTGGCTCTTGCGCATGAGCGCCCACAAAGCGCATGCCCTGGGCCAGCGAATGTCCCGAGGCAAGCGACATGGAAAGTGCGGTAAACGCCTCGGGCATTGCCTCTTCTGCATCGTGTTGCTCGCGCCGGCTCTCAAAGCCATCCCGAGCGGCACCAACGGCAAACGGAGCAACAAGTCCCAAGGCAAATCCGAGGGGCGATAACGACACCATCGTTAGTAAAACGCAGCAGACACCGCTCGATAGCAGCAGAAACGCCAAACGTCCCGAAGCATCTTCGATCACGAGGCCAAGGCGATGCGCCGGAGCCAGCGATGCCCACGAACGGGCGATCTTTTTCAGCAGATCGTTTTCCACCAGCTCACGCGGCAGCTTCTCTGCCACCATCTCGAGCGCCTGACGTGCCAGCTCCGCCAGCGGTACCTGCGGCACACGAGGTTCCGCCCCGCACGCCGTCGCGACAGAAAGCCCTGCCAAGCCCCCTACGACGAGGGGCACAGTGATCTCCATTCGTCCACCTCCTCTTGTGTGAGCGTCCCCGACCGCAGGCCTTCTGCGATAAACGGCGGCTCGCGGTCAAGCGTCCAGGTGCGCTCGGCGGCATCGAACGTCACATAGCGCTCGAGCTCTACGCCACCCGATGCGGCGCGTCGCACCCCCGAATACGAGGAGACGAAACGCCTGCCATCGGCGTGGCGCTCGGACATCACGATGCCGTCGAGCGCCATGGCAATCTGCTCCTCGATGAGCTCGCTCGGCAGATCGATGCCATAACGTGCAAGCAACGTCAGACGCACCACGGTCTCCTGTTCTGAACCCGCATGAAGTGTGGTGAGCGACCCGTCGTGGCCCGTGTTCATGGCCTGCAACATGTCGCAGCACTCGGCACCGCGCACCTCGCCCACCACGATGCGGTCGGGGCGCATACGCAGGGCATTAGTTACCAGGTCGCGGATCGTCACCGCGCCTTCACCCTCAATTGAAGCCTCGCGCGCCTCTAGGCGCACCACGTGCGGATGATGCGCAAACTTGAGCTCGGCAGAGTCCTCGATCGTCACGATGCGCTCGCCGGTGGAAATCTCACATGACAACGCGTTGAGCAGGGTGGTCTTACCAGATCCCGTGCCTCCCGCAACCGCCAGGTCCTGTCGCAGCGACACCGCGCACGACAGCAGCTGCGCATACCAAAGCGGCAGCGACCCCAGCCCCACAAGCTCGTCCAGCGAGCAGATACGGTCCGAGAACTTTCGGATGGTGAGAATCGGTCCGTCAATCGCCACAGGCGGAATCACCGCGTTGACGCGATAACCCGTTTTGAGGCGGGCGTTGACGATGGGGCTGCGCTCGTCGATACGGCGGCCAAGTGGCGAGATGATGCGGTCGATAAGCACACGGATCTGTTCATCATCCTCAAACGCATGCTCGATGGGGTACAAGACGCCGCCGCGTTCAAAGAAAGCCGAGCGGCAGCCGTTGATCATGATCTCGGTAACGGTGTCGTCCTCGATGAGCGGCTGCAACGGCCCCAAGCCCACCACGTCATCCAAAATCTCGTCGATGATGGTTTCGCGCTCGGGCGTCGCGAGATCGGTCGGCTCCTCAACATTGAGCGCCGCCTCCACCGCAGGACGCAATTCCGAGCGGGCAAGTGCCGGGTCGATATAGGCGCTGATACGCGCCACTTCGTCGTAACCCATGCGGTCCATCACGGCGCGCTTGGTGCGTCGTTTCACCGCGCGGCGACGCCCCGCATCTACAGGCGCTGCCGCCGCTGCAGCGCCGGCAGCCTTAATCCTCGTTTGCAGGCTCATCGCTGATCACCCTCGCGCAACCAGGGAAGGCGGATACGCGGGCGTTCGGTACGCGTTGCACGGTCGGCGACCATATCGCCCCAAGGGCCGACGGCGCACCCCAGTTCCACGAGCATCTCGCGCGTGGCCTCGCGCATGCTAGTCGCAAAAGCACTGGTCTGCCCCACCGCCTCGTCAGCGCGCCCAAACGCCATGAGCGCGGCGAGATCCTGCCCGCCATCGGCGATACGAATCTTGGAGCTCAACGCACAGGCAATCTCAAAGCGCATGGCGACGTCCTCGTCTGCCCCGCGCGCACCGAACCGGTTGAACACGGCGCTCATGCGCGTGCGCGGCACACCTACTCGACTTGCCAGTTCGATGACGCGCGACGCCGATGTCGCGGACGACACCGCCGCATCGCCAACGACCAGGCAACGGTCGCTCGCCGCCACCGCAGCCGCCACGGCGTCGCCCCAAAAGACCGAGGTATCGATAAATACCACGTCGGATTCACGACGCAGAACATCAAGCAGTAGCTCCACCGGACGCGCCATGAGCTCAGCTTGCTCGGGCGCCGCGACGGGACCCCAGAGCGTAACGCCCGGCGCCACGCGCATCGATGTGGCTACGATATCCGGCTCGGTGAGCGTGCCCGCCGCCGACGGCTCGATAAGTGCCGCCATATCGCGCGGAGCATCGACGCCTAACAAGTCGTAAAGGTTTCCAAACATCAGGTCCAGGTCGAGCACGGCGGCACGCAAGCCCAACAGCGACGATGTGTGTGCCATGGTGGCAACGATCGTCGACTTGCCGCAACCGCCCGAACCCGAAATGGCGCAGATGACCGGAGCTCGATGCGGCGAAGCGGCAGCGTCTGCCGGCGGCATCGGAGGCGGCGGGGCGGGCGTCGGTGACAGCGTCCCCGTCTCCCCCGCCGCAACCACACGCTGCGTCCAAGCCGGCATGGCAGCTTGTTCGGTCTGCGAGGCAGGCTCGTTCTGCGCAATCTGCTCATGCTGCATCAGCGACAACTCGCCGCACCCGGCAAAGCCCTCAACTTCATCGAGTTCATCCGCCAGATTCACGCCGTGCACGTATCCCATATCTACAGCCGGGGAATCGCCAGCATGCTGCGCCGGCCCTCCAGCGTCATCGTGTACAAGGGGGTTCCGGGGGCGCCGACCATGCTCGGCTTCCGCTTTTCCATAATCATCAACACGCGGGCCTCTTGTAGCGCGAGGCGCCCCGGGTTCCCTATCAACAAAAGCATCGGGCTCAATCGTCATGCGCCGATCGGAATCAACCGCTCCCTCGCCCGCGCGCCCGTTGCCGCATATACTGTGTGCAGCGATGACCTCGGTCGCCCCCGCGCGAAACAGCCCCTCGATATCCGACGGATCGAGCGCTTCTATCAACACGACCACGCGGCTCACGCGGCCTTCGGCCGTCAGGCGCGCAACAGTCTTGCGCACATCTTCGGTATCAAACAGAGACGCCGCGATGATGGCAGCCCCGCGGCGTGACGGAAACGCCCGCGCCATGGAAACCAGCCCGTCCAGGTCACCCACACGAAGCACCTGTGCACCCACATCACGGCCCTCGACTTCCCGCTGTAACAGTCCGTAATCGCCGCACGCGCAGCACGCAAGCCAGATCGCCTTCATCACTCGTCGCCTCCGCTCTTTTTGCCGCGCGCCGTGGCGGGAATCGTCAAGCTGACCGTTCCCTTGCCCGAGGCTCCCAGCAGTTCCTTGACGTCTTCGGGGTCAGCCGCCAGCGTCACCCATTCGATCTTGCCCTCGCGCGTGGCACCGGAATCCTCGCTGGTATCGATCACGTACGCGCCGCACAGCCGATCGGTCACGCCGTCTTTTTGCACATACACATCCACGTAGCTGCCCACGCCCGCAGCACCGCCGACCGAGTGCTCGGCATCGACCGCCACCGAAACGGCGACCTTGCCCTTAGGCACCTCGAGCTTGTGGCTCTCGGCCTTGGTGTAGACATTGCAGATCACGGCGTTTTTGGGAATACGCGAAGTCGTCACGTCGCCGCGCACCTGGCGCAGCTCGGTCGCCGCGTCACGCGGCAGCAGGCTCGTCAGCCATTCCTGGGTTATGACATTGGTCTCATCGAGGGTCTCGCCCACATCGATATCGCGCGCCGCGACGCATACCTCGACGCGATCGCCACCGTACTTGGCCAAGGTCTCAGCCTGGACCTGTTCGGCTCGTGAGCGGATCGACGAGCCGTAAGCCATGCAGAGCAGCGCAGCGAGCACGCCCGCGACCAGACTGATGGCGATGCGCTTGCTCTTGTTCACGGCCGCTCCTCTCATGGCAGTGCCGGGCGAATGCCCGTACCACCATTGTCTGGGCGGTCAGAGCGCAAAGCGGCGCAATCGCGATCTTGGTTTTCGATGTCAAACCAATCGCTGACCAAAAGCTGACCTGCCCGTCAAGCTCGTGGCAAGGTTTTGGTCAGCACGTCAGCAAACTGCATGTTTCGAGGCTTTTCCGCAGCAAAAAAGCCGTCTCCCGAACAGTTGGGAGACGGCTGTCATAGGAAAAATCAATTACAGATGGACATCTGGATCGAGCATTTGAGCGCTCACGCGCATGGATGACGCCAGGTTTTGGAACGTTTCCAGACGCAGGCTGTCAATCTGCCCGGCGTCCTCGGCCTCGCGAACGGCGCAACCCGGCTCATGGGTATGCGTGCAATCGCCAAACCGGCACGCGCGCGATGCCTCGACAATCTCGGGGAAGGCGCGGGCCAGCCCCCGCTCGTGACCCACGAGCGGTAGGCTGCGCAGACCCGGGGCATCGGCGATCACGCCGGCGTCGCCCGGCAGCGCCACCATCACGCGCGCGACGGTAGTGTGACGGCCCTGGTCGTCGCGTTCGCGCACACCGCCGGTCGCCAACGTATCGTGGCCCAGCAGTGCATTGAGCAGCGTCGACTTGCCGGCACCCGACTCGCCCAGAATCATGGCGCAGCTCCCGACAGGCACGCAAGCACGGACCTCGTCCAGGCCGCGGCCCTCGGCAGAGGACGTCACGATCACGCGCACGTCCGGACCCACCAGGCGGCGCACGCGATCCAGATCGCGCTCGAGCTCCCCGGCATCGCAGCGGTCAGCTTTGGTGAGCACCACCACCGGCTCGGCATCGCAGTCGAGCGTCAACACCAGCGAGCGCGCCACACGGTCGAGCAGCACCTCGCCGGCACCGAGCGCCTGCACAATTAGCACGCTATCCACGTTGGAGCAGAGCACCTGGCGCTCTCCGCGGGCACGGCCGCGCCAACGCTCAAAGCTCGTACGGCGCGGCAGCACGCACTCAATCACGCCCATATCGTGCCCGGGAGCGCGGCGCACCGCCACACGATCGCCCACGGCAGGCAGCAGGACCTCGTCCTCGCCGCGTGACTTGGCAAACCCCACAGCATGCTCGGCACGAAACGTGTCATCGGCAGTCGCCACCAGTGGAAACCCGCGATCCAAGCGCACCACGGCGCCAAGCTGCATCTGCTCGGGCTCCTCGACATGCGCGCAGAAATCATCAAAGGCAGCCTGCTGGGCTTCATCGACCGGCAGGTCATCAAACGCCGGAACGTCCCGCAGCGCGTCAAGCCCCGGTACACTCGCCAGCAACTCCTCAGCAGATGCGGGAGCCTCGGTCGCGAGCTTCCGACGACGATCACGCTTAGCCCGCGCCCCCGTCGTCTTTTTCTTCGCTTTAGCCTTGCCCACAGATGCCTCCCAGCACAAAACCACACAACTGAGCAGGTATTTTACCCACAAAAAAGAGTCGGTCGAGCAAACGCTCGACCGACTCACATACTTTCCCTCAGCCAATGGTCCCGAGAGGTTATCCGAAGGCCCGCCCGCCGGGAGGGGTTTCTTCCGAGCGATCCCGCAGCGCGAAGCGCGAGGACCAGCGAAGAAGAAAACACGCAGGGGCGGGCCCGGACAGGTTAACTTACTCCTTCTCGACCGCGCGCATGATCGCCTTGTAGATCTCCATCAGCGGGATGATCAGGAAGGCCAGGCCCAGGGCAGCGACAACGCCCTTGAGCTCAAGCGTCACGGGGCCAAAGAACATCTCGGCAAGCGTCGGCTGCACGGTCACGATCACCGTCAGCACCAGTGCCAGCGCGGCGGAAGCCCACAGCCACTTGTTCTGCTTCTTCATGGTGAACAGCGACGCACGACGGCTGCGCATATTGAAGCAGTGGAAAATTTCGACCATGTTGAGCGTGATGAACGCCATCATCACGCCTTCCTCGTCGGCATTGCCGGCGATCATATCGGCGATGTGGATGTAGCCCATGTCAAAGTACACGCCCACAAAGAAGCTCGCCAGCACCAGCGCGGTGATGATTAGGCCCTGGACCACACAGTCCAGACCCATATGTCCGGCAAAGACACCGTCCTTGGCGTTGCGCGGCTTGCGCTTCATGATGTCGCCCTCGGCATCCTCCATGCCCAGCGCGAGCGCGGGGAAGCAGTCGGTGACCAGGTTCACCCACAGCAGCTGCACCGGCTGGAAGATGGTAAAGCCGATGAGCGTGGCGATAAACACCGAGAACACCTCGGCAAGGTTGGCCGAAAGCAGGAACTGGATGACCTTGCGGATGTTGTCGTAGATGCGACGGCCCTCTTCGCAGGCACCGATGATGGTGGCGAAATTGTCGTCGGCAAGTACCATGTCGGCGACGTTCTTGGTGACATCGGTACCGGTGATGCCCATGCCCACGCCGATGTCGGCGCGCTTGATGGACGGGGCGTCGTTGACGCCATCGCCCGTCATGGCCACGATCTGGTCACGCGACTTCCAGGCCTCGACGATGCGGGTCTTGTGCTCGGGCTGGACGCGGGCGTACACGCCGTAGTCCTCGATGTGCGCGTCGAGCTCCTCGTCGCTCATGCGATCGAGGTCGGCACCGGTGATGGCATGGCTGCGATCGGTGACGATGCCCAGCTGCTTGGCGATGGCCACGGCGGTGTCGATGTGGTCGCCCGTGATCATGACGGTGCGAATGCCAGCGTCGTGGGCCTCGCGGATGGCTTCGGCGACCTCGGGGCGGACCGGGTCGATCATGCCGGACAGGCCGCAGAAGACCAAGTCGCGCTCGAGCGCAGCGGGGCTGCAGTCGCTCGGGACCTCGGTGTAGGCGCGGCTTGCCAGCGCCAGCACGCGCAGAGCCTCGTCGGCCATGGCCTTGTTGGCGGCCACGAGCTCGGCGCGACGCTCCTCGGTCAGCGGGACGACCTTTTCGCCCTCGTAGATATGGGTGCACAGGCCGATCACCACGTCGGGCGCGCCCTTGGTGTACTGCTCGTACTCGCCATCCAGGGTCTCGACGATCACGGACATCATCTTGCGGCCCGAGTCGAACGGGGCCTCGCCCACGCGCGGATGCTCGGCAGTCAGGCCGGTGAGGCCAGCCTTGCCGGCGTCGTTGACGAGCGCGCACTCGGTCGGCTCGCCCACGGCCTCGCCCAGCTCCTCGTCCCACTGGGCATCGGAGCAAAGGGCCATACCGGCCAGGAACTTCTCCTTAGGCGCAGCGAGCTCGTGCTTGACGACGGTCATCTTGTTTTGGGTAAGGGTACCGGTCTTGTCGGAGCAGATGGTCTGCGTGCAGCCGAGAGTCTCGACGGCAGAGAGCTTGCGGATGATTGCCTGGCGCTTAGCCATCTTGGTCACGCCAAGCGAAAGGACGATGGTCACGACGGCGACCAGGCCCTCGGGGATGGCAGCGACGGCGAGCGAGACGGCGACCATAAAGGTATCGAGCAGGGCGGTCGGGTCGGTAAGAACGTTGCCCACGCCGTGGCGGATGATATCAACGCCAAAGATGACGACGCAGATGACGATAACCATAATGGTAAGGATGCGGCTGAGCTCGGCGAGCTTCACTTGCAACGGCGTGAGCTCTTCCTTGGCCTCGGCCAGGGCGCCGGCGATCTTGCCCATCTCGGTGTTCATGCCGGTGCCGACCACGACGGCGCGACCACGGCCGTACACGACGGTGGAGCCCATATAGCACATGTTCTTACGGTCGCCGAGCGGCACGTCATCGGTGCCCGCAGCGAGCTCGATCACGTTGGCGTGCTTCTCTACGGGCACGGACTCGCCGGTGAGCGCGGCCTCTTCGATCTTCATCGTGGCGCTCTCGAGCACGCGGCAGTCGGCCGGGACGGAGTCGCCCGCCTCGAGCATGATCACGTCGCCGGGCACGAGCTCGGCGCTCGGCAGGTGCACGAGCTTGCCGTCGCGCAGCACCTTGGACTGCGCCGCGCTCATCTCCTGCAGGGCCTCGAGGGCCTCCTCGCTCTTGGCTTCCTGGACCACGCCCAGCACCGAGTTGACGATAACGACGAACATGATGATGGCAACATCGGCAAAGTCGGGCTCGCCCTTGACCATGCCCGTGAGCGCACTGATGACGGCGGCAACGATCAGCATGATGACCATGGGGTCGGCCATCTGCTCAAAGAAACGCTTCCACAGCGGCGTCTTCTCGGCTTCCTCGAGCTTGTTAGGGCCTGTCTTGGCGAGGCGCGAAGACGCCTCGTCGTTGCTCAGGCCGAGGTTCTCATCGACACCTTGGTCGCTGAGCACCTCCGCCGCGGCGGACAGGTATTCCTTTTGCATATAGAGTCCCCTCCTGGGATTCGGGCCACTCAGCAGATTGATGCCCGATCATAATTCCCAGGAGAAGGGCAAGGGCTCATCAAGGCTGCCGTGCTGAGCGGCAGTTGATAGTGGAGCTATGGTACCCCAAAGAGACGCGTCTAGCCAAAACAATCGGTTTGGAAATATGGTCCGCACGCAACGGTGCAGACCGTGTGATGCTCAACATTGGTAAAACGTTTTTTCTTCGGCACATCGCCAAACTGACATATCGCCCAGATAGCAGCGGTTGGAGTGGTTGGTAAAGATTTTTCATATACCGTTTTTCCCGCAAAAAATGAACTTCCATTTCGGCATACGGTCGATTTTTTGGGGTATTCGGTCGGCATTTCGTTATAATCATCTCGGTTTTATTTCTTATGGTTTATCTATCAGCGCAAGACGATGTCAGATGGAGGTCTGAATGTACAAGCGCACTAAGATTGTATGCACCATGGGTCCCGCCTGCGATAGCGACGAGACCATCCGCGAGATGATCAAGGCGGGCATGAACGTCGCCCGTTTTAACTTCTCGCACGGCTCCTACGACGAGCACCACGGTCGCATCGAGCGCGTCCGCCGTATTTCCAAGGAGCTCGGTTTGCCCGTCGGCATCCTGCTCGACACCAAGGGCCCCGAGGTCCGCACCGGCCTTCTGGTCGACGGCAAGAAGGTCGCCGTCAAGACCGGCGATAAGATTGTCGTCACCGCTCAGCCCACGTCCGAGGATTTCCACGGCACCGCTGAGCACATCTCCCTCGACTACCTGGCTCTGCCCTCCGAGGTCGAGAAGGGCTCCCTCATCCTGATCGATGACGGCCTGGTTGCCCTCGAGGTCGAGTCCGTCGACGGCCAGGACATGACCTGCGTCGTTAAGAACGACGGCCTGATCGGCGAGCGCAAGGGCGTCAACATGCCCAACGTCAACATCTCGCTGCCCGCCATCACCGAGCGCGATCGTCAGGACATCCTCTTTGGCCTGACCGAGAACATCGACTACATCGCCGCTTCCTTCATCCGTGACGGCGAGTCCGTCCGCGGCATCCGCGAGCTTTGCCGCGAGAACGGTGGCGAGCACGTGACGATCTTCCCGAAGATCGAGTGCGCCCTGGGCGTCGAGAACTTCGACGAGATCCTCGAGGCTTCCGACGGCATCATGGTCGCCCGTGGCGACCTGGGCATCGAGATCAAGCCCGAGCTCGTTCCGCACATCCAGAAGGAGATCATCGCCAAGTGCAACGCGGCCTACAAGCCCGTTATCACCGCTACGCAGATGCTCGACTCCATGCAGCAGAACCCGCGCCCGACGCGCGCCGAGGTTGCCGACGTTGCTAACGCCATCTACGACGGCACCGACGCCGTTATGCTCTCTGGCGAGTCCGCTGCCGGTAAGTACCCGGTCGAGGCCGTTAAGATGCAGGCCAGCATTGCTCTCGAGACCGAGAAGTACCTCCCGGCCCACGCTCCGCTCGAGGTTCCGGCCGATGCTCACGGCACCCGCGTCGTCAACAACGTTGTGGGTATGTCCGCTGTGAACATGGCCACCACCGTTGGCGCCAAGTGCATCACCGTGCCGACGACCACCGGTCGTACTGCTCGCCTGATCTCGCACTTCCGTCCCAACATGCCGATCTGCGCGTTCTCCCGCCACGAGTGGGCCGTCCAGCAGATGATCATGTACTGGGGCGTTATCCCGCACCAGGCCGAGATTACCCAGGGCACCGTCAACGGCACGATCGTCAAGGCGATTGAGACCGCTAAGGAGCTCGGCTACGTCGAGGCCGGCGATTTGACCGTCGCTACCGCCGGCGATCCCCGCATGAGCGTCCAGCTCGAGGACAAGGTCTCCTCGACCAACGTCGCTTACGTCGCTCAGGTCCGCTAAATCGTACTTGCAAGCATGTTTGCATTGCAAAGGGCCCGGAAGGCTTCG
>CAJLJQ010000025.1:0-23037 GCA_905207015.1 uncultured Collinsella sp. | reverse complement strand
GCCTGATAAGCGTGAGGTCACAAGTTCGAGTCTTGTCAGGCCCACCATCCGCGATAAATAAACGCTCCACCGTGAGCCACGAGCCGGTGGAGCGTTTATTCAAAAAGTGTAGTCTCCATGGGGCTTTAGCTCAGCTGGGAGAGCGCGGGCTTTGCAAGCCTGAGGTCAGGGGTTCGATCCCCCTAACCTCCACCATGATGGACCTGTAGCTCAGTTGGTTAGAGCGTCCGGCTGATAACCGGGAGGTCACAAGTTCGAATCTTGTCAGGTCCACCATCAAAACGTTAAGAGCCCTGGGGCATTGCCTCGGGGCTTTTTTCTTATCCAACAAAAGTAGTCAAAATAGCCCCGTCCCAAATTAACTACTTTGATTTTGTGTGCTGGGCGAAAGATTGGGTAGTATAGCTATTCAATGCGGCGACCCTGCCGCGTGTTAACCGCTACGTACCGGAGGTGTTCCATGGTTCGCGTCGACATAGAGACCATCGTCATGGCCGCCGGTCCCGTGCCATCGCTTATCGTGCTTCGCGAGCGCTGCGGCAAGTCGGATTCGACGGCACCGCTGCGTTCGCTTTCCATTCAGACCGGCTCGTTTGAGGCCGCGGCCATTAGCCGTGGCATCGATAGCGGTCGCGCCGAGCGCCCGATAACGCATGACCTGCTGCTTGACACCGTCGATGCCCTGGGCGCCAAGCTCGAGCGCATCGAGATCGTTCGTGCCGAGCCGCCGGTGTTCTATGCGACGATTGTTGTGCTGGTCGATGGTGACGAGCGCAAGATTGACGCCCGCCCCAGCGACGCCATCGCCCTTGCCGTGCGCAGTAATGCCCCCATGTTTGTGGAGGACGACATCATGAATCGCCTGGGTACCGTTTCTGCCCATGCCGAGGAAGTCGACGACGAGCAGGAGTTCGAGAAGTTCGACGAGTTCGTCCATACGCTCTCCCCCGATGATTTCTAAATGTCTGGCACGCGAGCGGAGAGGTCGCTGATGGGTACCCGCGTATCGGCTGAAGCGGCCGCCATCGCGCGTGAAGCCCAGATGCGCTCGGAGGCATCCGAGGCGGCTCGCATTGCCTATGTGACGCAGGCCCGCACACTTCGCGAGCGTCGCGGCTCCTATATCAAGATGGTTATCATCTCCGCCCTTGTCGCGGTAATCTGTTCTCGTCTTCGTGGTACAGTTGGTGCGCTTGGGTTTTCGATTTCAACAGGCTTGGTAATCTGGGGTGTGGTCGATGCAGTAATGCTGACCAACCAGATCAAGGTACTCGACAAGCGCGCGATGGATATGGTGCGCGCCCGCGACGCTGCCGCCAAGATCGCTGCCGAGGCACAAGAACTGTAACGACGCCGGATTCGATGGGAAGGTCTAGAGATGGCACAGGATATGCAGGACGCCGGAAACGTCTCCGCCGAGCTCGACGCCATGGTATGTGACCTGATTGGTGCGTTCTTGGACGACCTTGCCGCCGGTGAGAATCCGGGCGTAGTTGTGGCGATCGAGGACGCTGCTTCCAACCGCTATCTGGCCGCGCTCGACGAGGATGGCGAGGAGGCATGTCTGGAGGCTGCCACCAACTTTATCTCCGAGCACAAGATGGGTCTTAAGGACGAGGGCCTGGGCCGTATCGCCCGCTATGCCATCGGCTACACCGGCTGCGTCGAGATTGACGGCGGCTACCATGACGCTCTGCTCGTGAGTTTCTTTGAGACGACGCTCGAGAGCGGTTTTTCGGCATATGTGCTGTATGAGGGCATGGGTGCCGGCGATGGTTTTATGTGGAGCGACCCTGAACCTGCAGGTGAGGAAACCCCTCTCATCTAAAATCGCTAAAATAAACGAGTTTTCGGTAAAAGGCTCAATATTCCCGCTGAGCGTTGTATCGCTGGGCGGGCCGCATACGCGTGCCGTTTGTATATGGATAGAAGATAGGGGAACTACATGCGCGTAGACAATCTGAGGAACATCGCCATCATCGCCCACGTCGACCACGGCAAGACGACGATGGTCGACAAGCTCCTGCGTGCCACGGATGCCTTCCGTGCCAACCAGCAGGTCGAGGACCGCGTCCTGGACTCTAACGACCAGGAGCGCGAGCGCGGCATCACGATTCTCGCCAAGAACATCTCTATCGAGTACAAGGACGTCAAGATCAACGTCATCGACACCCCGGGCCACGCCGACTTTGGCGGCGAGGTCGAGCGCGTGCTGCGTATGGCCGACGGCGCCCTGCTGCTGGTCGACGCCTTTGAGGGCCCCATGCCCCAGACCCGCTTCGTGCTGCGTCACGCTATCGACACCGGCCTCAAGATCATGATCGTCATCAACAAGATCGACCGTCCGGGTGCTAACCCCGAGAAGGCCTACAACGACTGCCTCGACCTTATGGCCGACCTGGGCGCTACCGACGATCAGCTCGAGTTTGCCATGGAGCACGTCATCTACGCCAGCGGCGTCAACGGCTTTGCCCGTCATGATCCCGAGGACGGCAACATGGACATGTACCCGCTGCTCGATATGATCATCGACGACATGCCCGCGCCCGAGGTTGACGAGACCGCGCCCCTGGCCATGCAGTGTGTGACCATCGACCACTCCAACTTCGTTGGCCGCATCGGTATCGGTCGCGTGTACTCCGGTACCATTCACCAGGGCGACCAGATTCTGGTCGTCAAGAACGACGGCTCCAGTGCTACCGCTACCGTCAAGCAGCTCTTTACCTTCGACTACCTGGGCCGTACCGAGTGCCAGGAAGTCGGCGCTGGCGACATCGCCGCCGTCGTGGGCATTGACCGCACCGATATCGGCGATGTCTACACCGACCCCGAGAACCCCGTCGAGCTCGAGCCCATCGAGATCGACCCGCCGACCCTGTCTATCGTCTTTGAGGCTTCGACCTCTCCGCTCGTCGGCCGCGATGGCGACATCGTGGGCGCCCGTCAGCTCAAGGAGCGCCTGTTCAACGAGGCCGAGAACAACGTGACCATGAAGATCGAGGAGCTCGAGGACAAGAGCGGCGTCGAGGTCTCGGGTCGCGGCATCCTGCACCTGTCCGTTCTGATGGAGTCCATGCGCCGCGAGGGCTTTGAGTTCCAGGTCGGTCGTCCCCGCGTTCTGTTTAAGAAGGACGAGAACGGCAACAAGATGGAGCCCGTCGAGCAGGCCGTCGTCGAGTGCCCGGACGAGTACTCGGGCAAGGTCGTTGAGGTCTTCGGCACCTCCGGCGGCATCATGACGAGCATGGATACCTCGGGCATCGTGACGCACCTCGAGTTCAAGATCCCGACGCGCGGCATCATGGGCCTTAAGAACCGCATCATGAACGTCACCCACGGCGAGGGCGTGTTCTACCACACCTTCCTGGAGTACGGCCCCTATGCCGGCGAGATCGGTAACCGCCAGAACGGCGCCATGATCTCCATGACCACCGAGAAGGCCGTCGCCTACGCTCTGGGTACGCTGCAGGAGCGCGGCCAGCTGTTCGTTGAGCCGGGCACTGAGTGCTACGAGGGCATGATTGTGGGCGAGCGCAGCAAGGCCGGCGACATGGTCGTCAATATTGCCCGTACCAAGAACCTGGGCAACCAGCGCTCTTCGACCTCCGATATCTCCGTCCAGCTGGTGCCGCCCCGCACCTTCTCGCTGGAGGAGGCGCTGGAGTACATCGCCGACGACGAGCTGGTCGAGATCACCCCCAAGAACATTCGCCTGCGCAAGCGTCTGCTCAACGCCACCGACCGCAAGAAGGCTGCCGTCCGCGCCGGTCAGGTCAACAAATAAGCGCTGGGTTTTATAGCGTCTAACAAGAAAGGGCGCCGACCGAGATGGTCGGCGCCCTTTTTGGTGCAAGGGGGACAGGTTCGCTTGCACCACCACAAAGGTACCTGGCCCCTTTGTGGTGGTTAGCTGCTAAGCGGTGGGGAGTTCTGGCGTGTTAGCCGGCTGCTGCGGTTTGAGGTGGGCGTTGCGCCAGATGATCTGGATAACGTAGCCGAGCGTGAAGACAAAGGCTACGCCGCTGATGAAATCGCCTACGAGGGGGATTGCCGTAAGTGCACCTGCGATCACGCCGCCGGCGGCCGCCATGGCGTAGCGGTTCTGGCTGTGTCCGACCATGCGCGCGATCGCGCACCCTGCAAAGGCACTCGACACCAGCGCGATGCCAATAACACCGCACATGAGGGCTCCGGCAAGCGACAGACCAGCGATAGAGATAATTAGCAGTAGGACGGCGGGGACGATAGCAATCGTGCCCAGAAGACCGCTCACCCACAGGGGCATGGGGCGCTGGTGGAGCATGCCGGCGGCGCTGGCGGTTGCGCGCGGAAAGACGAGTTCGAGCAGTAGGGCGACAAAGCAGGTCGAGAGTGCCGCGGCGACGATACCGCCGATGACATCGTTAACGGTGGAAGTATCCTCGCTCTCGGTGCGGTCGATCTTGAGCGCACCGACCTCGGCTCCCGCGGCACGCTCGGGGTCCTCGGAGACGTGAGCGTTCACGGTGCCGGTGATGCGGGCGTTCTTGCCCAGGATGAGCTTGTCGGCCCAAACCTCGACATCGCCATCGACGGTGCCATCGATGGTCACCGTGTCGCCCGCAAGCGCTGCCGACTTGGTAGAGCCTCGCAGGGCAACCGTCTCACCTATCGCGTAGAAGCAGTTGGCGGTGCTGTCGGAATTGAGCACGACATGCTGGCCAGCGACGGTCACGCTGCCATCAACCGTGGTCTTGGCAACGTCGATGGTACGCGCCGCCAAGCGGACGGCGCCACCCACCGTGCAGTCGCGGATCGAGAGGGTATCGCCCGCGGCGATGATATCGCGGTGGATGGAGGTGTCGTTCAGGTTGAGGCTCTGACCTGCCCAGTACAGGTCACCTTCGACGCCGGACGGATTGGCGTCATTGTCGGTCGCAAGTACGTTTCCTGCGGTGTCCGTGCCGGCGAACGACGCCGTGGGAAGCGCGGTGATCGCCAGCGCGATGAGTGCGAATAGGATGGTGATGCGGCCCCACGCTTTACAGCGCTGGGTCGACGGGAATTGATTGCGGGGCATAGTGAATCCTTCGTTAGATGCTCGATATGCATCTAACAGGGTACCCAACGCGTGGGCGCTCTAAAAGAACCTCTCGGTTGTATTTCGAAGGATGAGCCCGCGCAATCTACTTTTTGCGGTGCAAAAAGCGCGCGATGTCCTCTTCGGTGGGGCTTTTGATGTCAAAGCGCAGCGAGAGCCAGCGCAGACCCATGGTCACGACAACGCATACGACCAGCGCGGCGACATTGCTCATGATGCCGCTCATAACGAGACACACATAGCTTGTCGATCCGGCGATGGCGGCGATGGCATAAAAGTTAGTACGTTGGAAAATGCCCGGAACCACGCCCATAAAGCCGTCGCGCAACATGCCACCGCCCACCGCGGTGAAAAAGCCCATCATGATGCACACCGCCGGCGCAAAGCCGTAGACCAGCGCCTTGTCTGCTCCAGTGGCGGCGTAGATGCCGACCGAGATGATGTCGAGCAGGGGAATGAGTTTTTCGGGCTTGTCGACGATTGCCGGGAAAATATAGATGATGGCTGCCGTGGCAATGGAAAGCGGCAGCGCCATTGGCTGGTTGAGGATGTAGACGTTGCCCACCTGCAGCGTCATGTCGCGTAAAAGACCGCCGCCCAAGCCACAGACCACGGCGAGCGCAACTGCACCCACCAGGTCGAGTTTGTGCTCGCGCGCGACCAACACGCCCGAGATTGAAGCCGCGACGACGGCGAACATTTCGAGCCAAAACGGGATGGCGACCATGGCATCCGTGGCGTGTGAGGTAACGGTCATAGCGGCGACGACGGGCAAGATGGAATCCTTTGAGTTGCAGGTTTGGACAATGCCCGTACATAGTACATGGTTGGCGGCGATTGCGACCCTATTGCTCGGCAAACGGTAGGGGTTGGGTGCGGTCATAGGTTCCAAACATGCATACCAGCCTCCAAAGATGTCGAAAAATGTCGTTTTTGGCGGATGATGTACATGTTTTGGCGCGCGCCGAGCGGGCGACGTTACTCGGAGGGCGTCTCTATGTCCTTCGTGCCCTTCCAGTTGCGGATAAGTGCCTTTCGCAGTTCGTTTTGCTTTCGCTGATACTCGGCATCCGTGCAGCGGGGCATACCGAGTGCTTCGCGGATATTGTTCATGGCACGGTGAAAAGCGAGTTGACTGGCAAATTGCGCTGAGGTGAGTGTGACAATGCGATAACCCATTTGGGCGAGCACAGCTTCGCGTTCCGCATCTGCTCCCTTACGGCCAGTCTCGTCGTGAAAGCCACCCTTATATTCGATGCCGAGCTCTCTGCGCTTATAGGTAATGAGGGCATCGATTTTGAGTGTTCGGGCTTTGGTGCAATGCCAAAGACGTTGAGGGATCTCGAGCGGTCGGTTGAGCTCGATGCCTCGAATGCCAACGCCGCCTTCGCTTGTTGGAAGTGAAAGTGCGATTGCCGATGCAGCCTCCATAGGCGAGACCGAGTGGTCGTAGACATGTCTGAGCGCGAGTCGCGCGCGTGTGGCACCGGGTTTGCCAGGGTGTTGATCGAGCAGTTCGACAATTTCGTCCTTGGAGGTGGTTGCTGGTTGCTCGGTATAAGGGTCAGAGGGATTAAGGCCCATGCGATAGTCGCCGCAAACTTCGTAGCCATACTCGAGGTATTCGATTCTATCCATCCACTCGGCGGCGAGCACGAAGGTGAAGGCTTCGTCGGTGATAAAGATGCCGGGCGTAAGCTCGTCAATATGGCCATAGGGTAGGCTTTGGCCGAGAACATGGCAAGTGACGCCGTTGGTGCGAATTCGCTCGAAAGCAAACACTACGGAGATATCGATAGTCTTGAACATATCGGGCGGAATGCCGCAGTCGGTGAGGGCCTGTCGTATGCGCGCGATGCGTTGCTGGGTGGAGAGACCTCTTGCGCCTATCTGGTAGTCGTGTTGCGCGACCGCTTGAACCCGGCCTTGCGGCGCGTGATGGACGAGCCATGCAGTTTTATGCGAAATGAGAACAGGGGTATCCATTGGGGACCTCTCGCTCTGAGTCGATACCCAACTCTTATGTCCGTTGAGGTGGGGAAATATACCGAATGCGAGTAAGCCGACTCATGCACGGCGTGTGTCATATACAAACGTGTACACCACCCTCCAAAAACGACATTTTTTGACATCTTTGGAGGGTGATGTACATGTTTGGGATGTTGGGTTGGGATTGAACGTGATGGGGGTGTGGGTTGAAGAGGAGGGATGTCTAAATTTTGAGCGGAGCTCAAAATTTATTCGGTCGGCTTGCGCCGACCGCGCTGCGCTAAAAACGCGCCACTGGCGCGTTTTCTTTACGCTTTGCGCCCTGGCGGGTTCGAATCCCTCCTCCTCCGCCGTATTTGCTTGTAAGGGACTCTAAACAAAAAAGCCCCCGTTTTCGGGAGCTTTCTCAACCAAAATGGCGGAGGAGGAGGGATTCGAACCCTCGTGACCTTATACAGGCCAAACGGTTTTCGAGACCGCCGCATTCAACCACTCTGCCACCCCTCCGCGTGGGGTAAAAACAAAGCAGGCTCGAAGGCCTGCTTTGGAATTAACTGGCGGAGAGTCAGGGATTTGAACCCTGGAGACGCTTTTGACGCCTACACGATTTCCAATCGTGCTCCTTCGGCCACTCGGACAACTCTCCGTTAAATGCGAAAGTCAGTATACACGAGGAACCGCAAAGTGCAAACAGAAAAGTTTGCATTTTTTAAAACGCTTGGCCGCGCTTGTCGTTGCAGTGGGGTTTGAGGTGCCAAAAAACGGCTTCCGACCAGCGTGGTTGATTAACTCAATTGTTCAAAAGGGGTATTCATAAGCGACTTGGCAATGAATTTAAAAATCTTTGGGTGGCGCTGTGGACCACTGGTATGCATTTTGCGACCACAGCCTTGTGCCCGTTGACCTGTGGCTTGGCTCAGCTTGTCCCCGCGGCGTCGTATCTTGTCCACAAATCCGTCAAGCACTTGGTCAGCATTTGGTTGGAAGACGCATGAAACGTCGTGCGAGTATGGGCATATGTGGAGGTCATGAGGTTGTAGCTGCATATTCTTGCGGCCTAGGAGGTTGAAAGATATAATTACCAAGTCTTTTCCTGCTTCAGGCGCACCTTCACGACCTGAAGCCACATTTGCCCAGAGGAGGTGACAATATGAAGGCTTATGAACTGCTGTTCTTTGTTGACCCGTCGCTCGACCCCGAGACTCGTCTCGCTGTTATGAAGCGTATCGATACCACGATCGCTGAGGGCGCTGGCAAGGTCGACTCCGTTGACGACTGGGGCAAGCGCAAGCTCGCCTACGAGATCAACGACCTCACCGATGGTGACTACACCCTCATCAACTTCCACGCAGATCCTACCCAGATCGCCGAGCTTGATCGCATCCTGCGCATCACCGACGCTGTGGTCCGCCACATGATCGTCCGTCGCGACGACCAGGAGTAAGACTGTCGTTTTGGACTGGGCTTGTGCCCCAAGAGGAAGTAGTGAGTTATGAGCATCAATCGAGTGAACATCACCGGTAACCTCACCCGCGATCCCGAGCTGCGCGCCACCGCCGGCGGAACCCAGGTTCTGTCCTTTGGCGTCGCCGTCAACGATCGTCGCCGTAACGCGCAGACTGGCGAGTGGGAGGACTATCCCAACTTTGTCGACTGCACTATGTTCGGCACCCGCGCCGAGGCCGTGAGCCGTTTCCTGGCAAAGGGAAACAAGGTCGCGATCGAGGGCAAGCTGCGCTACAGCTCTTGGGAGCGCGACGGCCAGCGCCGGAGCAAGCTTGAGGTCATCGTCGATGAGATCGAGTTTATGAGCTCCCGTGGTGGCCAGGGTGGCTACGATCAGGGTGGTTACGCCCCCGCAGCTCCCGCGCCCGCAGCACGTCCTGCCGCACCGGTGGCTACGCCGCCCGCGGTCGACGTCTACGATGAGGACATCCCGTTCTAAGGGTTGTTCACCTATTTTTGAGTGAGAGGCGGCTTCGGTTCGCCGAAGTTGCCAAATGAAAGGTATTTTGACATGGCTAATGATTTTTCTGCACGTCAGCCGCGTCGTAAGTACTGCCAGTTCTGCAAGGAGAACACTGAGTTCATCGACTATAAGGACACTCAGCTTCTCCGTAAGTACATGACCGACCGTGGCAAGATCAAGCCCCGTCGCGTCACTGGCGCTTGCACGCAGCATCAGCATGACATCGCCAATGCCATCAAGCGCGCCCGCGAGATGGCACTCCTGCCGTACACCGTCCCCGTGGTTTCCTCTCGTGGCAACCGCGACCGCGGCTAAGAAGGGAGACGCATCATGAAGGTTATTCTTCTCGATGAGATCAAGGGCAAGGGCGGCGAGGGTGACGTCGTAGAGGTCGCTCAGGGTTACGCTGAGAACTTCCTGTTCCCCAAGAAGCTCGCTGTTGCCGCCACCAAGGGCAACCTCAAGCAGCTTGACGAGCGTCGCAACAACATCGCCAAGCGCGAGGCCGTCCGTCTGGCTACCGCCAACGAGACCAAGGCTGCCTTCGAGGGCAAGACGGTCACCGTTGACGTCAAGGTCGGCGACGAGGGCATCCTCTTTGGCTCCGTTACCGCCGCTATGATCGCTGACGCCATCAAGGCTCAGCTCGGTATGGACATCGACCGCAAGCGCGTCGAGCTCGGTAAGCCCATCAAGGTTGCCGGTGCCCACACCGTTGCCATCTCGCTGTACCGCGAGATCAAGGCCGAGGTTGTCGTTCTCGTCGGCGTTACCGCCGAGGAGCTCGCTGCCGAGGCTGAGGTCGAGGAGGCCGCTGAGGTCGCCGAGGCCGAGACCGCCGAGGTCGAGACTGAGGCTGCTGCCGAGTAGCATTTGCTGCAACGCAACAATCTTGTTCTAAGAAGGGCGCTCTGGGAAACCAGGGCGCCCTTTTGTTTTTTGCGCTGAGTGAGTTTCATGGTGAACGTTGCGTCGAAGTCCTATATACAGGACCGTTCATCCGTTTGGTTCGGTGATGATTGGCGGCGCGCGGCGCGTTTTGGGACCGTGGCTGATACTATGGATGCTCGCAAGCGATATGAATGAGGATGCTCATGGCATATGACGATAGGGAGACCGGGCTGACGGTTGAGGACCGCGGCTCCAAGTTGGGTCTTCCCCAAAACCAAGATGCAGAGGCCAATGTACTGGCCGCTATGCTGCTATCGCCCGAGGTGGTCGAAGAGGCCCAGGTCGAGCTGCAGCCCGATGACTTCTACCGGCCCATTCATAAGACCATCTATACCGCGATGGTCGATATGTACAACAGCCGCATTCCCATCGACTCCATCTCGCTGATCGATTACCTGCGAAGCATCAACAAGCTTGATGCCGTGGGCGGCGAGGCCTACATTTTGGAGTTGATGGGTCAGACCCTGTCGCTCGTCAACTGGCAGCACCATGCCGCTATCGTTCGCCGCGATTCGATGCTGCGTGAGCTGATCGGCGCCACCAACGAGATCAACGCGCTGGCCTATAACGCTCCCACCGATACCAAAGAGGTCGTGGAGCTGGCCGAGAGCAAGTTGCTCAAGGTCACGGCGCGCGAGGTCAAGTCGAGCTACAAGACGCTGACCGAGTTTATGGTCGAGGCCTATAACGAGGCCGAGGAAGTGTGCCAGGCAGGCGGCCAGGCTGCGGGCGTGCCCACGGGCTTCCCGTCGCTCGACCGCATGCTCATGGGTTTTCGCGAGGGCCAGCTCATCATCATCGGCGCCCGCCCTGCTGTGGGTAAGACGTCGTTCGCCCTGAATCTGGCGCTCAACGCTGCCGCTGCCGGTTATACCGTCGGCTTCTTCTCGCTGGAGATGTCGGGCAAGGAAATTGCCCAGCGTCTGATTTGCGCCTACGCCATGATCTCGATCAGTGACTTCCGCATGGGCCGCATTAGCCCCGAGCAGTGGGCAAATATCAACGAGGCCACGCAGACCTTGTCCAAGCTCGATATTCTGATTGACGATACGCCCGGCACCACAGTGACCGAGATTCGCGCCAAGAGCCGCCGCATGCTCCACAACAAGGAGAAAGCTATCATCATCCTGGACTACCTGCAGCTGGTGAGTCCTCCGCCGGGACGCCGCTCCGAGAGCCGTACCGTCGAGGTCTCCGAGATGTCGCGTGGTCTGAAGATCATGGCCAAGGAGCTCAAGATCCCGCTCATCGCGCTGTCGCAGCTCTCGCGTCAGGTCGAATCCCGTACCGGCAAGCGCCCGCAGCTTTCCGACCTTCGTGAATCGGGCTCCATCGAGCAGGACGCCGATATCGTTATGTTCTTGGACCGCTCCGCCGACGAGGCCGAAGCCTCGCGCGACGATCGACCCGACGAGGGCGTTACGCGTATTGTCGTGGCCAAGAACCGTTCGGGCCCGATCGGCGACGTCGACCTGATGTTCCTGCCGGCATCCACGAAGTTCTATGAGCTTGATGGGGCACATGCCGAGGAGTAGGACAGGCACCCGTTGCACGGGTATACTGGGAATGTTTTGTGCTTCTGCGTGCCGGCGTGGCGCGTAGACAGTCCATGAATGTAAGGAGTAAACATGCCGTCAACCGTTTTGGTCGGTGCCCAGTGGGGCGATGAGGGCAAGGGTAAGATTTGCGACCTGGTCGCCGGCGACTTCGATGCCGTCGTGCGCTACTCGGGCGGCAACAACGCCGGTCACACCATCGTCGTCAACGGCAAGAAGTACGGCCTGCACCAGGTGCCCTCCGGCATCATGTATTCCGACCACGTGTCGGTGATCGGTAACGGCTGCGTCGTCAACCCCAAGGTTGTCCTTGAGGAGATCGACATGTTCGAGGCCGACGGCATCACCACCAAGAACCTCAAGATTAGCGGCAACGCGCATGTCATCATGCCGTACCACATCGATCTGGATGGCGCCTTTGAGCAGAAGCTCGGCAAGAAGAACATCGGTACCACCAAGCGCGGTATCGGTCCGTGCTATCAGGACAAGATGGCCCGCATCGGCCTGCGCATGCAGGACATGCTGGACGAGGCACTGTTCCGCGACAAGCTGGAGACCGCTCTCGCCCGCGTGAACCCTGAGCTCGAGCTCATCTACAACCTGCCCACCTACACCGTGGACCAGATTTGCGACGAGTACCTGCCGATGGCCGAGCGCCTGCGCCCCTACATCACCGAGACGAGCCTGCTGCTCAACAACATGATCGATGAGGGCAAGGACCTGCTGTTTGAGGGCGCCCAGGCGACGCTGCTCGACATCGACCACGGCACCTATCCGTACGTGACGTCTTCTAACTGCACCGCCGGCGGCGCCATCACCGGTTCCGGCGTGGGCATGAAGAACGTCGACCGCGTGCTGGGCGTCATGAAGGCCTACATCACCCGCGTCGGTTCGGGCCCCATGCCAACCGAGCTTTCCTATGAGTCCGAGGCCGGCCACACGCTGACCGAGGAGGGCTATGAGTACGGCGTGACCACCGGTCGCCGTCGTCGTTGCGGCTGGTTTGACGGCCCTATCGCCAACTATGCCTCGCGCGTCAACGGCCTCACCGACATCGCCGTGACCAAGCTTGACGTGCTTTCGGCTTTCGACACCATCAAGGTGTGCGTGGCATACGACGTCGATGGCGAGCGCTACACCAGCGTGCCCGAGCATCAGGTGCGCTTTGAGCATGCCAAGCCCATCTACGAGGAGCTCCCCGGCTGGAAGTGCGACATCACCGGTTGCCGCAGCTTTGATGAGCTGCCGCAAGAGGCTCAGGACTACGTGGCGTTTATCGAGGATCTGGCACACACCCGCGTGACGTTTATTGGCGTTGGCGCTGGTCGCGAGCAGATCATCAACCGATTCTGGAAGTAATCGGGACTATTTGGTTATTGCGATATACCCCTTTGCAGCCCGGACGGGCGGCCGAGGGGTATATTTGCTTGCAAAGGGCTCGCGCGGAGCGGGCCATTCATCCATAGAGGAGGCACCCTTGAAGGCGGACACTCAAACCATCGACATCCTGTTGTTGGGCAGCGGCGGCCGTGAGCATGCTTTGGCAGCTAAGCTCGCAGCATCACCGCGCGCCGGCAAGCTCTACATCGCGCCGGGCAACGGCGGCACCGCGAGCTGCGGCGAGAACGTTGTTCTCGACGACTGCGATCCTGCGGCCGTGGCGGCGTTTGCGCAGAGCCACGGATGCGGACTCGTGGTAATTGGCCCCGAGGCTCCGCTCGTGGCGGGCGTGGCCGACGCCGTGCGCGCGGCGGGTATTCCCTGCTTTGGCCCGGGTGCCGAGGGCGCCCAGATGGAGGGCTCCAAGCTGTTCTCCAAGCAGCTCATGGAGCGTGCGGGCATTCCGACGGCAGCCTATGGTTCGTTTACCGACGAGGCTTCGGCTCTCGCCTACGTGCGCGAGCAGGGCGCTCCGCTGGTCGTGAAGGCCGACGGCCTTGCCGCGGGCAAGGGCGTTATCGTGGCGACCGAACTTGAGCAGGCCGAGGAGGCCGTGCGCGAGTGCTTTGGCGGCACCTTTGGCGATGCCGGCAACACCGTGGTTATCGAGGAGATGCTCGTTGGTCCCGAGTGCTCACTGCTCGCCTTTACCGACGGCAAGACCGTGCGCCCCATGGCCACCTCGCAGGACCACAAGCGCGCCCTCGAGGGCGACAAGGGACCCAACACCGGCGGCATGGGCGTCTACAGCCCGGTGCCCATCGTGACCGACGAGGAGCACGCCACCATGGTGGCGGTCATGGAGCAGACCGTTGCCGAGCTTGCTGCCGAGGGCATCGACTACCGCGGCTGCCTGTATGGCGGCTTTATGCTCACGCCTGCCGGCCCCAAGGTGCTGGAGTTCAATGCCCGCTTTGGCGACCCCGAGACGCAGGTCGTGCTGCCGCGCCTTAAGAACGACCTGGTTGAGGTCATGCTCGCCTGCGCCAACTGCGAGCTCGATCAGATTGAGCTCGACTGGCGTGACGAGTGGGCCGTGGCCGTTGTCCTGACGAGCGCGGGCTATCCCGGCAGCTACGAGAAGGGCAAGGTCATCACTGGTATTGAGGATGCCGAGGCCATGGAGAACGTAACCGTGTACCACGCGGGCACCGCCGTGGTGGATGGCCAGCTCGTGACCAACGGCGGCCGCGTGCTTGCCGTAACCGCTCTGGGTGACACGTTCGAGAACGCTCGCAACCTTGCCTACGAGGCCTGCGAGAAGATTGATTTTGAAGGCAAGACCCTGCGCCACGACATCGGCCTGCGCGCGCTGCGCGGCCGCGACGCCTGGGATGCCTAAAATCCGAGAGGAATGAGACGGATGGACGAGAAGAACGAAGAGCTCGTGGATGCGCAGATCGTTGAAGAGGGCAGCCGCATGTATGGGCACGCCGAGGGCGAGCCTGGCGGCGAGGTCGCTGACGAGACGGCGCTGGTGCTGGGCGACGACGACCCGCACGATGCCGAGCTGCACGAGAAGATTCTTTCGGAGGAGTGCGCCTGGAAGGGCAAGATCCTCGACGTCCACCGTCTTGAGGTTGAGCTGCCCAACGGTCGCCGCAGCGCTCGCGATATCGTTCGCCATCCGGGTGCGGCGGCCGTTGTAGCGCTGACCGAGAGCGGCAAGATCGTACTGGTGCGTCAGTACCGCACCGCTATCGACCGCGTGACGGTCGAGATTCCCGCCGGCAAGCTCGATCCAGGCGAGGACCCGCTCGATTGCGCCAAACGCGAGCTGCATGAGGAGACGGGCTTTAGGGCTGATCGCATTCGCTTTTTGACGTCGATTGTCACGTCCTGCGGTTTTTGCGATGAGATCATCCACATCTACTTGGCTACCAAGCTCGAGTTTGATGCGCCCAACCCCGATGATGACGAGTTTGTCAACGTGGACCTGGTGCCGCTGCACGAGCTGATCGACGCCGTGCTCGACGGCAAGATCGAAGACGCCAAGACCGTCGTGGGCGCCTTGGCCTGCGATAGCATCGCGCACCGCTTGGGTGGGGCCGAGCTCTAGGTTACGCGGTTTTACCAAACCGCGTAACGAGTCGACGCTGCAAACGCCCCTAAGCGGCAATCTGCCTTTCAATCGTCGCTCGCGTACCGAAGTACGCGTCGCTCCTCTTTCAAGGCACCTTGCTCGCTTAGGGACGTTTTCGCTGACGCTGCCAGAACATCGGCGTTATGCTTGTTGGGACGCTTTGTTTTCAGCCTGACCGGTTCAACCGGATTTCTCACGCTATTTATTTCTCTTCGAGGATTGCATGTTTAAAAGGTTTCTCTCGTATTACGAGCCCCAGATGGGGCTTTTTGTTGCCGATACTGTTTGTGCTCTGGTGCTTGCCGCCATTGACCTTGCGTTTCCTATTATTCTGCGCAATTTGACCGGTGGGCTCTTTACTCAGGGTCAGGCTGTCATTATGCAGGCGCTCGGCATGATTGCGGTGGGCTTGGTGCTGATGTATGCCGTCCGCTGCGCCTGCCGCTATTTTGTGAGCTATTGGGGCCACGTGATGGGCGCGCGCATGGAGTCCAAGATGCGCGAGGACCTGTTCGACCAGTATGAGCGCTTCAGCTTTGCGTACTTCGACCGCAACAGCTCGGGCGACATGATGAGCCGCGTGGTCAACGACCTGTTCGATATCTGCGAGGCGGCGCACCACGTGCCCGAGTGGATCATCATCTGCGGCATCGAGATTATCGGCTCGTTTGTGATCCTCTTTACCATCGCCCCGGTGCTGGCGCTTGCCATGGCTGCGGTGACAGCAGCGTTTGCGGTCATCATGTTTTGGCAGAACATGCGCATGCGCGAGGTCTTTAGCGACAACCGCAAAAAGATCAGCGGCATCAATGCGCAGCTGCAGGATTCGCTGGCGGGCATGCGCGTGGTCAAGAGCTTTGCCAATGAGGAGACCGAGCGCTCTAAGTTCCGCGCCTCCAACAATCGCTATCTTTCGTCCAAGGAGAACATGTATCACGCCATGGGCGTCTATACTGCGACGTATGGCCTGCTCTCGGGTGTGCTCTATGTGATCGTGGTACTGCTGGGCGGCTGGCTGGTCGCCCAGGGACAGCTGCAGGCGGTCGATATGGCGACCTTTGCACTCTATATTTCGCTGTTCTGCACGCCGCTCGAGACACTCGTCAATTCGGCCGAAACGTATCAGAAGGCCATCGCCGGCTTTAAGCGCATGGACGAGGTACTCTCGACCGCGCCGGATATCCAGGACAAGCCGGGCGCCATGGATCTGCAGGTGACCGCCGGCGCCGTGGATTATCACGACGTGTGCTTTAACTACGAGGATGTTGAGCTGGGCGAGGGCGATGCCGACGAGCGTCCCGTTATCGACCATATGGATCTGTCCATCAAGCCCGGGCAGACCATCGCTTTGGTTGGCCCTTCGGGCGGTGGCAAGTCCACGACCTGTTCGCTGCTGCCGCGCTTTTACGACGTTGCCGCTGGGTCCATTAGCATCGACGGTCAGGACGTGCGCGATGTGACGCAGCAGAGCCTGCGCCGCGCTATCGGCCTGGTGCAGCAGGATGTCTACCTGTTTGACGGAACAATCGGCGAGAACATCGCCTACGGCAAGCCGGGCGCCACGGCAGAAGAGATCGCCGAGGCCGCCCGTCGTGCCAACATCGATGCCTTTATCGAGTCGCTTCCACAGGGCTATGACACGGTCGTGGGCGAGCGCGGCAGCCGTCTTTCGGGCGGACAGAAACAGCGCGTTGCCATCGCGCGCGTGTTTCTCAAGAACCCCAAGATCCTGATTTTGGACGAGGCGACGAGTGCTTTGGATAACGAGAGCGAGGAGGCGGTGCAGGAGTCACTCGAAAAGCTGGCACGCGGCCGTACCACAATCATCATCGCCCATCGTCTTTCGACCATTAAGCATGCCGATGAGATTGCGACCGTTGAGCATGGTCGCGTTGTGGAGCGTGGCACGCACGAGGAGCTTCTCGCCCGTGGCGGCACCTATGCCCGTTACTATCGAATGCAGTTCGAAGGTGCGCGTGCGCACGAGCTCGACTGATTGATATGACAGGAAGTTTATGGCTGACAAGAACCCTTTGACTCCGGAAGAAGTGACGGAGTTATTCTCCGAAATCGATGCATCCGGCGTCTTGGATCCCACGCTTGCCAAAAAGCGAACCGAGCGCATGCGTGAGAAGGAGGCTGCGGCCAAGCGCGGTGACAAAGCGGCGCTAGCGCAGCTGCGCAGCGAGGACCGCGCGAGCCAGGCAAAACATATCGACCCGCTGTCCGAGGACGATCCTTCGGGCTCGCAGGTGAGCCATACCATTACGAAGACCGCGATGGCCGTAGTCATTGGTATTTTGGTGCTGATCGTGGGCATGCAGATCGGCTACGGCGTGATGCGTCGTCTGAACACCGCCAACCTGTCCGAGAGCGTTTCGGTGGATACCGTTTCGACGGCGCTGAAGGGCGGCCTTGAGTGGGGCAACGGCTTTACGCAGTTCCCACTCGACTTTACCGTCGATGAAGCCGATGAGCGTACGGGCACGGTTGAGGTGACGGTGTTGGACACGTCGTCTGCCAATGAGCTCGAGCTGCTGTCCAACGGGCAGATCCAGGCCGCGGCGCTTGCGACCAACGCCCTGCTCAACGATAAGATCGACCGCGTGGTGTATAACGTTCACGCCTATATCGACGAGGATAGCAACATTCAGCACGATTCCTTTTTTGGCATGTTCCCCGCGCGGGGTCATCAGAGCGCCATTTTGACGTTTGTGTGGACCAAGAGCTCATCCAACGCCACGAGTATCGACTGGAAGATGCGCATCGTAAGCATGGACGACACCATTGCCGAGCGCATTCAAAAACAGGTGAACTCGGTTTCGTCGCTGATCGAGGACCCGGTGGTGAGCCAGACCAAGATTGACGAGGAAAAGGCCGAACGTGACCTGGAGCATCGTCTGCATGGCCGCGAGATTTTCCGCGGCGGCAAGCCCGATCGCTCACCGTCCGATCTGCTGGAACAGGACAAGCAAAAGTAAGAGGCCATTATCCCGCGTGAGTCACAAGCCCACGCGGGATAATTTTTCTGGGACGGGGATTAAATAATCATTATGCATAGAAAGTCATAATTATCATTTCGTAAACATTTCGATGAAATTAACGCCATGAGGCATGCTTGCGGTTACAATACCGCGAGGCCTAACTACACACCTTTAAGCCGGTCCTGTGAGACCGGGAAGGAGAATTATGGCGAACAACCATACCGCGGGCGCTGCCGCCCGCACCTTCGCGCCCAGCGAGCTTTGCCAGCGTATGCTGGCCAAAACCAGCAAGGGCACCTGCGGTCCCTGTATCCTGTATCTTGAGGATGGGACCATTTTTTATGGACGTGCATGCGGCGCCGAGGGCACCGCGACCGGCGAAGTCTGCTTCAACACCTCGCTCGAGGGCTACTTTGAGGTCATGACCGACCCGAGTTATGCCGGCCAAATCGTAACCATGACCTACCCGCAGATCGGCAACTACGGTATCGATGAGACCGACGTCCAGTCGGCCTTCCCCGGCGACGCCGTGCGCCCTGCGAGCGCTCCGGCCATGCGCGGCATGATCGTTCGCGACATGTGCGCCACGCCTTCTAACTGGCGCTCGGCCGTCAGCGTGCCGGAGTACCTGCGCGCTCACGGCATCGTTGCTATCGAGGGTATCGACACCCGCGCTCTGGTGCGCCATCTGCGCGACAATGGTTCCAAGATGGGCATTATCTCGACAGAGATCTTCGACGTCGACGAGCTCGCCGAGCGTCTGGACGCAGCGCCCACGCTGGTGGGCGAGAACCTGGTCAAGACCGTGAGCTGTCCCGCGCCTCACGAGTTTGTGGCCGCCGACCTGCCTGCCACGCATGGCTTTGCGCTTGCGGCTGCCGCTCCTGCCCGTCACAAAGTGGTCGCCTACGACTGCGGTGTGAAGCGCGGTATTCTGGAGGGCCTGGTCCGTGCCGGCTGCGACCTCACCGTCGTGCCGTGGGATACGCCCGCCCAGCAGGTGCTCGACATGAATCCTGATGGCGTCTTTTTGTCCAACGGCCCCGGCGACCCCGATGCCGTGGTGGAGACCTACGAGCAGGTGCGGCAGCTGATCGGCAAGGTGCCGGTCTTTGGTATTTGCCTCGGTCACCAGATGATCAGCCTGGCCTGCGGCGCCCAAATGGAAAAGCTTAAATTCGGTCACCGTGGCGGTAACCAGCCGGTTATGAATCTGGTGAGCCGTCGCGTGGAGATCACCGCGCAAAACCACGGCTTTGGCCTGCTGTTCCCCAGTCTGGGCAAACTGATTCCGGAGCTTTCCGGCGGCGAAACCGAGCATGCGGCCGATGGCGACCTGCGCGCCTGGGTGCGCCGCGGTATCGCGCCGGTCGTGATGAACGAGCGCTTTGGCCGCATTCGCCTGACACATGTGAACCTCAACGACGGCACCGCCGAGGGCATCCAGCTGCTCGACGCCCCGTGCTTCTCGGTCCAATACCACCCCGAGGCTTCGCCCGGCCCCACCGATGCCCACTATCTCTTTACCGCCTTTACGCGACTCATGGACGGCGAGGAGAACTACCTGGACATCGACACCGCGAAGGACCGCCTCGCCGGCTGGAATTTCGCCGAGTCCGAGAACGCTGCGACCGAGGAGAACTAACATGCCTAAACGTACTGACATCAAGCGCATCCTCGTTATTGGTTCGGGCCCTATCGTCATTGGCCAGGCCTGTGAGTTCGACTACTCCGGCGCACAGGCCTGCAAGGTGCTCAAGGAGGATGGCTTTGAGGTCATCCTGGTCAACTCCAATCCGGCGACCATCATGACCGACCCGGGTCTTGCCGACCGCACCTATGTCGAGCCCATCACCGCCGAGTTTATCGAGCGCGTAATCAAGAAAGAGCGCCCGGACGCGCTGCTGCCCACGCTGGGCGGCCAGACCGGTCTGAACGCCGCCGTCGAGCTGGCAAAGGACGGCACGCTCGACAAGTACGGCGTCGAGATGATCGGCTGCGACCTGGCCGCTATCGAGCGCGGCGAGGACCGCAAACTCTTTAACGAGGCCATGGCCGAGATCGGCCTGGAGGTTGCGCGCTCGGGCTATGCCTACAGCGTGGCCGACGCCGAGGCTATCGCCGAGCGCGTGGGATATCCCTGCGTACTGCGCCCGAGCTTTACCCTCGGTGGCGCCGGCGGCGGCATCGCGCATACCCACGAGGAGCTCGTCTCCATCGTGAGCCAGGGCCTTGAGCTCTCGCCTGCCCATGAGGTGCTGGTCGAGGAGTCCATCGAGGGTTGGAAAGAGTATGAGATGGAGGTCATGCGCGACCACGCCGGCAACGGCATCATCGTGTGCTCCATCGAGAATCTCGACCCCATGGGCGTGCACACCGGCGACTCCATCACCGTGGCGCCGGCGCAGACGCTCTCCGACCTTGAGTACCAGCGCATGCGCGTGGCCTCGCTCGCCATTCTGGAGAAGATCGGCGTCGAGACCGGCGGCTCCAACGTGCAGTTTGCCGTGAACCCCCAGACCGGCCGCCTGATCGTCATCGAGATGAACCCGCGCGTGAGCCGCTCGTCCGCACTGGCCTCCAAGGCCACGGGCTTCCCCATCGCCAAGGCCGCCGCGCGCCTGGCCGTGGGCTATACGCTCGACGAGATCGTCAATGACATTACCAAGGCAACGCCTGCCTGCTTTGAGCCCACGATCGACTACTGCGTGGTCAAGGTGCCGCGCTTTGCCTTCGAGAAGTTCAAGGGTACCGACCCCACGCTCACCACGCGCATGAAGGCCGTGGGCGAGATTATGGCGATCGGCCGCACCTTTGAGGAGGCCTTCGGCAAGGCCATGCGTTCGCTGGAGGACGGGCATCAGGGCATTTGTGCCGGTGGCAAGGAAGGTGCCGACAAGCTGAGTGACGACGAGCTCGCCCAGGCCGTGGGCACCCCGACCGAGCACCGCATCTGCTTTGTGGTCGAGGCCCTGCGCCGTGGCTGGGACATCGCCCGCATCCATGCCATCTGCGGTATCGATCCGTGGTACCTCAACCGTATCAACGATATGGTGCAGGTTCAGGAGAGCATCCGCGGCCTGCGCGTGGAGGACATCGACGCCGACGCGATGCGCCTGCTCAAGCAGTATGGCACGAGCGACGCCGAGATCGCCGCGCTGACCGGCTCGGACGAGCGCTTTGTGCGCGCTTACCGCAAGGGCCTGGGCGTGGTCCCCAGCATGAAGACGGTCGATACCTGCGCTGCGGAGTTCTCGAGCGCCACGGAGTACCACTACAAGACCTACGAGAACATCTACCGCACGAGCCCGGATGCCAAGAAGTGCGTGGCTCCCGACGAGACCACGCCGGCGGACAAGCCCAAGGCGATGATCCTGGGCGCCGGCCCCAACCGTATCGGCCAGGGTATCGAGTTCGATTACTGCTGCGTGCACGCGAGCTACGCGCTGGCGGCCCGCGGCTTCGAGACCATCATGGTCAACTGCAACCCCGAGACAGTCTCGACTGACTACGACACCTCGGACCGCTTGTACTTTGAGCCGCTCACCTATGAGGACGTCATGGACGTTATTGATGTTGAGCGTCCCGACGGCGTCGTGGTGACGCTCGGTGGCCAGACCCCGCTTAAGCTGGCGCGCATGCTCGAGGAGAGCGGCGTGAACATTATGGGCACCAAGCCCGATGCCATCGACTTTGCCGAGGACCGCGAGCGCTTTGCCGCCCTGCTCGACAAGCTGGGCATTATGTATCCGCCGGCGGGCCAGGCAACCTCGTTTGAGGAGGCCGAGGCCGTGGCCGCGCACATTGGCTACCCGCTGCTGGTGCGTCCGAGCTACGTGCTGGGCGGCCGCGGCATGATGATCGCCTACGATGCCGAGCATCTGCGCGATTACATGGCCGAGGCTGCGCGCATTAGCCCCGACTACCCGGTATACCTGGACCGCTTCCTGGAGGGTGCGATCGAGTCCGATGTCGACGCCCTGTGCGATGGCGAAGAGGTTTACATCGGCGGCATCCTGGAGCATATCGAGGAGGCCGGTATTCACTCCGGCGACTCCGCGACCTGCATTCCGCCGTTTAGCTTTAGCGAGAGCCTGCAGGCAAAGCTTCGCGAGACCACGCGCCGCATCGCGATGGCGCTGGGCGTGCGCGGCTTGGTCAACGTGCAGTACGCCATTAAGGGCGAGACCGTTTACGTGATCGAGGCCAACCCGCGCGCAAGCCGTACCGTGCCGTTTATCTCCAAGGCCACCGGTGTGCCGCTCGCCAAGTGTGCCGCACGTATCATGGCGGGCGATTCCATCGCGAGCTTGGGCCTGCCGAGCGACGAGCGTCAGCTGGACTGGTTCTGCATGAAGGAAGCCGTTATGCCCTGGGGCCGTTTCCCGGGAGCCGACGTTATCCTGGGGCCCGAGATGAAGTCGACCGGCGAGGTCATGGGTATCGCCAAGAGCTATCCCGAGGCATACGCCAAGACGCAGCTGGCGATTGACTACAAGCTACCCGACCCGAGCGCCGGCAAGGTGTTCATCAGCGTGTGCGACCGCGACAAGCGCCATATCCTTTCGGTCGCCCGCATCCTGCGCTACCTGGGCTTTGATATCTGCTCCACCGAAGGTACGGCGCGCGTGCTGCGCGGCGGCAACGTGACCTGCGAGGTCGTGGAGAAGATTAGCGGCCCGCACGACGGCGAGCGCCCCAACATCGGTGACCTCATCGCCGACGGCAAGATTGCGGTGATCATCAACACGCCGTATGGCCCGGGTTCGCGCGGCGACGGCTATCTGTTGCGTACCGAGGCGGTGCGCCGCGGCGTGACTTGCGTGACCGCGATGTCTGCGGCCAACACGTACGTGAGTGCCATCGAGGCCGTGCGCGAGGACCAGCAGGGTCACGGCAGCGCCAACGACATGGGCATGGACGTCATCGCCCTGCAGGACCTGCCGCAGCACACGGTGTAGGTTGAGCTGGCCGGCCGGGGCGGA
>CAJLJQ010000024.1:0-23044 GCA_905207015.1 uncultured Collinsella sp. | reverse complement strand
TCATTTGGTCTGTCCTCCCAAAGTACATTGATAATCTGATCGGTTGTTACCGTACCTCCCCGTCTGTCAATCAGAAACGCCAGAAACTCCTTTGCTTTGGCACTTTTAAACATGATAGGCTTTCCATCCACAAAAACATCAAAATGTCCAAATGTTCTGGCATAAATCCTCTTTCTTTTCCTTTTTGACAGCAAATACGCAGATTCTACAACGTATCGTATCTCTCCCTCACGAAACGGCACCTCCATCACCGCAACCGGATGAAGTCGAATCAGATTCATGAGACTCCTCTGTTCCTTTGTCAGATAGATCAGCAAAATATCGGGATTTTTCTTTTTTAATTTCCATCCTATATCAGCCCCATCCGACTTTTCCATATCAAGGTCTATGATCGCCAGATCTACTTCCTGCCTGCCGACCATATCATAAGCTTCCTGCTCATCCTGAAAAGTCCGGAGAATTTCCAGTTCTTCCACATACCTTGCCTCATGTAAAAATCCCTCAATAACGCAGGATTTCCTGCTAATTAAAATTGTTTTCATAATCTCCTCCAAAATGAAAAAACATATTATTATTTTATTACTATTCTTTCCGGAAGTCAATAATGCTATTTTTAATAATGTATTATATTTTCTTGACTTATAGAGCAAAATGGGCATACTATTATTTAGAAAATTAACTTTATTTTATAAAGGAGACTTCCATGCATATGATTCACATCAAGGAATTATTTCAACACGCGGAGCAGTATTATGACCAGACTATTCAGGTATGTGGCTGGATCCGCAGCATCCGCGATTCCAAAAATTTCGGATTTATAGTAATAAATGATGGCACTTTTTTTCAGCCCTTACAAATTGTCTACGATAATACATTAGATAATCTGGAGCAGATCCGCCATCTGAATGTTGGTGCTTCTCTCATTATTTCCGGCCGCTTTATTGCAACACCGGGCGCCAAACAACCGTTTGAGCTGCATGCCGGCCGGATCACTATCGAAGGCACCTCCAGTCCCGATTATCCTCTTCAAAAAAAGAGACATTCTCTGGAATATCTGCGCACGATTCCTCATCTGCGTCCTCGCACCAATACATTTCAGGCTGTATTCCGGATCCGCTCTCTGGCTGCATATGCCATACACAAATTTTTTCAGGAAAACGATTTTGTCTATGTCCACACGCCATTGATCACAGCTAACGATTGTGAAGGAGCCGGGGAAATGTTTCACGTCACCACCTTTGATCTGGATCATGTTCCTGAGAATGATCAGGGCCGGCCGGATTATTCTCAGGATTTTTTCGGAAAAGAAACAAACCTCACGGTCAGCGGCCAGTTAAACGGCGAAACCTATGCCATGGCATTTCAAAACATCTATACTTTCGGTCCTACATTTCGTGCGGAAAACTCCAATACCGCAAGACACGCTGCCGAATTCTGGATGATTGAACCGGAAATGGCATTTGCAGATCTGAAGGATGATATGACCGTAGCAGAAAATATGTTAAAATATATTATTCAATACGTCCTGGACCACGCACCGGAGGAAATGACATTTCTCAATCAATATATCGATAAGGAACTGTTAAACCGCCTTCATCACGTCGTAAACTCTGATTTTGCCCACGTCACATATACGGAAGCCATTGAGCTGTTAAAGAAGCACCAGGAGCAATTTACCTATCCGGTAGAATGGGGATGTGACCTGCAGACCGAGCATGAGCGCTTCCTGACCGAGGAGCACTTTAAGCGCCCGACCTTCGTAACCGACTACCCGGCCGAGATCAAGGCCTTCTATATGCGCATGAACGACGACGGCAAGACCGTCGCCGCCGCCGACTGCTTGGTGCCGGGCATCGGCGAGATCATCGGTGGCTCCCAGCGCGAGGAGCGCCTGGACCTGCTCGAGGCCCGCATCAAGGACCTGGGCATGAATCCCGAGCAGTACAAGTACTATCTGGACCTGCGCCGCTATGGTTCCTGCAAGCACGCCGGCTACGGCTTGGGCTTCGAGCGCCTGGTCATGTACCTGACCGGCGTGGGCAACATCCGCGACGTCCTGCCGCACCCGCGCACCGTGGGCAACGCCGACTTCTAATCGTCGGACGCTAGCTCGCGTCGCCACACGCCAACGCTCATCGCACAAGCGTCTCTCGACATCGGTCGAAAGACGCTTTTTTCAACGGTATCCGTCAAGCTTTTGGCAAGGTTTTGGTCAGTTAGGCAGGGTTGTTGAAAACTCGACCCGCCGTTTGCCGACGACTACCGACCGCCCAGAGCGCCCTGCGCCCCTGGGAAAACCCCGCGTCCTAGGCTCCATACCGTCGCCACCCAAAACGGAAAGGACGTGGGCACCATGACCGAAGCCGCTGTTGAAACCTACGAGACCACGACGAGGGGCGCCGCCTCGATGGCAGCCTATCGCGCCGTTCGTATCTTGCAACTATTAAGCGAAAACACTGGCGAGGACAAGGCCATGCTTTCCGATGAGTTGATCCGGCGCCTCGCCCATCCCGACGACCCCGCCCGCATGCCCATCTCGGCGGCGCGGCGCAGCATCTACACCGCCATCTCCGCACTTCGCCATGCTGGATACGAAATTGAGTACAAGCGCGGCGTGGGGTATCGGCTCTTGACCCGTCCGCTCACCGACGAAGAAATCATCCGACTCCACGGCATGGTCATGCGCAACCGCTCTACGCCCATCGCCATTCGAAAAAGCATGGCGCAGCACCTGGTCGCCATGGCGAGTGCCGACGTTCGCGGCTACCTCGATGCACCCGAGCCTGCTCCAAGCGCAGGCGGCAAATCCACCAAGGCCACACGCACGCCCGTCAAGCGCATCGATGCCTGCGAGCTCATCGAGCAGGCCATCGACCACGGAACCACGGTGAGTTTTGATATTTCGAGTGTCACGGCACGCGGAGAGGTCGAAGTGGCACGGATGACACTCCGGCCCTTTGCCATCAAGCAACGAGACGGCATCTCGTATTTGCTGGGAACGGTCTATGACGCGCGAGGCGCCGATGACACGTTGCGTACCGTAGAGATCGGCCGAATGAGAAACGTCACCACACGTCTCCTCGACGGCAAGAAGCTCTTCGCCGCCCTGGACGAGGACGATGCCCCCTCCGCCGCATAAGACCCTCCGCCGCCCATTCGACTACCCGTACCGCCCATCCGATTCTGTATTAAAAAACCCGCCAGGCTGTTGTAAAAATGGACATCAGCGCTACTATAGTCCCACTTGCACTTTGTCCCAGTGCAGTGTTTCCAGCCATTTTTATACTGGGGGTAATGATATGAAGGACATCACCATCAGCCGCAGGAGCCTTCTGGTCTCCGCTGGCCTGCTCGCGCTCGCCCCGCTCGCCGGATGCGGCGGCAACTCTGGTTCCGGCTCTGCTGCCGCCGGTTCCGACTACACCATCGGCGTTCTGCAGCTCACCGAGCACTCCGCACTCGACGCCGCCAACGATGGCTTTGTCAAGGCCATCAAGGAGAGCGGCCTTAAGGTCAAGATCGACCAGAAGAACGCCCAGAACGACCAGTCCACGTGTAAGTCCATTGCCGACAAGTTTGTGGGCGACAACGTCAGCCTGATTTATGCCATCGCCACGCCCGCCGCGCAGGCTGCCGCCGGCGCCACGGCCGATATCCCCATCGTGGGCTGTGCCATCACCGACTACGCCGCCTCCGGCCTGGTCCAGGACAACGACAAGCCCGGCACCAACGTCACGGGCGCTTCCGACCTCACCCCGGTCGCCGAGCAGCTCGAGATGATGCAGAAGGTCCTGCCCGACGTTAAAAAGGTCGGCCTGCTCTACTGCACCGCCGAGTCCAACTCCGACGTCCAGATCAAGGCCGCCAAGAAGGAGCTCGACAAGCTGGGGCTCGAGTACACTGACTTCACCGTCTCGAGCTCCAACGAGATTCAGTCCGTCGTCGAGTCTGCCGTGGGCAAGGTCGACGCGCTGTACTCCCCCACTGACAACACCATCGCCGCGGGCGCTTCGCAGGTCGGCCAGATCTGCAAGGAGAATAAGCTCCCCTTCGTGACCGGCGAGGAGGGTATGTGCATGGCCGGCGGCCTGTTCACCCTCTCCATCAACTATAAGGACCTGGGCTACGCCGCGGGCGAGATGGCCGTTAAGATCCTGAAGGGCGAGGCCAAGCCCGAGGATATGCCGATCAAGCACCTCTCGAGCAAGGACCTGGTCGTCGTCAAGAACGACGAGATGGCCGAGGCCCTAGGCATCGACCTTTCCGCTCTGGACGAGTAGCGCCATGCGCGGTAACGCGTCTAGGGCCCGCACGCGCGCCACAGCCGCGTTATTCAATATCTGAGTCCTTGGGGCGAACGTCATAGACCGGCGTTCGCCCTGCTTGTTTCAGATATAACAAAACGTTTGCCTGCCGTTCTTATATTCATTGTTACCGCTATTATGGAACATCGCGTGTCCACCCTATCCTAGGAGGTATGAAGCATGCTCATTGCATTGCAGGGCGCCGTTTCGCAGGGCGTCCTCTGGGGCATTATGGTGCTTGGCGTGTTTATCACGTTCCGCCTGCTCGACATCCCCGATATGACCTGCGACGGCAGCTTTGCCCTCGGCGGCTGTGTTTGCGCCGTGCTCATCGTCAATAACAACGTCGACCCGCTGCTCGCCGTGCTTGCCGGCATGTGCGCCGGCGCCATCGCGGGCGCTGTCACGGGCATCTTGACCACCGTTTTTGAGATTCCTGCAATCCTCGCCGGAATCCTTACACAGATCAGTCTGTGGTCCATCAACCTGCGCATCATGGGCAAATCCAACACGCCCATCCTTGCCAAGGGCACCATCTTCTCATCCGTCAGCCACATGACGGGCCTGCCGCAGTCCACCGTTGCCATCATCCTGGGCATTGTGCTGGCCGTGGCCATCGTCGCCATCCTGTACTGGTTCTTTGGCACCGAGATCGGCTCGGCGCTGCGTGCCACCGGCAACAACGAGTACATGATCCGCGCCCTGGGCGTCAACACCAACTCCACCAAGATGATCGCCCTCGTGCTCTCCAACGCCCTTATCGGCCTTTCGGGTGCACTCATCTGCCAGAGCCAAAAGTACGCCGACATTGGCATGGGCACCGGCGCCATCGTTATCGGTCTTGCCGCCATCGTCATCGGCGAGGTGCTCGGCCGTCTGCTGCCCGGCGGTCTGACGCAGTTTAGCGTCCGTCTTGCCTCTGCCGTCTTTGGCTCCGTGGTGTACTTCCTCATTCGCGCCATCGTGCTGCAGCTGGGCATGGACGCCAACGACATGAAGCTGCTCTCCGCCGTGATCGTTGCCGTGGCCCTGTGCGTGCCCGTGGTTTGGGAGCGCTATAAGCTCCGCAGCTCCTACACGAAGGGAGATGAGGCAGATGCTTAAGCTCTCGCACGTCAAGAAGACCTTTAACAAGGGCACCGTCACCGAGAAGCGCGCGCTCACCGGCGTCGACCTTACCCTCAACGACGGCGACTTTGTAACTGTGATCGGCGGCAACGGCGCCGGCAAATCCACGCTGCTCAACATGATTGCCGGCGTATATCCGCTCGATTCGGGCGTTATCGAGCTCGACGGCACCGACATCTCGCGCCTGAGCGAGTCGCAGCGCGCCAAGTACCTGGGCCGCGTGTTCCAGGATCCCATGCGCGGCACCGCAGCCGACATGCAGATTGCCGAGAACTTGGCCCTCGCCAAGCGTCGCGGCCAGCGTCGCGGCCTTTCGTGGGGCGTCACCAAGGCCGAGAAGGACGAGTACGTTGAGTTGCTCAAGCGCCTGGACCTTGGCCTGGACACGCGCCTCAACGCCAAGGTCGGCCTGCTTTCGGGTGGCCAGCGCCAGGCACTCACGCTGCTCATGGCCACGCTCACCAAGCCGCGCTTGCTGCTGCTCGACGAGCACACCGCGGCACTCGACCCCAAGACCGCCTCTAAGGTGCTCAATCTGACCGAGGAGATTGTCGACGAGAACCACCTGACCACGCTCATGGTCACGCACAACATGAATGACGCCATCCGTCTGGGCAATCGCCTGATCATGATGCACGAGGGCCACGTTATCTACGACGTGGCGGGCGACGAGAAGAAGTCGCTCACCGTCGCCGACCTGCTGCAGAAGTTCGAGGAGGTCTCGGGCGGCGAGCTCGCCAACGACCGCATGCTGCTGAGCTAAAACCTGCCAATAAGGGACAGGTTTATTTTGGCAGGTTTTAGCTGCGCAAACGTCAAAACCGCCGCAAAGGAACAGATACCTTTGCGGCGGTTTTCGCATATCATGTCGATAATCCAGCGTCAGCAGGAACCACTGGTTAAGAACTAAGGAAACTGCCATGAGAAGACTCCTTCCCCGTCTTGCTTGACCGCCGCACTCCTTGCCGGCGTGCTCGCCGGCGGCCCAGCTTACGCCACCGCGGCCACCCCATCTCAAGTTATCGGCCCGTCCGATGTGATCGGACGGGCTTTTTGGTGGGTATCATGGTTGAATGATCATTAGGAGGTTTTCCCTACATGGAATTGTTTGAACCGATTCTTCATTTCTTTGAGCAGCGCTGGGTCCACAACATCATCTGGGCCGTCATCTTGGTAATAGTCACCGCCATCGCCGCCAAGGTGGCATCCAAGACCCTGCGCCACCTACTCAACCGAGACGACAACCCGCTTCCCGCATCGAGCATCTTCATCAACATCGCGCGTGCCGTCATTTGGATGATCGGCGGCAGCTTTATCCTCGACAACTGCTTTGGCATTAACGCAAACGCGCTCGTCGCCGCTCTTGGCGTCGGCGGCATCGCCATCTCGCTCGGCTTTCAGGACACGCTATCAAACCTTATCGGCGGCATGCAAGTGACCTTTATGGGCATCATCAAGCCCGGCGACAATATCGAGGTCGGCGGCGTGTCGGGCGTGGTCCAGGACATCACTTGGCGCCACACGACCATCGAGGACGCCTGCGGACAGACCATCATCGTCCCCAACTCCAACATCTCCAAGAACACACTCGTGCACCTCATGCCCTTTGGACGCGTTGTCGTTCCCGTCGCGGTGAAGGACACGTCAAAGTGGGACTCGCTCGATGCGCTGGCAGACGAGCTCGCCTGTGCCACCAAGACCGCTGTGCTTCCTATCTCTGGCTTTGACAAGGAGCCGTACGTGCTCTTTAGCGAGATCGGCGACTTTGGCGTCAAGGGCAAAATCATCTTTATCGTCAGCGACGACAGCACCACTTTCACGGCAGCCGACGCCTGTATCCGCGCCATCGCCCCCATCATCGCCTAAAACCACCGCAAAGGGGACAGGCACCTTTGTGGTGGTTTCGCATCGTGGTACCATGGTTCATATCGTTGTTTAAACGACTAAGGGAGTAGACACCATGGAAGAGGCCTATCGTCAAGCACGCAAGCGCGGCGAGCAGGGACGCCGTCGCGCCATCAGCCAAAGCGAGCACCCATACCTTACGGACCTCGACAGCTTGGTTGCCCAGCTCCCCTTAGGTCAGCGAGAGAGCGTCGGCCTGCGGGATATTCCGCTCGAAATGGTCGTCGGCACGGTTACCAAGGGCCGTCAGTCTGCCTTTTCGTGCAACTTTATGCCCCTGTTGCCATTTAGCACCGAGTTCGCCCGCAAGTGGTCCAACCTCTACGACATCCAGGTAACCGAGGGCTATCGCGACCCCATCATCGTCACCGAGTTCATGCATCGGTTTTACGTCCAAGAGGGCAACAAGCGCGTCAGTGTCCTCAAATTCCTGGACGCTCCAACGGTTTCGGCTAAAGTCACCCGTCTCTACCCCGGCAAATGGGATTCCGTCGAAAGCCGCCTGTACGGTGAGTTCTGCGCGTTTTGGCGCGTCTGCCCCCTATACGAGATCGAGTTCTCGCGTGAGGGAAGCTACGAAACGCTCGCCAAGATGCTCGGTCAGAACCTTATCGAAAAATGGCCGCAGAAAAAGATCGACTACCTGCGCCATACCTTCCTGCTCTTTAAGCGCGCCTACCTGCGCGCCGGCGGCGACCATCTGGACATTACGCCCGCCGACGCCATGCTCGTCTACCTCAACGTGTACAACCAAGACCGCCTGCTGGACACACCGACGGACATCGTCGTAAACCGTCTGTGTAAGATTTGGCGCGAGTTGGTCATTGCCGGCAAAAGTGATGAGGAGAAGGTCGATCTTGTCGAGGCACCGAGTGTCGATGAGGAAGAGGCGCCCGCCAAGTCCACCTCCGGCGTGCTCAACTTCTTTATGGGCAAGACCGTCTACTCGGCGGCCAACCCCCTGCGCATCGCCTTTATCCATGAGTTCCCCTGTGCGACGTCGAGCTGGGACAGCCTGCACGACCAAGGGCGTCAGTATCTCGATGAGCACTTTGGCGGTATCGTGCACACCGAGGCGTTCGAGGACTGTCACAATCCGGACGTGTTCTACGCCGCCGTGGAAACGGCTGTCAAACATGGAGCTAACGTCGTCTTCTCGACCTCGCACCGCCTGATGGAATACACGCTCAGAGCTGCCGTTGAGTATCCCCAGGTGCGGTTCCTTAACTGCTCTATCGGCCTTCCCCACCAAAGCGTCCGTTCGTACTTTGGCAAGATGTACGAGGCCAAGTTCCTCCTGGGCGCCCTTGCCGCCAGTATGGCGGACAACCACCGTATCGGCTACCACGCGTCGGTCTTCGCCTCGGGCGCGCTTAGCGAGATCAACGCCTTTGCCATCGGCGCCTCGCTGCTCGACCCCCGCGCGCAAATTATCCTGACCTGGGGCGATGTGCCCGCCGGCGGTCTTGCCGAGGCCATGTGCCGCGAAGGCGTGAGCGTTATGACCGGCGCTGACATGTCCAAGTCGCTCGAAGACCCTACGGCCTACGGACTCCACCGCCTGGTCGATGGCAAGGTCGTCGGCATCGCCATGCCGGTATGGAACTGGGGCCGATACTACGAGCTTATCGTGCGAAGCCTGCTGCACGGCACCTGGGATGAGACCAGTGACGACAGCCAGGTTCGTGCCGTCAACTACTGGTATGGTATGAGCTCGGGCATCATCGACATTCGCTACGCTCCGGGCCTGCCCTATCAGACGCGCAAGCTTGTTCAGCTGCTCCGCAATGGCATCGTCGAGGGCTCCATCAATCCATTTGGCGGCGAGCTCCATAGCCAAGACGGCGTGGTGCAGATCGAGGGCTTTCCCCCACTGCCGAGCACGCAAATCGTCGAGATGGACTGGCTGGCCGACAACGTGGTGGGCACCATTCCACAACTCGACGATGAGCCGAAAGTCCGCGCCCTATGAAGATCCTTGCCATAGCCGATACCGAAGAGCGATGCCTATGGGAGTGCTTTCGCAAGGAGCGCTTTGAGGGTGTCGACCTGATTCTGTCTGCCGGCGATCTGGACCCGGACTATCTTGAGTTTTTGGTCACCGTCATCAACAAACCGCTCATCTACGTTCGCGGCAACCACGACGACCGCTACGCACGTCATGCACCGGGTGGATGTATCTGCGTGGAAGACAGCGTGTACACGTACCGGGGGATTCGCATTGCGGGCCTTGGCGGGTCCATGCGTTATCGCGACGGCGCCAACATGTACACCGAACGCGAGATGTCCAAGCGCATGCGTAAGCTGTCGCGTAAGGTTAGGATGGTCGGCGGGTGCGACATTCTGCTTACCCATGCACCCGCCGCCGGTATGGGTGATCTGGACGATCTGCCGCATCGAGGGTTTGAGTGCTTTAACACAGCGCTTGAGTCCTGGGGGGCCGACTACATGGTGCACGGGCATGTGCACCAATGCTATGGTCGCGACTTTCAGCGTGAGCGCCAGCATGCATGCGGGACAACAATCATCAACGCGTGCGGCTATACGCAGTTTGAGCTGGATGAAGCGCGCTACCCCATCCGTGGCTGGCAGGCAGCCTGGCTCAACTCGCAAACCATGCGCCGCGAGCTCAAACGCCACGAAGCAATCGAGTCTTCAACCGCCAGAACCCCCTGGTAACTGCCAACAACCACCACGAAGGGGATAGGCACCTTTATGGTGGTTTTGCTGACTCGTCCGACCTGTCCATCACGGTGCTTGTGTAATTAACGAGAACACTCATTGTTTTGTAAGGACGGCGCTCACGTGCCGTCTTTTTTTGTCAACTTATGCAGTCTCGACCGTGTTGTATGTAGAGGGACCTCGCGAGACGCCTTCCCTATATCCACCACGACCAATTGGAGGTGACACTATGCCTGCACGCCGTAACCGCAATAGCACGCTCCGATGCGATGCCGATCAGATCGAGCGGGAAGCAAAGCGCTTGGTCGACACGTATTCCGACCTCATCCTTCGATTGTGCTATTCGGCCCTTGGATCCGCTGACGACGCTCAAGACATCTGCCAGGACACGCTGATCAAGATTCTCCAACGCACTCAACCGTTCGACTCGCTCGAACACGAACGTGCTTGGGTGATCCGAGTCGCACTGAACGCATGTCGCGATATCGGCCGTACGCACGCGAATCACCCGGTTGTCGACCTCGATTCGCTCCCCGATTTCTGCGCACCCGTAACACATACCGAGCAAGAATTCGCGCAACGCGACTGCGCCATTCTTTCCGCTGTCACGGCCCTGCCTCAAGCACAGCGCATCGCCATCTTTTTGCACTACTACGCAGGCATGAGCATCAGGGAAATCGCAGACGCCGTTCACGCGACGCCAGCTGCAACCGCCCAGCACCTTAGCCGCGGACGTGCGTCACTTCGGCTTTCCTTGAAAGGAGACCACAATGACTACGAATTCGAATGACTATCGCCACGCCCTGGAGCACATTTCGTTTACCGATAATGCGAAGCAGCACATGGCAAACTCGATTGCTCAGTCCGTCGCCTCGAGCGATGCGGCGACCGCTCAAAGCAACTTTAATGGCACGCGACGCAAGCCGCGCATCGCCCGCCATCCCGTAAGAACAGTCGCTCGCATTGCCGCTGTAACGGCAGTCCTCGCTATCGTCATTGGAGGCGCTGGCACGGCTATGGCAACAGGCGTCCTGCCGCTTCCTTCTGACATGCTTTCCGACATCTTTGACGGACCTGCTTCTCAAACCGAGATCATCGACCGTATTGGCCGGCCCGTCGGTGCTAGCTGCTCCAACAACGGAGTCACCGTGACCGCCGACGCCATCATGGGCGACAAGGATATGGTTACCATCGCCTATACGCTTACGTTCGACGATCCCGCTGCCCTGAAAAAGCTTTCCGAGCCGGGCGAGAACGGAACTATCGCCGGAAGTGTCGATGGAAACGTATACGTTGATGGCGAGCATGGCGGCCAAGGCCAATCATGGCTCATTGACAAGAACCCCAATGACTCCAGCATTCAATACTTTGCACAGTTCAGCGTTGAATCACCCGGCCTTATGGGCAGGACCGTCCGCACGCATATCAACTCTCTCGTTGTGCCACGTGCTGGCAAAGAGCTTCCCGAGTATAAGAAAATACTTACGGGCCCATGGGATCTTAAGTTCCAGCTGAATTACGAAGATACATCCGTTACGATTCCCGCGCCCAAATCGGTCAACTTTAACGGCACCAAGGCGACGATTCAAGAGGCCACCGTATCCTGCGTTGGCGTTTCAGTCCGCTACAACATAGATCGTTCCATCGAACACGACAACAACAGCGGCAAGATGTCTCAAAACATGGAGGAGTCTATGGATGCCGTTGGCAACATACCCCTCATCGTGACGTTCAAAGACGGTCATGTTGAGGACGCAACCAGCCACAGCGGCTATTTCGCAAATAAACTGGATAACGGCACCACTGATGTCCACAAGACCTGGCCGTTCTCGCAAGTTTGTGACACAGACAAGATTGCAAGCGTACAAATTGGCGATACGGTCATTCCCATGAATTCGTAACGCTACGCGGCTCGTATATGCACCCGGTTCCGCACTTCGCGTCTAAAGATGCGCTGTCATCGAGCAGCGTGAGCGCAAGGCCGCCCGTATGGTCGGCTGGGAACACCTCGTTGCGCTAAAAACCACCACGAAGGGGACCGGCACCTTTGTGGTGGTTTTGCTGACTCGTCCGACCTGTCCCAACGGTTTGTCTCAATCTGTAACAGGTAGGGCCCAAATAATCGGTTAGCTGTTACAGATCGAGACAGACCACGGATGCTCGGCCGAAAATCTCAATCTGTAACAGGTAGGAACGATTTTGCCCCTTAGATGTTACAGATTGAGATATTTGACAGCTTGAATCGGCATCGCCTACAGCGCGGCGACGACCTTGTCGCCCATCGTCGTGGTGCCGAGGATCTTATCTGCCGGGGTGTTGACATCGGCGATGTCACGGGTGCGCCAGCCCTCGTCGAGCACGCGCGCCACGGCGCTCTCGATCCACGCGGCTTGCTCGCCCATGTCGAGCGCGTAGGTCAGCAGCATCGCCACCGACAAGATTTGAGCCAGCGGATTGGCCACGCCGAGCCCCGCGATGTCAGGAGCGCTGCCAGCGCTCGGCCCAAACAGCGATACGCCATCATCCAGCGAGGCAGAGGCAAGCATACCGAGCGATCCGGTAATCTGAGCCGCCTCATCGGACAGGATGTCGCCGAACATGTTCTCCGTCACCACGACGTCAAAGTCTGCCGGTCGACTGATGAGCTGCATGGCGGCGTTGTCGACGAGCAGGTCCTCAAGCTCCACGTCGGAGTACTCCTCGTCTTGCACGCGATGCACGATCTCGCGCCACATGCGGCTCGTCTCCAGCACGTTGCGCTTATCAACGCTCGTCACCTTGCCGCGACGTTTGCGCGCCGCCTCAAATGCCTGGCGCGCAATGCGCTCAATCTCGTACTCGCGATACTCCATCACGTCGACCGCACGCTGACCGGCCGCACCCGCAGCGCCCGCGCAGGTCACGGATGCGGGCGCCAAAGTCCCACGGCATGTTGTAGCCCATCGTATCGGGGATGTTCACGACCGTGGCACCGGCCTTTACGGCCGCCTCGATAATGCGCACCAGAAACTCCTGATCGGAGCGGCCGGCATCCTCGGCATAAAACTCAACATCGTCAACGAACTTGCGAGCATGTTTGACGGCATGGATCGCTCACTCAATTGCCCTTTCCTCAGTCATATGGAGCTTGTCGCGCAGGTGACTGGTGCTCACACCCAGCCCTGTATGGATACGGGGCCTCTGGGCCGTTTTGAGCGCCTCTGCAGCCACTTCGATATCCCTGTCGACAGCGCGCGTCAGGCCGCATACCGTGCATCGGTCGCCCGCAATCTTGCCAATCTCCTGTACGGAGCGAAAGTCACCAGGACTCGAGATGGGAAAGCCCGCCTCGATAACGTCCACGTTCATGCGCACCAGCTGGCGGGCGATGAAGAGCTTTTCCTCGGTATTCATGCTGGCGCCCGGCGACTGCTCACCGTCGCACAGGGTGGCGTCAAAGATTGTGATTTTGCGGCTTATATGTTCCTCCTGATTGACCGTTTTATGACAGATGGCTTTCAGGAGAGAGAGAAGGCCTAGAGATAGAAAAATACCCGTGTCGCTCATCACGCCTGAAAGCGGCAGACGATAGCGCACCCGGGTACAACAAATCGTTATAGCGAGATTACAACCCTAGCGCGCTATCCAATCTAGTAGCGCTATGCCTAGGAGCTGTTGCGTGTTCTTAAACATGTTGGGCTCCCTTCGGCCTCGGGTAGTACTACATCGCGCTAAAGTACAACACAAGTAAAACCACCACAAGGGTGCCTGTCCCCTTCGTGGTGGTTTCGTTGACTCAAAAGCAAGAGACCCGGTCCTGCACGAGGCAGAACCGGGTCTCTTTAGCAATGCTTGCTTTGCTCAGGCAGTAACTGTTAGTTACTCAGCCAGGAAGTCGCGCTGGATAGCGGGATCGACCTTGACGCCAGGGCCCATGGTGGAAGACACGGAGATGGACTTGACGTACTTGCCCTTAGCAGAAGAGGGCTTGACGCGCAGGATCTCGGTGTACAGGGCAGCGTAGTTCTCGACGAGCTGCTGCTCGGTGAAGGACTTCTTGCCCAGGGGCACGTGGCAGATGCCGTAGCGGTCGGCGCGGTACTCAACGCGGCCAGCCTTGAGCTCGGAGACCATCTTGGCGACGTCCATGGTCACGGTGCCGAGCTTGGGGTTCGGCATGAGGCCACGGGGACCAAGGATCTTACCGATGCGGCCAACCTTGGCCATCATGTTCGGCGTAGCGATAGCGGCGTCGAAGTTGATCTCGCCCTTCTGAATCTGGGCGACAAGCTCGTCGGAACCGATGATGTCGGCGCCGGCAGCCTCAGCCTCGCGGGCCTTCTCGCCCTCGGCGAAGACGGCAACACGAACGGTCTTGCCGGTGCCGTGGGGCAGGGAGATGGAACCACGGATGTTCTGGTCAGCCTTACGAGTATCGATGCCCAGACGGAAGTGGGCCTCGACGGTCTCGTCGAACTTGGCGGTGTCGAGCTCCTTGATGAGCTTGGCAGCCTGAAGGGGGGTGTAGAGCGTGGCGCGGTCGATCTTCTCGGCAGCGGCGTTATAGCTCTTACCATGCTTAGCCATGTGCATTACCTCCTGTGGTTAAACGGGCGTGAGCCCTCCCACATCGTATCGTGTGCCCTATTGCACACATTTAACGGGTGCCCCGGTCGGAGCACCCGTCGTTACCTAAAGAAATCGCTACTCAGCGATGGTGACGCCCATGGAACGGGCGGTACCGGCGATGATCTTCTTGGCGGCGTCAATGTCGTTGGCATTGAGGTCCGGCATCTTGATCTCGGCGATCTTGGTGAGCTGCTCCTGGGAGAGCTGACCAACCTTGTCGGCCTGGGGCTTAGCGGAACCAGACTTGAGGTTCAGCTCCTTCTTGATGAGGTGAGCCGCCGGCGGGGTCTTGGTGATGAAGGAGAAGGACTTATCCTCGTAGACAGAGATCTCAACGGGGATGATGTCGCCCTTCTTGTCCTGCGTCTCGGCGTTAAAGGCCTGGCAGAACTGCATGATGTTCACGCCAGCAGCGCCCAGAGCGGGGCCGACGGGAGGAGCGGGGTTAGCTGCACCAGCAGGAATCTGGAGCTTAATGACGTTGGCAACCTTCTTCTCAGCCATGGTCATTCCTTTCGAATCACGAGTGTGAAGTACTTGCTATATCGTAAGCACGCACGTGTTAGAAGCACTCCTGAGATGAGCAGTCACAGAAGAAGCACGCTCGCGCGAACGGACGAAAACTTAAGCGATGACAGCGACCTGGTTAAAGTCGAGCTCGACCGGCGTCTCGCGGCCAAAGATCATCAGCGTGACCTTGAGCTTGCCAGCCTCGGTGTTAACCTCGGAGACCTTGCCATCAAAGTCGGTAAGCGGGCCATCGGTGACGCGGACGGACGTGCCGACCTGAATATCAACCGAGGTGCGCTTGGGCGAATCGCCCTTACCGGGACGACGAGTCATCTTGTTGTACTCGTCGCGGGAAAGCGGAGCGGGCTTGCCGTTGCCGCCCAGGAAACCGGTGACGCCAGGCGTGTTACGAACGCACGTCCAAGCATCGTCATCCATCTCCATGCGGACCAGGACATAACCCGGGAAGATCTTGGAATCCTTGGTCTCACGCTTGCCACCCTCTTTAATCTCGGTGACGCGCTCCATAGGAATCTCGATATCAAAGATACGGTCCTGCATGCCCATAGTCTCGATGCGATGCTCGAGATCGGACTTAACGCGGTTCTCGTATCCAGAGTAAGTGTGAACGACGTACCAACGCTTAGACATGGTTTAGCCCCTCAATCCGGAGAACAGAGCAAGAGCCTCGCCAAAGCCAGCATCGAGCAGAGCGATGACGACGCCGACGACGACCAGAGAAGCGCAAACGACGACCGAGTAGTTCACGAGCTCCTTCTTGTCAGGCCACGTGACACGCTTCATCTCAGACTTGACCGAAGCGAAATACTTCTTGGTGCGGGCGAAGAAACCAGGCTTCTCGTTCTTCTTAGACTTCGCAGCCTTCTCGCTCTTCTTGGCAACGGCCTTCTTGGCCTCAACCTTGGAGTTGGCGGCAGCGTTGTTGGCAGGCGCCTGCTGCTGTGCCTTCTTCTTGTTCTTCTTGTTGGCCATTTGGGTTACCTCCGCGCAATGCGCTTATACATGAGTAAACCGTAAGCCCCCAATTGGGAGCTTACGGAATAATGACTGGCACGCCAGGAAGGACTCGAACCCTCAACACTCGGTTTTGGAGACCGATGCTCTACCAATTGAACTACTGGCGTATGTGACTAGAGACTAGCGAGTCTCTTTGTGCAGCGTGTGGTGACGGCACCAGGGGCAATACTTCTTGATCTCCATACGATCAGGCATGGTCGACTTGTTCTTGGTGGTCGTATAGTTGCGGCGCTTGCACTCAGTGCACGCAAGAGTAACTAGAGTACGCATGTATCCTGAACCTTTCATTTCCGCCCCGTACGGGCACGAGTTGTTACTTTATCAGCTCCACGTAAGTGCTGTCAATGAAAACCTCGAGTCAATTGGTTCTCGGTGGATCCATTCATATTTGGAACACATCAATGAAGCCATCGAGAGCTAATCGACGGTGCAACCAGGACCATTATTGATCCTCTCGACACCAGCAACGGCTCAATATCCATTGCAGAAAAGAACCCGGCACCCATATAAGTGCCGGGTTCTCTAAGTCAGCTATATCAAAGAGCTAATTTACTCAATGATCGTGGAGACGATGCCCGAACCGACGGTGTGGCCACCCTCGCGGATAGCGAAGCGCAGGCCCTCCTCCATGGCGATCGGGTGGATGAGGTCGCCCTCGATGGTGATGTGGTCACCAGGCATAGCCATCTCGGTGCCCTCGGGGAGCTTGACCGTACCGGTAACGTCGGTGGTACGGAAGTAGAACTGAGGACGATAACCATCGAAGAACGGGGTGTGACGGCCGCCCTCCTCCTTGGTCAGAACATAGATCTCGCCGGTGAACTTGGTGTGCGGGGTAACCGAACCGGGCTTGCAGAGAACCTGGCCGCGCTCGATGTCCTCGCGCTTGATGCCGCGGAGCAGCAGACCGACGTTGTCGCCAGCCTCGCAGAAGTCCATGGACTTACGGAACATCTCGATACCGGTAACGACGGTGTTCTGGGTATCCTTGATGCCGACGATCTCGACGGGCTCGTTGAGCTTGAGCTCACCGCGCTCGACACGGCCGGTAGCAACAGTACCACGGCCGGAGATGGTCATAACGTCCTCAACGGCCATCAGGAACGGGAGGTCGTTGTTACGAGCAGGCGTCGGGATGTACTCGTCGACGGCGTTCATGAGCTCGCGGATAGCGTCCATCCACTTGGCGTCGCCCTCGAGAGCGCCCAGAGCGGAACCACGGATGACGGGGATGTCGTCGCCGGGGAAATCGTACTCGGAGAGGAGCTCACGGGTCTCCATCTCGACGAGGTCGATGAGCTCGTCATCGTCAACCATGTCGCACTTGTTCAGGAAGACGACGATGTAGGGAACGCCGACCTGACGGGCGAGCAGGATGTGCTCGCGGGTCTGAGCCATGGGGCCGTCGGTAGCGGCGATGACCAGGATAGCACCGTCCATCTGAGCAGCACCGGAGATCATGTTCTTGACGTAGTCAGCGTGGCCCGGGCAGTCAACGTGAGCGTAGTGACGAGCAGCAGTCTCGTACTCGACGTGGGAGACGGAGATCGTAATGCCGCGCTCGCGCTCCTCGGGAGCCTTGTCGATGTTCTCGAACGCAGTGAAGTCAGCCTTGCAGCCCTCGGTCTCGGAGAGAACCTTGGTGATGGCGGCGGTCAGCGTGGTCTTGCCGTGGTCGACGTGACCAATGGTGCCGATGTTAACATGCGGCTTAGTGCGCTCAAACTTCTCTTTGGCCATAAAGCCCTCCTCTAAACAGGTCGTCCCCGGACGGGACTTTGCCTTTATACCATAGTGGCCTCTCAACATACTATTGAGAAGCCACCGTGTTACCTATGGTAGCGGTGACTGGATTCGAACCAGTGACGCCACGGGTATGAACCGTGTGCTCTAACCAACTGAGCTACACCGCCGGATGGAGCCTGCAACCAGACTTGAACTGGTGACCTCTTCGTTACCAACGAAGTGCTCTACCGACTGAGCTATACAGGCACTTGACGGGTGGGAGCTATAGGATTCGAACCTATGTAGGCAGAGCCAACGGGTTTACAGCCCGTCCCCATTAACCACTCGGGCAAACTCCCAATCGTTCAAGTATCCGCAGGTCCTTTGGTCTTTTGGACCGCCGCCCCCGCGAACGAAAAAGATAATACGATGCAACCTTGGGGGCTGTCAACGAAAACCTCTAGATACACGGTGCCGGGCGTATCTATATACCTTTGACCTTCGGTTTTGCTGAGTTTGGATATGAAGGACAGTGAATTTGGCTGCGCTGGTGACATTTCCCGAGGGAACACTGTGTCACGGTGGAGTGCGCCGGCAGGAACGAACTTCGATAACGGTTCATTTACACCTATATATAGGTCGTGATCGGGCTTTCGCGGCAGATTTGAGCGTGGATTATCTCCCGTTTGAAATCGAGCGTGGATAATCTCCTACTTTTGGCGTACCCCCAAGGCCAATGTGGCAGATTATCCACGCTCATTCACTAAGCGGGAGAACTATAGAGCCGAACTACTCGGGCCAGGCCAAAGTAGACCCATAGAGCGGCTCCCCCTTGGTGCAGGGGTAGCGACTCAAGTAACACGACGATAGCAAGTCGAAGAAATAAGTCATGGCATATTTCGAATAAACGCCGAGTCGGTCAATTCCGTTTCCCGCATTACCAAGACGATATACACGGTCAAAAGAGCTCGATTTGTCATCGTTGCTAAACGCAGTAATTAGAATCTTCCTGCCCGAACGGCAATCAAGATACTCACGCGCCTGTGACGCAAATAGCCCGGAGACCGATACGAGAATTATCAATGACTGCGAAGCGTCTCCCATGTTTTTCAATTCCGCGACGTTAGCCCCAGCAACTATGCGAACTATCTTGCCCGCATAAAACATTTCCTGCTGAAATCGTACGAGATTGGCGCTCACATTATTGGTGCACCAGATTTCAACGTTTTTATGGCCATCAATTTCGTCGGCAAGGTGCTTAATAGCGATATCGGACACGCCGCTTTCAACCTCAGCGAACATCTCGATCATGCGAACGTCGAGCTCTGCCCTGTACTCCTCGTAGCCAAATTCCTCCTCTCGATGGCTTAAGTCGCTTGGAAAGACTGATTGAGTAAATGATTCTTTCAAATCGCTAAGAGACTGGTAGCCCAATCGATTGCAGAAACGACGAACAGCGGAACGGGTCACGAATGCATCGCGGGTTATTGCGGCAACATTGATTTCGCTCGAACGCCTAATGTGAGCGATGAGATATCGAGCGATGGCGGCATCGTTTGACCCAAACTCGCTGTTGATGATGGAGCTAATGCGATTGAGCACATCGAAGTCATTGATATTCACGTGATCCCTCTTTCCGCTCTCCTCGATATTATGGTTCATTTATTGAATCAAACAGCTTTGGTCGTTCTCCTATGATTCAAATCAGTTGACGTCATCTTAATCGTAATTCCGTCACACGTATCCACCGTGTTGAATGATGGAAAGGGGATTCATGGGCAACGTGAACAACATGCCGTTTCTCTGGGGTTCCGCCACGGCGTCTTATCAGTGCGAGGGTGCCTGGAACGAAGACGGCAAAGGCCTCGGCGAGTGGGATTTCTTTAACCACACAAGCAATAAGAACATCAACCATGTTGACGGTGATGTATCTTGCGACTTCTACCATCGCTATGAAGAAGATATCCGCATGATGAAAGAAGGCGGACAAAACACCTATCGCTTCTCTCTTTCATGGAGTCGAATCATCCCCACGGGTATCGGCGAAGTGAATGAAGAGGGTATCGATTTTTATAATCGAGTCATTGATTGCTGCCTCGAAAATGGCATAGAGCCCAACGTTACGCTGTTCCATTACGATCTGCCATTCACGCTTGCTTGCAAAGGCGGATGGCTGAACAACGACATGGCAGAGTGGTTCTGCAAATACGCCAAGATTTGCTTTGAGCGCTTTGGAGACCGCGTCAAAATCTGGGCTACCGTTAACGAGCCGCATTTCTACAGCTACTGCGTAAACATGTTGGGCAACTATCCCCCCAATCGATCGCTCGACGTTCAGTCGTACATGCAGTTTCAATACAACCTGATGCGCGCAAGCGCACTCGCAGTCCGAGCATATCGTCAAATGGGCTACGACGGCATCATCGGCGCCGTCCACGATGGCGGCGTTGTCGAACTCGACCCGGCAACCGAGCACCCTGATGACGTATTTCGATACGCAGACTTTTTCGCCAATCGCATGATTCTGGCACCAGCGCTTCAGGGTCAACTGCCGCCAGAAATGGACGAAATCCTTGAAAAACTTGGCGTCTCGCTCTATCGATCCCCAAATGACGTAGAAGAATTCAGAGACGGTAAAGTCGATTTTATTGGACTCAACGTGTATTGCCGAGAGTATGTAACCGACTGGCACGGTGGAGAGCTTGCCGTTTCGGCGAACAATAAGGGCGGTTCGAGCAAAAAGGTCGAAGGAAAATGCATTGCGCCCTTGTTTGAAAGCGCCCGCGACAGCAATGTTCCCCGCAATAAATGGGGCCGCGAAATACTCCCAGGTTGCATGTATTCAACCATCATGGATGTCCACGAGCGCTATGACGCGCCCCGCATCTTTATTACGGAAAACGGACATGGCGCCTATGAGCAACCAGACGCAGACGGAATGATCCACGATGATGACCGCATCGAGCTTCTGGGCCAGTTCATCGAGCACATGATGAGGGCTAAGCGCGACGGCGCGCGCGTTGAGGGCTACTACCTCTGGTCGACGATGGATCTGTATAGCTGGATCAACGGCTACGAAAAACGATACGGACTTGTCCATATCGACTTCGAGAACAATCTGGAGCGCACCCCCAAAAAGAGCTGGTATTGGTACCGAGACCTTATCTCGAAGTATCAGGAGCAGGAAGGTTAGGAGAAAGAGATGAAATATCAGGCAATGTCCGAAACAGTCCTAAAGGCTGTTGGCGGCAAAGAGAACATTACATCGGTAACTCATTGTGCGACGCGCCTTCGCATCGACGCACGAGACACCTCGATCATCGATCTCCAGCTCGCCAAATCGGCCGATCAGGCGCTCGGGGCAGTAGTCAGCGGTGGCCAGCTTCAGGTGATCATCGGCCCCAACGTCACCGAGGCTTACAACGACTTCCTCGACTTCGCGGGAATCGAAGTCGGCGGTGGCACGGTTGCCGACGATGCCCAAACCGCCAAAGACCTTGCAGAAGGCATTAAAAGCGGTAACACCGCCATGGGCTTGATTGAGAAATTCGGGAACGTCTCTGCACAGGTATTCATGCCCATCGTCCCGGCGCTCATCGTTGGCGGACTCATTCTTTCGATCAAGAATCTCCTGGTCAATTATTGCGGATTGAGCACCGATAGCGGAACCGCCCAGGTCCTGTTGGCGATCTTTAGCGCTTCGTTTAGCTTCTTACCCGTTTATCTTGGTTATCAGCTCGCGGCCGTCATGAAGATGCAGCCCATCATGGGCGCATTGCTGGGCGCGATCATGATCAGCTCGTCCATTAGCGGTGCCGAGGGTCTCGACTTTCTTGGTATTCCCATCCCGACGAACGACTATTCGAGTACGGTAGTGCCCATCGTACTGGGCGTTGTATTCATGTACTTTGTCGACCGCGGCCTTCAGAAGATCATTCCCGACGTTACCAAACTGTTCTTGAAGCCGCTGCTCACCATGATCATCGTCGTGCCCGTCGAGCTTATTATCCTTGGCCCCGCCGGCAGCATGATGGGCTACGCGCTGAGCGATGCCGTCACGTGGCTTATGGACAACGTGGCATTTATCGCTACTCCGATCCTGGCAGCCCTTAACCCCTATTTCGTCATGCTCGGTCTCGATAAGGCTTACATCGCAATCGAAGTTACGAGCCTGGCGCAGCTCGGTTGGGCACCCATTATCTTTGGATTCATCTCGAACCTCTGCATTGGCGGCACGAGCCTCGCCCTGGCAACTGCCATGAAGGGAAACAAAGAGAAGAGGGGTATGGTCACCACGGTTGCCGTCACCGCACTCTGTGGCGTAACCGAGCCCGCGTTCTACGGTTGCCTCATCGAGCGTCCCCGCCTGCTTGTCGGCACGGCAATCGGCGCGCTCTGCGCTGGACTCCCTGCAGGCATCTTTGTTCTGAAAGAGTATGTTGCGGGAGCATGCCCCGGCCTTCTTTCGGCACTCATCTTTATCGCTCCCGATGGGTCCATGGGTAACTTCGTGCTGGCATGCGTTGTCGCCATCATCGCCATCGTCGTCTCCTTCATCGCTGCACGCGTGATCATCAAGAAGAACCCCAGCTATATTGAGTAGATGCCCGCTGTTTGCATTGGGGACATCCTCGGCAGACCATTAGCAAGAACCCAAGAAGTTCCTTAGGAGCTCGATTAATCCATTCGGATTCCTGAGGCACAAACGACCCCGATTCCACAATGAAATCGGGGTCGTTGTTTCTAAAGCCGTCGATAGACAATCGGTGTTTACCTTAGCTCCCTATCCAAGTTAATTATCCACGCTCGTTCTCCGGTCGGGAGATTTTCTTCGCTCGCGTATCCAGAAATCCACGCTCGAGCAGGACATCCAGATCCACGCCCGCCCTTGTCTCGATCTGTAACAGCAAGAGGCCTATTCCGCTTCTACATGTTACAGATCAAGATATTCCTAAAACACCCTAAGTTTCATCTCAATCTGTAACAGTTAGATGCCGAATATCGGTCTTGGTGTTACAGATTTAGACAAACTGGAGGACGAGACAAACCAAAAACGGGATGGGCGCTAACCCGATGGCGCACCACCTAAATAGAAACGGGCTCTGTCCCATATAGAGACAGAGCCCGAAACTCTCATGGAGCCA
>CAJLJQ010000023.1:0-23456 GCA_905207015.1 uncultured Collinsella sp. | reverse complement strand
TCTTTTAATACCTTTCTATAGATATAAATATCTTAATAATAGTAATAGCACTGACGAAACTGTTGATTACTCCCAAAGACGCAGGTCAGACCCAGAAAGAGAATCGACAGCAACCTGTGTGCAACAGGGGTGGTTTTCCACGTTCAAAACCTGCGCAAAACTTTTCATCACCGCGGGTTGGGTTTTAGACACCTTATGCCCGTGGTTTCGACAAGTTTTCAACAGGTGTCTCTATTTCCCTACGAGCGCAGTGTAATTTTATCGCGCAGCGACTTGAGGTCTTCGGTGACAGTGCGGTCTTCCTGGATCATCTTCTGGACCTTTTTGTAGCTCGTGCTGACGGTCGAGTGGTTGCGGTTGCCAAATTCGGCGCCCACCGCCGTGGTCGTCATCTCGCACATCTCGATGGCTAGGTAGATAGCGATATGGCGTGCTTTGGCGATATTGGCGTTGCGACGCGGGCCGATGAGCTCCTCGTGCGTCACGCCGTACTGCTCTTCGATGACGGACTGAACCGTCTGGACGTTGATCTTTTTGGCCGATGTGTCGAAGTACTGGCTGGCGATGGCGTCGATATCGTCAAAGGTGAGCTCCCCGCCCTCGCGCTCGCGGTCGCCCGCCTCGCCGGCGCAGCGCTCGCAGAAGCTCTCGAGTTCGCGGATGTTGGTGCCCGAGACCTCGGCCATGTGTTTAAAGTGCTCGTCGGTCAGGTGCCCGCCGTCGCCCCCATAGGCCGCCAGCAGCGAGTCGTCGCCTGCCTCGGGAGCGGCGACGATGGTGTTCTCGTAATAGCGCTGCAAGATCTTGTATTTCATCTCGTAGCTGGGCTCTGCGACCAAGCAGAGCATGCCGGCGTTGAAGCGGCTGGTCAGACGCTCGTCCATGCTCAGGTCCTTGGGGGCGCGGTCTGCCGCGATGACGACCTTCTTGTTGTTGCGGATGAACTCGTCCATGAGCTGGAAAAAGTAGTCCACGCTCGCGCGCTTGCCGATGATGTTTTGGATGTCATCGATGATGAGCACGTCCACGCCGTGGTATGCCTGCATGATAGGGGCGTTGCTCTTCTTTTGGCGGTCGAACTCGGTCATCAGGTCGTCCAGATATGCCTGGGAGTTGGCATACTTGACCTTGATCTCGGGCGACTTTTCGGCGAGCTCGTTTTTGATGGCAAGCAGCAGGTGCGTCTTGCCCAGGCCCGATTTGCCGTAGATGAACAGTGATGTGCACGTGCCACGCTCGTCCGCGAGGGCGGCAAACTTGAGTGCCGAGCGATAGGCATGGCTGTTCTCGGGGCCGTAGACAAAGTTCTCAAAGGTAAATTTTGAGTTCGCGGCGAGCGGGGCTCCATCCGCATTCTGCTCGGCCGGTACGGTCGGTGCCGGCATGGGTGAAGCGGGGGTCGCAGCTTGCGTGGACTTAGTCGGCGCTCCGCCCTTCATCTGGTTCATCATGCGACGAAAATCATCGGCCGAGAGCGTGTTCTTGATTGCAATGCCCGAATCCGCGCCCGCCGCTGCGTCGTGAGCGATAGGCATGTGCGTGACGGGTGCGTTCGTTGACGTCGCCGCCGCGGTCGGCAACGGTGCCATGGTTTCACGGGAAACATCGCCGTGCTGGTGCTCGATTGTCGGCACGTCGCCTGCGGAGGCCGGCACCGCCGGGGAGGCAGCGGGAGCCGCGGCGGGCGCCGTCGCAGCAGCGGATTCCGCCACGGCTCCTTGCGGTGCCACGATGTCGAGCGCAATCGGTGCAAAGGCGATTTCTTCCAGATAGGCCTCAATAGTCGGCTGATGCTTTTTGAGCTGCGCGATGGCAAAGCGCGAGGGGGCCTCGATCGTGAGCGTATCTTCGGTCAGGCTTATGGCGCGCGATTGCCCCAGCATGTTGATGAGGCGTGCATCTTGGCCGTCGCGCTGGCAAAAGGCGATGGCATCCCCCAGGATGATGCTTGCTTCCTCGTCCACTGTCTCTCCCGTTCTTTAGCTCTGAGCTCGCACGCGAGCGGCGCCGAGTTCGGTCAGATGGTATTTCTGGCCATGCTTGATGACCAAGCCGGCCTGCGCCAAGTCATTGAGCGTGCGTGACCAAGTGGGGGCCGAGTTTCCAAACGCCCTCGCCAGATCGGTAGCACCGCACGCTTGATTTTGCGCCAGATAGCCCAGCGCGGCGTTGCCGCGATCGCTTACGAACACGTCCGGTTGTGGCTGCGCATACTGATTTGCTGCATTAGGATACATCATTTGAGCTGCTGGTTGTTGAGAACTCTGCATCGGCGGCATTTGCTGTTGAAAACTTTGAGGCCACTGTTGGTAAGGCTGCGGAGTCATCTGCTGGGCCCAGGGGTTGTACTGCTGCTGCGGCATCTGCTGGTACGGCTGCTGATATCCCTGCTGGTACTGCTGCGGGAACTGCTGGCCATACCCCAGTGGCGGCATCTGCTGATATGGATATCCCTGTTGGTACGGCTGATAGCCCATTTGCTGGCCACCCGGTGCCCCCGTCGCCTGCTGCATTGCTGCTGCATCCTGATCCGCCAGCGGCATGGCCTCTGGCGCGTTTGGCGGCATCGACATCGATGCCGCCTGGGGCTCTTGTGTAGGAAGCATTCCGGGCTGCTGCATCTGTCCCACGGGGGGCTGCATCTGTTGCGTTGCCATGGGCTGCTGCGCAAAAGCTCCCGGCAGGGGATATGTGGGCTGCTCCGTCTCGGGCCGCACGGCAGCACCGCGTCCGCCGGCACGCTCTATTTCCTGCACGCGTTTAGGGTCCAGGCTTACCGTAACCACGGTGCCGTTGCCCATGTTGTCCTCGATGGACACGGCCCCGCCGGCGTTTTCCAAATACTCCTGCACCATGGGAAACCCTGCTCCGGTTCCACGGATGTAGCGCTTCATCTTGCTGTTTGCGCTGGTAACGCCAAAGTCGAAAGCACGCTCCTTGTCGTCGATGCCGGGTCCTTGATCAGCGAAGCGGATGGTGTCTCCGCCGTCCAGAATCGAGATGATGGGCTCGGCAAAGTGCGCGTGGATAAAGTTTTCGACAATCTCGCGGATGACCATGAGCGAGATATGGCCACCTTGTTCTTTCATGCACTGGTAGACGGTGTTGGTCGTCTCTTCCAAATACGTGCGGACATCTTGCGGATCAATGACGATCACACGCGGTGTCGACAGCATATCGTCATAGACGGCGATGCGCGCGGCGTACATGGCTTTTGGCGCCTGCGTGGTCGTCTGCTCGCCTTCCTCACGCTCTTCGCGCACGCCGGTGATGTGCTCGTTGTCGGGTGCCGGGTCTCCGGAATCGACCATGGTGTAAAAGTCGTCAGACATGCCGCTCGCAATCTTTCAAAAGGTTTCGAACAAATAGTAGCTCACCGTGCAATGTTTCTCATCTTTCGACAACTTTTCAAAACCTGTTGAAAACTTTGGAAAACGGACGAAAAGTTCTCAACATTGCCAACATGACCTGTTGAAAACTCGATGAAATATCGTGAAAAGTTGCCATGCACCGCTAAATCGAGCTCGGCTTATGGGGGAACCGTGTGAACTGCGCAACCTTTTACCTTTGATTTCTTGACATTTGAACATTGATTTCCCTACAATCTTCAAGCTCACGTGTCTATATCTGCGTCCGCGCCCCCGCGGACACTCGAAATGCAGCAGGAGGAACTTAAGATGAAGCGTACGTATCAGCCTAATAAGCGTAAGCGTGCCAAGACCCATGGCTTCCGTGCCCGTATGGCCACTAAGGGTGGTCGTGCCGTGCTCGCCCATCGTCGCGCCAAGGGCCGCAAGCGTCTCACTGTCTAGCAGCGATACACACATCTCGCATGAAGACTATTAAGTCTCGGCAAGATTTCGAGCATGTGTTCAGTCAGGGGCGTCGTTTCAATCACCCTCTGATTCGAATGACCATATGTGAATCGGTTGGCGAAGGCGACTCCGGAAGGGTCGCCTTCGTTGGTGCTAAACGGCTCGGTTGTGCTGTCGTGCGCAACCGTTCTAAGCGTGTGATGCGCGAGGCCGCCCGCAGCTGTGGATTTCCCGTTGCGGGTTATGACATCATCTTGTTCGCAACTCCCAAGACGAGGGTTTCTTCGCCTCAGGAGATGGACAATGCATTGCGTTCGCTTATGAAACGCGCCGGCGTTGCCGGGGAGGAGCGATGAGCAATCACGTTTTGCGACGTGTTGCCATCGCTCCTATTCGCATATATCAACAGGTTATTTCGCCCTTATTGCCTGACGCCTGCATTTATTACCCAACGTGCTCGCAATACGCCGTCCAGGCGATTGAGAAGTACGGTGTTTTGAGAGGCTGCTGGCTTGCCGTGAGGCGCATCGCTCGCTGCAATCCCCTGCACGTCGGCGGTTATGACCCTGTGCCCTAGCGGGCACTCGCTATCGGAGGAAAACTTACATGTGGGATTGGATCGTTAACATCCTTTTCGAGCTGCTCAAGCTCATCCAGACCTTTGCGGTCGACTGGGGCCTGTCCATCATCATCCTGGTGGTCATCATCCGTCTGCTGCTGACGCCGCTTATGCTCAAGTCGACTAAGTCGACGGCACGCATGCAGGTGCTGCAGCCCAAGATGCTCGAGATCCAGGAGCGCTATGCCGACGATCCCCAGCGTCAGGCCGAGGAAATGCAGAAGTTCTACAGCGAGAACAAGTTCAACCCGATGGCTGGTTGTCTGCCGCTGTTGATTCAGATGCCTGTCCTGTTCGCCCTATTTACGCTGCTGCGTAACCTGCCGGACTACTTTAACGACGGCACGTTCTCGTTCTTTAATATTCTGCCCGACCTGACCACCACGCCGAGTGCCTCCTTTGCCGATGGCTTTATGGTCGCGCTGCCTGCGCTGGTCTGCCTGATCCTGTTCGCTGTCCTGACCCTGATTCCGCAGCTCTATATGTCGCGCAACCAGACCGGCCAGCAGGCTCAGAGCATGCGTATGATGGCCGTTGTCATGACGGTCATGATGCTTTGGATGGGCTGGAGCCTTCCCGTTGGTGTTCTGCTGTACTACGACGTCTCGTCTGCTTGGCAGGTTATCCAGCAGATTTTTGTGACGCAGAAGGTCATCGACAAGGCGAAGGCCGATGAGGAGGAGCGCCTTAAGAACGCGCCGCTGCAGGTTGAGGTCACTCGTCGCGAGAAGAAGCCGCGCCCGCACAAGAAGAAGTAGCGGGATATCAATCTTATTTAGGTACCTAACTTTTGGAGTACGTTATGTCTGAAGAGATCATCGAGGATATGCTTGAGGAGGTTGCCCCGCAGGTCGCGGGCGATTATCCCGAGATTGCACAGCGCTACAAGGCCGGTGAAGAGCTGACCGACGAGGAGCTCGACACCATTGCCGATGTCGCGATTTCCATCCTGCGTTCCATCCTTTCGCACTTCGATGCCGCCAACTCTCCTATCGATGAGTATGAGGGCGACGAGGGTGAGCTGATTCTGGATGTAACGGCTCCCGACCTTGCTGTTCTCATTGGCCGTCATGGTCGCACCCTTGATGCCCTTCAGGTTATGTTCTCTTTGCTTGTGAGCCGCAAGCTTGGCTTTAGGTATCCGGTTGTAGTGGACGTCGAGGGATACAAGAGCCGCCGTCAGGACAAGGTTGCCTCCATGGCTCAGTCTGCAGCCGAGCGTGCCATCCGCACTCATAAGAGTGTTTCGCTTCCGCCCATGAATGCCTATGAGCGTCGACTGGTTCACATTGCACTTCGTGGCAATGATGCCGTCGATACTCATTCTGAGGGTTCTGACCCTGATCGCCATGTGGTGATTGTTGCTCGATAATCTGCTCGAGCTTATGCTAAGGGGACGTGGTTTCCACGTCCCCTTTTTTTGTCAAAAGTTCTCGATACACTGATTTTTGTCAGAAAGGAGCTTTCATTGTTAGTACTTACTGATCAGCAAGCTGACGAGATGTTGACTCGTCTAACTTCCTATTGCAAAGAGTATTCCTTGAGCGTATCTGATGTTGAGCTGAGGAAATGTATTCAGCATTTGGATTTGGTTCTGGAAACAAATAAGACAACTAATCTCACCCGTATTCTTAACGTAGAAGATGCTGCGGTACTTCATATCCTCGACTCACTTGTTTTGCTTCCCCATATCAATAAGGCTCCTGAGGGAGCTTTGCTCGATATGGGGACAGGTGCGGGCTTCCCTGGTGTTCCGTTAACCATAACCACGCATCGTAAAGCTACTTATATTGACTCTGTTGGTAAGAAGGTTGATGCCGTCAATTCTTTTGTTGATGCTCTTGGGTTGAAACATGCTCATGCGATTCATGATCGCCTTGAAGAATATGCTCGAAGCCATAAGAAGCAGTTTTCTGTCGTAACCGCCCGCGCACTTGCCCCTCTACCGATTCTTGTTGAGTATGCGGCTCCGTTCCTCAAGGATGGAGGTCTATTTGTTATCACCAAGGGTAATCCTTCGGATGAGGAGCTAGTTTCCGGCATGTCGGCAGCTAAGATTTGCGGCTTCACTTTGCTTCTTAATGACGCAATCGATTTGTCTGAGGGCTTGGGCCACAGGGAGTTCATTGTTCTCAAGAAGAGTCATCCATCATCCGTTTCATTGCCTCGTGCAAATGGCATGGCTAAGAAGAATCCGCTTGCCTAGATGTTTCACGTGAAACATAATGGATACTAACAACTTGCAGTGTTTCACGTGAAACATGGCGGTTGATATCGAATCGGAATGTTTCACGTGAAACATCCTCCGTTTGACAGCTTTAATACACACCAGGAGGGACCGTGGGATTTTGCGACGTTAAGCGTTCTAAGAACGCAAAAGACACGCGTATCATTGCAATCATCAATCAAAAAGGCGGCGTCGGTAAGTCAACGACGGCTGTAAACCTTGCAGCAGCACTGGGTGAGCAGGGTCGTAAGACACTGATTGTCGATTTTGATCCGCAGGGAAACAGTACCAGTGGATTTGGAATTGAAAAAGAAGACCTTGATCACTGCATCTATGATGCATTGTTGAATGATGTGCCGGCAGAATCGCTTGTTCTTGATACAAATTGCAAAAAGGTATTCGTAATTCCAGCTACGATTCAGCTTGCAGGTGCCGAAATTGAGCTCGTAAGCGCAATTGCTCGTGAAACCCGCCTCAAAGATTTGCTTGAGCCAATTCAGGACGAGTTCGATTTTATTTTCATTGACTGTCCTCCTTCGCTCGGCCTGCTTACTATCAATGCCTTGACCGCAGCAGATAGCGTTTTGATTCCAATCCAGTGTGAGTATTACGCACTCGAGGGCGTTACGAAGCTGCTTGAGTCAATGAAGATGGTCAAATCACGTCTGAACAAGGGCTTAGACACCTATGGCGTGCTTATGACCATGTATGACTCACGTACTTCTTTGTCGAATCAGGTTGTTGAGGAAGTTCAATCGTACTTTGGTGATAAGGCGTTTAAGACGCTGATTCCCCGTACGGTTAAAATCTCTGAAGCTCCGTCTTTTGGAGAACCGGTAATTACCTATGCACCTCAAAACAAGGGTGCAAAAGCGTATATGAACCTTGCAAAAGAGGTGATCAAGCGTGCCTAGTGCAAAGAAACGTGGCGGATTGGGGCGTGGACTCAATGCTTTGGTCTCTGAGGCCGAGTATGAGACCGGTGGTTCTGCTGCATCTGCTTCAAATGTCGCATCTGAAACAAAACTACCTATTGAGGATATCGTTCCCAACCCTAATCAACCGCGAATTCACTTTAATGAAACTGAACTTCGCGAGTTGAGCGAGTCAATCCAAGAACATGGCGTTTTGCAGCCGCTCTTGGTTCGCAAGCATGGAAACGGCTATGAGATCATCGCTGGTGAGCGTCGTTACCAGGCGTCAAAGCTTGCTGGTCTTGAGGAACTGCCTGTCATCATTAAAGATGTTAATGATGAAGAGATGCTGGCTCTTGCTCTTATCGAAAATCTTCAGCGTTCTGATCTGAATCCCGTCGAAGAGGCTAAGGGCTATCGCCAGCTCATCGATGCTAGTGGTATGACCCAGGAGGCGTTGTCGAAGGCCGTAAGCAAGTCACGCTCTGCAATTACAAACTCGCTGCGCCTTCTCGATCTCCCCGAAGTAGTTCAGCAGATGATTTTTGAGGGTAAACTTACTGCTGGTCACGCACGTGCGATTCTTGCAGTTCCCTATGAGGATGCTCGAATTCGACTTGCAGAGAAGGTTGTTGCGGAGGGCCTTTCCGTAAGAGCGACAGAAAATCTTGCTCCATTGTTTTCTGCCGGAGAGACGCCTAAGACGCCGAGGCCTGCAACGCCTCAGTCTTTTAAAAAGGCTGCGCGTGTACTTCGTCAGGTATTTAATACCAACGTGCGCGTGAAGAGCTCGCGTGGAAAGAATAAGATTGAGATTGAGTTTAAAGACGAGAAAGAGCTCTCTCGTATTCTTGGTGAAATGATTCAGTTTGATCAAGGAGGCCAAGATGAGGAATAAGATTTTTACTGCGATTGCATTGGTGACGACTGTCGCGGCTGGTGCCTTTGCTGGCTATAAGATCGCGACAGACGATGAACTTCGAGGTCGTTTGCTTCGTGGCGCGCAAGATATTGTCGATACTTCCAAGAAGAAAATGGATGTCATGACAGAAGATGTTGCCATGCGCACTGCTCAGGTAACGAAAAATCCAAGGATTAATCAAGGTTGGGTTAGCAACCAATGGGAAAATGTAGGCTATTAGGTACCTAACAATTACCCTGCATATTTTGAGGGGCCCTTGTCTGATTCATGAGACAAGGGCCGCTTATTTTGTCCGTAAAAAATGGGAAAGCTAGCAGCGGTCCAAAATTGAGGTCAATAAATGAAACGGCCCCGGTTGCATATCCTGCAACAGGGGCCGTTCGATGTTTCACATGAAACGTTTTGGAGTGCGACTCCCCTATGCGTTCTTCTGAACTTTGAAACGCTGTTTCAGCTGTCCGCAAGCGGCGTCAATATCGTTACCACGGGAGTTACGAATCGTGGTCTCGATGCCACGGGACTCAAGACGACGCTGAAGATCCTCAACCTCATGAATCGGTGACGGCTTGAGTGGGCTGCCCTCGATGTCGTTAAGTTGAATCAGGTTAACGTGGCACAGCGTTCCCTCGCAGAAGTCGCAGAGTGCCTGCATCTCGGGATTCGTATCGTTGACGCCTTCGATCATGGCATACTCATAGGTCGGGCGGCGGCCAGTCTTTTCGGTGTAGAGCTGAAGCGCCTCGTGAAGGCGGAGCAGCGTGTACTTCTTAACACCGGGCATGAGCTTATTGCGCGTCGACTGGATGGCGGAATGCAGGGAAACGGCAAGCGTGAACTGCTCGGGGATGTCGGCAAATTTGCGAATACCGGGAATAACGCCGCTGGTAGAGACGGTGAGATGACGGGCGCCGATACCGATGCCATCGGGGTCGTTGAGGATACGCAGTGCCTTGAGAACCTCATCGTAGTTGGCAAACGGCTCGCCCTGGCCCATGAAGACAACGCTCGTGGCACGCTCGCCAAAGTCATTGGATACATGAAGTGCCTGGTCGACGATCTCTTGAGCGGTCAGAGAGCGCTTGAGGCCGTTGAGACCGGTAGCGCAAAAGGCGCAGCCCATGCCACAGCCTGCCTGGGTGGAAACGCAGACGGATAGCTTGTTACGACGGGGCATACCGACGGTCTCGACGGAAATGCCGTCGTGGTACTCGAGCAGATACTTGCGAGAGCCATCTTTGGAAATCTGCTTGGTGAGTTCAGTCGGCGTGTCAAAGGCAAAAGCCTCTTTAAGCTGCTCGCGGAAAGCCTTGGGAAGGTTGGTCATATCGTCAAACGAACAAACGTTCTTCTCAAAGACCCATTCGATGAGCTGCTTCGCGCGGAAAGCGGGCTGGCCAAGTTCGGCCACAAGCTCGCGAATATCGTTTTGGCTCAAGTCGCGAATGTCCTGAGATTTAGTCCTGGGATTCATGGAAGCCTTTCGATTTTGGGGAAACGTAGAGGGTATCGCTACAATATGGTATCAGCTGCAGAAATTATAGAGGAGGAGTCTGCCCATGCCGGGTAAAAGCCTAGAGAACATGCACGTAGCGGTCTTGGCGGGCGGTCATTCCGCTGAGCGCGAGATTTCGCTCAATTCGGGAAAGAACGTCGTAGTGGCCTTGAAGGAGGCCGGCTACACCTCGGTGGAGCTGCTCGACACGGCTGCCGATGATTTTATGGTAACCATGGCGACCGGTGGCTTTGACGTGGCGTTTATCGCCATGCACGGCGCCGGCGGTGAGGATGGCGCCATGCAGGGTGCCATGGAGACCTTGGGTATCCCCTACACGGCCTCGGGCGTGCTCGCAAGCGCCTGCGGTGCCGACAAGGAGGTCTCGAAGCTCCTATACGCCAAGGCGGGCATTCCCATTGCCCCCGGCCTCGCACTCGAGGTGGGCGATGAAGTCGATATCCATCATATCGTCGAGGTTTGTGGCGACCGCTGCTTTGTGAAGCCGGCCGTAAACGGTTCCAGCTATGGCATTTCCCTGGTCCATGAGCCATCCGAGCTGCCCGCGGCAATCGCCAAGGCGTTTGAGTACGGCGACAAAGTGCTGGTCGAGAAGTGCATCGAGGGTACCGAGATCACCGTCGGCGTATACGGCGAAGATGACGTGCGCGCCCTGCCGATTGTCGAGATTCGTAAGCCCGAGGACTGCGAGTTCTACGATCTGGACGTGAAGTATGTCGACCCTACGGATATCCATCGCATTCCGGCGCAGATTTCACCCGAGAATTACGCTCGCGCTCAGGAACTTGCCTGTGCCGCTCACAAGGCCCTCGGTTGCCTGGGTATCTCGCGCAGCGACTTTATTGTGAGCGAGGACGGCCCCGTTATCCTCGAGACCAATACCATTCCCGGCATGACCGATACGTCGCTGTATCCGGATGAGATCCGCCACACCGACGACATGACGTTCCCGCAGGTCTGTGACAGCCTGATCCGTATGGGCCTTCGTCGAGCGGGCATTGCATGCTAATCGAGGACGCGGTTTCGTCAGGAACGCCGCAGTTTGTCATCGACTCCTATGCCACGCTTGCCGACCGCGCCAAAACGCAGTCCTTCGGTCTTATCGAGGAAGATGTGATTGTCCTCGATACCGAGACCACGGGTCTTTCGGTGCAGGACAATGAGCTGATCGAGATCTCGGCGGCCCGTCTTTCGGGCCGCGAGATCGTCGACCGCTTCGATACCTTCGTGCATCCCAAGCAGCTGATTCCCGCCGAGATTACCGAGCTCACGAGCATTACAAATGCCGATGTGGCAGATGCCCCGTCGGCCGTTGAGGCCGTCGCCGCTCTCGCCGATTTTGTCGGTGGTTGCCCGGTGATCGCACATAACGCCACGTTCGACCGCTCGTTTATCGAGTCTGTCAAAGGCGGCGTCAACGTGAGCGATATTTGGATCGATTCGTTGGCGCTGTCGCGCATCGCGCTTCCGCGCCTGGCCTCGCACAAGCTGTCTTTTATGGCCGATCTGTTTGGCTGCGACTCGGTATCACACCGTGCCAATGCCGACGTCGACGCCCTGTGTGGCGTATGGCGCGTGTTGCTCGTGGCGCTCACCGACTTGCCCCAGGGCCTCATGGCGCGCCTAGCCGACATGCATCCGGACGTGCCTTGGTCCTATCGTCCTATCTTCTCATTCTTGGCAGGGCAGAACCCTGGTTCTATCTTCTCTCTCAGCGCCGCTCGTGCTGACGTTCTCAAGGCCGATCGCGCCGACGATCGGGTGGACGCCGATGAACTGCCGGTTCTCAAGATGCCGAGTCGTGAGGAGATTGAGGCAGACTATGCGCCAGGTGGCCTAGTCAATCGCATGTATCCCACCTACGAGCCGCGTGATGAGCAGATCGCGATGGCGCTCGAGGTCCGCGATGCGCTGGTCACGGGCACTCATCGAGTAATTGAGGCAGGCACAGGCGTCGGCAAATCGATGGCCTATCTGGTGCCTTTTGCCGAGGCAGCACGCCGTAACAACATCACGGTTGGTATTGCGACCAAATCGAACAATCTTGCCGACCAGCTCATGTACCATGAGCTGCCAAAACTTGCCGAGCAACTGGACGGTGGTCTGTCATTTTGCGCGCTCAAGGGGTATGACCACTATCCGTGCCTGCGCAAGCTTGAGCGCATGAGCCGCGGCCAGGTCGAGATTACCACCAAGCGCGATCCGGCGGACACGCTCACGGCGGTCGCGGTCATTATGGCGTACGTCTGCCAATCAGCCGATGGCGACCTCGACTCGCTCGGCATTCGGTGGCGCAGCGTCAACCGTCCCGACTTTACGACGGCCTCGCGCGAGTGTGCTCGTCGCCTCTGCCCGTTTTTCCCTGATAAATGTTTGGTCCACGGTGCTCGCCGTCGTGCGGCGCATGCCGATGTGGTGGTCACCAACCATTCCCTGCTGTTCCGCAACGTCGCGGCCGAGGGCAGGATTTTGCCTCCGATTCGTCATTGGGTAATCGACGAGGCCCATTCCATCGAGCGCGAGGCGCGCCGTCAGTGGGCGCGCGTGGTGTCGGCGGACGAATCACGCGTCCTGTTCGAGCGCCTGGGTGGCTCGAGCACCGGCGCACTAAGCCAGGTTTCCCGTGATTTGGCAACCTCCGAGGGCTCTACGCTCTATCTGGGCCTTACTGCCAAGGCGACGTCGACGGTTGCCCGCGCGAGCATGGCAATCGCCGACGTGTTCGATGGCGTTCGCGAGCTCGGCCGCCGTGCGCGTGGGGGTTATGACAATGCCAATCTATGGATTGGCCCCGAGCTGCGCGAATCAGACGACTGGCATGATTTCTTACAGTCGGCCTACACTGGCATCGACGCATTGGAACAAGCTGACAAGAGCGTCGACGCGCTGGTGCAAGCCGTCGCCGCCGACAAGCCCGAGGTTGTTGTCGACCTGGGTGATATCTCGCGCCGCCTGCACGAGCTGGCCGAGAACCTCAAACTCATCATTGATGGCACCGATGAGCACTACGTGTATTCGCTGCAGGTCAATCGCAGACTTCGTGCCGGCGGAGAGTCGATGACCGCAGAGCGCATCGACATTGGCGAGGCTTTGGCAACCGAGTGGCTACCCGAGGTTCACACGGCTATCTTTGCCTCGGCGACCATGACGGTGTCCAAAAGCTTTGAGCACTTTAACCATGCGGTCGGCCTTGATCGCATCGGTGCTTCAACGTCGTCATCGCTGCACTTGGATTCGAGCTACGACTTCGATTCGAACATGGCTGTAGTCGTTGCGGGCGATATCCCCGATCCGCGCGATCGTGAGAGCTATCTTACGGCGCTCGAGCGCGTACTGGTCGACGCCCATCTTGCCATGGGCGGATCGGTGCTCACGTTGTTCACCAATCGGCGCGACATGGAGGACCTATACGCCCGCGTTGAGCCCAAGATGGCCCGTGCGGGTCTGGAGCTCAACTGCCAGCAGCGCAACTCATCTCCTCGTCGCCTGCGCGACCGGTTTATCAACGAACCGACCTCGTCGCTTTTTGCGCTCAAGGCCTTCTGGGAGGGGTTTGATGCCAGCGGCGAGACGCTGCGCTGCGTCATCATTCCCAAGTTGCCGTTCTCAAGCCCCACGGACCCGCTCTCGTGCGAGCGCAACCTGCGCGAAGACCGCGCATGGGCGCGCTATTCGCTGCCCGAGGCGGTGCTCGAGGTTAAGCAGGCCGCGGGGCGTTTGATTCGCTCGTCGACCGATAGCGGTGTGCTGATCTTGGCGGATCCTCGCCTGGTGACGAAGGGCTATGGCAAGAAGTTCTTAACGTCGCTGCCCACGAGCTCCTACCAGCGCATCGAATCGGCGCAGATCGGGCACTATCTACAGCTGTGGCGTGCACGCCACGAGCGGCGGCGCTAAAGCGGACAGACGAGGGTTTTTGCCATATCGCACAGACGCTTTGACAGAGCGGGGTCATCCAAGATGCGGATGGCTCCGCCCGCTGCGATTATCTGGCTCAGCAGCCAACGCTCGGAGCCGTAATGTACGGTTGCCGTTGCCATGTCTGTCTCGCTGCGCTCGATTAGGGTGATGCCGGCCCAGTTCAGATGCTCCGCCATATCGAATGGCATCAAGAGCTTTGCGCTACGCTGCGTCCGGGCAAGGGAATCGTGGAGGGATGCAACGTCCGGTACGTGAGACACGACGGAGTCTTCCGTCAAGGCGAGTCCCTCGATTTTATCCATGCGATAGGTGCGCTGCTCATCGACCGCGATGTCCCAGGCAATCAGGTATGTTTGGTCGCCGTTTGCCGTAATGCGCAAGGGGTCGACCAGACGCTCGCGTGGCCGTGCATCGTCCATCGAGCGATACGAGATGCGGCAGCGAACGCCGTCCTGAATGGCGCAGCTCAGCTGCTGCCAGTGCGACCCGTGGCTGACGGTGTCAGAGACGCGCTGGTTATAGCCGAGCTCTTCGGGTAGAAGAGCGTGTCGAATTCGAGCCGCCGCCTGGGGCTCGATCCCCAACGATTCAAGTTCGTGGTTGAGCACAGCGCCCTCGGCGGCACTCAGACGCAGCGGTAGCACACGCCCAGCGTCACCGGTGAGGACCACGCGCTCGCCGTGGCATTCGCAGATGATACGCGCACCCGATTCTCGGTCCGCGAGCGTCGAGACGATCTCGAGAATCTCGTCGAGCGACGCCCCCGTGATGTCAAAGCGACTGCAAATCTCGGTTCGTGTCATGCCGCTCTCGCCGGCGGCGTAGAGGGCCTCCATGATGTCGATGGCGCGCGAGAGCCTCTGCTCGCTGGTGAGTTTACGCACGGGCATGCTCGTGCACCGTCCTTTCAATGAGGTGGTTCCACGCCTGCTTGAGCGATTTGGGGGCCATGGGCCTCATGCCGTCCATGGCGTGGGCCATGCAAAATGAGGCGGCGGCTTCAAGATCGCGCACGTCAACGGTCCAAGTCCATCCCGAATCGGTGTGTGCGAGCTCACCTCGCCCGCGCGTGAGGCCGTTGATCATATCGATCTGCGTCTGCGGGGCGAACGAGAACGTAGCCGCAACGGGCGGGCGGTCGGCAAAATCGAATTCAAAGAACAGGTAGTCGCTGAGGTTGAAGTCCGCAGGGATAGCGTAGGCCTTTGAGGGGCGCCAAGCGCGAACGATACGGTCGCAGCGGAATGTCCTGATGTCGTCGGTGGCATTGTCGAGGCCGCAGAAGTACGCAACGCCCTCGCGCTCGAACATGCCGTAGACGCAGACGGTACGCTCTTTCTGCTCACCGCGTCCGTTCTGATATAAAAATCGCAGCGCGCATCGCTCGGCAAAGGCGCTCCATACCGCATCGACGGTGGGAGAGCGGCGGATCGGTGCTTCGTCCGCCGTCGTCCTGCCGGTGAGGTAGGCAATCTTGGAACGAATATCGGCAAGCGGCGCGGCAAAAGTGGATGAGCCGGCCGCTATTGTCTGGTCGATAGCGTTGAGCAGGATATCGGCGTCGTCTGCGGTGATGAGGCCGCCTGCCGCAAACGTGTGCTCGCGGTCGATTGTCCATGAGCTTTCCTCGGTCTCCTGCGCGCCGGCGGGGCGAACCTCCTTGATTAAGATGCCACGCTCGAGCAGTTTGTCACGATCGCGCCGAAACTTGCGCTTATCCGAGTCGATGTTGCCCGAGCCATATCCCAGGTCAGAATCCAAGACGATCTGCTCGGTCGTCAGCGGTTCGGGGGAACTGTTGAGCACAAAGAAAAGATTGAGGATGCGCTGGGCCGTTTTATCGAAACTGGGCTCCGAATTCCCCTTTTTAATTGTCGCGGTCGCGTCGCTTGCCGTCATAGAGTCCTCGCATGAGAAGGTGGTTTGCTGCCATGATTTTAGTCCGATATGGAGATTAGGCTATATCCTTGTCCGCTCGGGGCGTTAAGATGGCCCGAATTCGGTCGTTTGCGCTCGCTCGGGGTATACTTTCGACTATATACGGTTCTAATGTGCATGCATTGGGCCTATTTGTCGGATTATGGATGTGGAGCGCACATGGCGAACACCCAGAACTATATTAACCACCTGCTGCAGAACACCGGCATCACGCCGGCATGCAGCGAAGAAGAGCGCTTGGCTGCCGAGGATATCGCTCAGATCTTCCGCAACCACGGCTTTGATCCCGAGGTTCAGGAGTTCAATGCCCCGGCGCCCAGCAGGTTGGCATTTGCCGTTACCGGTATTCTTGCGTTTGCCGGCGCCCTGCTGATGGGCATCGGCGGCGGCATCGGCTTGGTCGGCACCTTGCTGGCCATTGTCGGCGCCGTTCTTTACGTGCTCGAGCGCGCGGGCCACCCCGTGGTTTCACGCCTGGGCAAGACGGGCGTGAGCCAAAATGTCATCGCCTACCACAAGGCCTCGGGCCCGCTCGCGTCTCCGCGCAACCGCCCGGTGGTCGTTGTCGCACACTACGACTCTCCCCGTGCCGAGCTGCTCGCCCGCGAGCCCTATGCTTCGTATCGTGCGCTCATCGCCAAGCTGTTGCCCGTTGCCACGGTTGCCCCTGCTGCCGTTGCCATCTTGAGTATCCTGCCGCTCCCCGGCGCGCTCAAGGTTCTGCTGTGGATTGTCGCGATCCTCGCTTCCCTCGTTGCGCTCGCCAACGCGGCAAACATCATTTCTAACCGCTACATTCTTCCCTATACGTCCGGCGCGGTGTGTAACAAGTCTTCTGTCGCCGCTATGCTCGGCGTTATGGACAACGTTGCTCCCTTCCAGGGCGAAAACGAGTTTCCCGACGATGTTCCGTTCGATACCTATTTTGGGGAGCAGAAGCGTCGTGCCGAGGAGATGGCGCGCGCAGCAGCGGAGTATGCCGCGGCCCAACAGCAAAACGACTACGGCAACACCATCGAGTATGAAGAGCCTACCTACGCCGAGGATGAGTTCGGTCAGCCGATTGCTCCCGACGCTCAGGCCGAGCCCGAACAGGGTGAGGATTTCGACGAGCAGATCGAGGGCTTTGAGGGTGCATCTGCCGACGAGACGCTGATTGGCGCCATTGTTCCCGAGGATCAGAATCAGGCTGTCCAGGTCGAAGAGTTCAATGACGAGGTTTCCGCTGCCGAGCCGGCGGAGGAGCCTGTCGCGGCCGAGCCCGAGCCCAAGCTCTATCGCAATGCCGCCGGCAACATCCGCTTTGGTTCGGATTCCATCCGTGCGCTCGGGATGCTTCCCGAGTCCTGCACGCTCGATTACGAGGAGGGCGAGGAGCCGACGTTTGAGCCCGAGCCTGCCCCCGTCGTGACTGCACCTGCGCCCGCCGTCACCGTGGATGATGAGTCTGCCGCGGTTACCGCTGCCGTTGCCGAGCCCGAGGCGGTGTCCGCGATCGATCCCGCGGCAGGACTGGACATTTTGGCCCCCGCCGCGCCGGCGCAAGACGTTGCGGACGAGCCTGACGACGATTACGTTGAACAGCCGAGGCGCGTGTCTTACGAGAGCGATACTGATTTTTCGGCCGAGATTCCCGCGGCAACGCCCCATGCCGATATTGCATCCGCGTTCTCTTCGATTGGCGCCAGTGCTTCCAACTTCTTTAAGGGTGCGCTTGCAAAGGGCAAGAAATTTGTCGACGATTTCGAGGAGAAGCGCGCTGCCGCACGCGAGGCTGCCGAGCAGGAGGCTATCGCTCAGCAGCAGGCAGCCGAGGCGGCACGTGAGCGCGCGGCGCAAGAGCTCGAGCAGAACGAGGCTATGCAGTCCGTGCCCGTCGACGCTGCCGAAGCTACAACGTCCTTTGAGTCCCAGCAACCGGCGTCCACGGATGTTGTTGAGGCGACGACGTCTTTCGAGGCTCAGCAGCACGTCGATAGCACCATGTCGTTTGATGCCGCGCAGTTCGATTCCACGATAACGTTTGAAAAGCAAGGCACCGCGATTGCCGAGCCCCTTCCTGTTTCCGATGAGCAGGGCGACGCGGCAGACGATGACGAGCCCATTGATGCTGCCGAAATTCAGGATGCTGCCGAGGACGAGTCCGTCGAGGCCAACTCTGACGAAGAGCAATACGCGGCAGCCGATCAAGGTGATTCGGCCGAGGTCGAGCAGGAGGAGGTGCCTGCGGTTTCCGAGACTCCCGAGACGGATGAGTCGAGGCCTTACTCCACGCAGATTTTCACCATGCCGACCCCGAGTGGTTCCGGTGCCACGGTTGCCAATGTCGCTCCCACCCAGGACGAAACGGTCGATTCCCTTATGGCCCAGATTTCCTCCCAAGCATCGCCGCGTCCGCAGATGAATGTTCCCGATCCGGCGTCGGCACCGTCGCCTGCACCCTCCTCGTCTCCGCTGGCTTCGGTCCCCGATCCGTCGCTGCCGTCGATGAAGCAGACAAACGTTGCGTCTCGCACGTCGCTGTTCGACCTTCCCGATCCCTCCGCACAGGTCAACGACCCCTTTGCTACCGCCCAGGGTCCCGAACCTACATCGGCACCCGTTGCGCCTCCTATGCCCGTTGCGTCGGGCGCACAGCCGATCGAGACCATTTCGGCTCCCGCCCCTGCGGCACCCAAGTCTCGCAAGCGCGGCCTGGGCGGCCTGTTCGGTCGTAAAAAGAAAAACGAACAGGACAGCATGAGTGACTGGCTGGGCGTCGAAGACGATTACGATGCCAAGAAGTCCGGTCGCGGCATCGGTTCGTGGGATAATTTCGAGGACGATGACGATGGCTGGAAGGGCGGCGCTACGTCTTCCGACGGCGCTTCTTCCGAAGATATGCTCTCGGCTGTCGCCTCTATGGGTGACGATGAGCTGCTCGGTCACGATATCTGGTTTGTGGCAACGGGCGCCTCGGATTGTGATGGCGCCGGCATGAAGGCCTTCTTGGCTTCGCATCGCGATAAGCTCCGCGGCGTATTCTTCATCAATCTTGAATCCGTCGGCGCCGGTAGGCTTTCGGTGGTGACGGTCGAGGGCGAGCAGCAGCTCTTTAAGGGCGATCGCCGCATCATGAATCTTGTCAGCAAGGTGTGCAAGTCGTTCCACGTCGATTGCGGTACGTTCGAGATGCCCTATGCAAAAACCGATGCATCCGCAGCGCTCGAGGCGAGCCGTCGCGCCCTTACGATCGCCGGTGTGGACGGCCCGCGCCTTGCCTACGCTCGCACCGAGGATGACCTGCCGTACAACGTCAATCCGACCAATATCGCTACGGTGTCCGAGGTCGTGACCGAGGTCATTCGTCGTTCGTAGACAGATCCGCTAAGGAGTCAGCGTGTTTTCGTACATCAAGCGCCATTGGCCCATCTATCTGATCTTGACCCTGATCGCAATCGCATTGGGCTTTGGGGCCGCGTATGTCGTTGGCGTTAAGGGCTCGACGCCCGAGACAACAATGAACGAAGAGGTGGAGCAAGAGCAAAGTTTGGGTGCCGACGGTATTTCCGAGTCCGATCAGGCAGCCATCGATGGCGGTTCGTCATCTGCTGAATAGCCGATTCATCGTTTATGCCCAAGGCGGGCGAGCCGGGAGACTGGCTCGCCCGCTTTTTTATCGTGCTAGCGCTTCCTTGTGGCTGACCTAAGGCGAGCGAACCATATGGCTGCAGTGCCCGATGTCAGGAGCGCGGTGATGCATGCGGCGACGGCAACAGATCCCGTTGCCGGCAGGTTCTGAGGCAGGGCGCATCGTTGGATGACGCGGTCCTCATCATGCGCTTCGAGTTTATCGCCACCGCCGTTGCGGCAAAGATCGACGCGCGCGCTGTTGGCAAGTGCGGTTTGGAGCGTATAGGACGACGTTGCCTGCATATGCACGACTGCGCCTCGGGCATCCGAGTTAAGGGCCGCCTTGGCATCGTCAAGATCGTCGTGTTCGTCTTTAAGGTCATCCCGGGTCCAAGAGCCCGCCTCGCTCCTGGTTGTAAAGTCGGCGGCTACCGCACCGTATTCAAAACGGATGCCCGTGATGACGGCGTTGTCTGCAAGATCAATCTCTTTCGTATCGAGCGTGACGGACTTGTCCGTCGGGATATCTGCTTTCCATAGGTGCCACCCGTCGTAATCGACGAGACGCGCATCGTCGCCCAGCAGCTTTGTAACCTCTTCCGTTTCGAGCCAAGGATTGCTGTGCCCGTCGTCAAGCGTTGCATTGACCTGCTTGCCCGTGTCGCTTGTTCCTGCCGGGGACGTTCGATACCACACGTTGCACAGCCCGTTTAGATCGCCGACCGCAATAGGGGTTTCAACGGCAACAAGTTTCGCTGCGCCATCTTTGGCGCACTCGAGGTCGTCGGTGATGGTCAACTCGTCGACCCAGGTGCTCGACTCATTTTTGGCGTCGATGGTATAGCAGAAGGTGCCTTGCGTATTGGCCCGTGCTTTGGCTCGGTTTTTACCGTCGCCGTTGGCAATGAGTTTGCTTACGACTGGCTGTGCGATCTCTTGGCGTTTATCGACGCTTCCCCTGATCTCGATGGGGGTATCCTTCATTGCCATGGTTTGAACTTCTCCCGTGGCCTTCACTTCAAACGTTATCTCTTTGGCGAGGTCGTAGGTACGCGGAGACATCGTTTCGCGCAAGGTGTAGGTGCCGGGTGAAAGGTGCTCAATGCGGTGCGGTTTGCCGAATGAAGTCCAAGAATCGATTTCGTTGCCATTGGAGTCGCAGAGGACAAGCTCGGCGCCTGTCACTTCCTGATCTCCGCACGCGTCGACTTTGGAGACATCGAGCTTGGTGTAGTCGTTGGAAATGTCAAGGTGCACTTCGATCACGGGTGTTTGCTGATCAGCGTACGACAACTTCACGGTATGTGGGGTCGGGTCGAGCAGATAACCTTTGGGCGCTTGCGTCTCGACGACCTCGTAGGTGGCGGTACCGCATCCCAGCGAAAGGTGGTTGACTCGTGCATGCCCCTGTTCGTCGGTTGTAACGGTGGCGACGGTTTCGCCATCCAGGGCGACGATGCTGTCGTCGGCTCGCACGATGTCGCCGCTAGCGCGGATGTCAAACGTGGCTCCAGCGAGGGCGTGCCCATCTACGGCATCCGTCTTAATGATTTCGATGCTTCCGGTTGCGGCGTCGTCATAGAACGAGGCGACGGCGACCGGTGTCAGATTTCTGTCGGCGGGAATCGTTATCTCCAGGTCTTCTCCGCGCAGATACGGTTCCTTGGCCGATGCCTCGTGCACGTAGTATGTTCCGGGGTTAAGTGATTCGGGCAGCGTGACGGCGCCGGTTGTATCGGTTGTGAAGGTATTCATTACATTGTGGGCCGGATACCAACATGTTTGCGAGACGGGCTCGTGGTGGCTATCGAGCAGCTGGAACGTAAAGCCGGCAAGTGGTACGGTGCCGCCGGTCTGAGCATCGCGCTTTACGATTTGAAGGTGTGTCGATAGGGCGTGGTTGTCAATGATGTACTGAAGCTCGGCGCCGTCTGCGGTCTGCTCTGCTGTGATGGTCCATTCCCCTGCTTGCTTAAATCCTTCAGGGACCGTTCCTGCGACCTCGCGAACGGTGTAGCCCGCGCGGTCGTAGGGAATGGCACCGTGAGCGCCGGCGGGTCGCTTGCCTGCTCCAAACCACGCTTCGGGCTGGTCTTTGGTGGAGGCAAAGCCGTAAACGTTTGTGGTCAACGTGCCGGCGACTTGTTGGGAGCTATTGCTGACAACCTCAAAAACGACGCCTCCCGCCGGCTGCTCAAGGCCGGACTCATCGTTATCGCCATGGTCCTTAAACTTCGAGATTTCAAGGTCAAAAGCGATGGGGGTGTTGGGAATACGGCTTTCGAGCTCAACGATGCCCGTATCTCCGAGCTGTTCGGCACCGACGGTGTAGCTCCAACAGTCGTTTGAAATCAGGTAGCCCTCGGGTGCTTTCGATTCATAGATGGTAAAGGTGCCCAGAGGAACGTCATTGAGGATCGCCCGTCCGTTTTCGTCGGTCGTAAGGGTGCGAGTCCAGCCGGGAGTGGATTGCGAAACGCAGGTGAATTCAGCGCCCGCAAGCGACGCCCCAACTTGGGCGCCGGCATCCGTGGCGGCATCGATTTTTGCAATACGCAAGGTGATGGTGCCGGGCTGCTCGTTGATAGTGACATGTTCGCCGCTGTTTTGTGTGGTGAAGGCTATTCGGTCGCCTCGAGGGATATAGCCTGCCGGGGCTTTGGTTTCGACCAGGTAATATGCCGTATTGGGCAAAAGCGTTGCTTGTGTACGCCCGTTTTCGTCCGTCTGGATAGTGCCGACACGTGCATCGCCCGCACTTTCAAAGATATCGAAGGTTGCGCCACCGAGTCTGTAGGTGTCGTTACCGGCGGTGATGTCAGCCTGGGACGATTGTTTTTGGAAAGATACGGAGACGGCGGGCAGAACATAGAGCATGTCCTGGTGTTGACCCTCGCCCGAGACCGGGCCGTGATAACGCCTGGCTCGATGTGGGGCCGCCTTAATGGATCCGGACTTAGCGCTGTCGTAGAGCCAACGTGCAGCCGCTACGGCCTCGGCGTTTTCGTAAAACCTACCGCTCCTGGCAACTCCCTTGCTGTTTGTATACGAATAGGTGCCGTCGGGGCGCGTGGTTCCGTTGAGCATCCACACGGCAATCTGGGTGGCGGCACGGGCGAGGTCGGGCGACAGATTGTGGCCGCCAAAGGAGGTACTGGAAGGATATCCGTGACAGACGATGGCGGCAAATTCGTCATCGAGCCATGTCCAGCCCTGGTTGTATGTACGCCATGGCCCTCCCGGCTTGCTGGGGCCGGGGCAGTCTTGATTCATGCAGTACGAAATCGAAGTGTCCTGTGCCTCGTATTTACCGACACCGAAGGGGCCGCAACCGTCGCTTATGGTGCGGAAATTAAGGGGGTCACTCCCGTCGACGGCGAGTGCGGCCCCTGGTGCCAGGCAGCCGATCAGAAAAAAGAGGAGCAGGAGCAGCGGACCTGTTGCGATTGCGCTGTGGACAGAGTGCGTGGGTGCGTTGGACATGGCTGCTCCTTATCCCTCGTGCGCCGCACGGGGAGGCCGCGGCGCTTGGGATGAGGCTACCGCCATGGTTCATGCGGGTAAGTACCAGAAGCTGACCAAAAGCTTGCCCGATTTCTGACAAATCGAGCTCAAATACAACAATTAGATAAAGGCGCAGGTAAAAGATAGTAAGGAAAGAAAGACAAAGGTCCTCATCTCCACAATTGGCGCAGTTTTCAAACAACTCTCCACAGCTAAAACAAGCATCGACACCCTTGTATCGAACAAGACAACCGCGTTATACTAGCCAACACACAAGCGGGCATCGCCAAGTGGTAAGGCATCAGCTTCCCAAGCTGACACTCGCGGGTTCGAGTCCCGTTGCCCGCTCCAGTAAAAAGCACAAGCACGGTACCATTACGGTGCCGTGCTTTTTTCAATAAAGTGCCGGGACTCGAACCCGCCAGGGTGCGAGCGTTAAATAAACGCGAAGCGTTTATAGCGAGCAGGCAA
>CAJLJQ010000022.1:0-23786 GCA_905207015.1 uncultured Collinsella sp. | reverse complement strand
CTCTACACATAGCCCATCATTCGACAAGAACGCGCAGTTTGTCCTGCATAGGCGCATGGTGTCCCCCTCCGCCGCAAGAGGTGAGCAAAAGAGAGGCTCCCCTCGCCACTACCGGACAAAGGGACCTCTCTGGGGAAACACGCTATAAAACCTTCTTGCCGGGCGGTCGAGTACAGCACCGACGGCGTACCCGTGGAGACCTACCCAGAGCCCACGCCATTTCAAGTTTCTTGGTCTTCAACGCCACAATCCGATAATCATCCAGCCGTCGAAATGACCTCGTCACAGGCGGCAAGCATCTCCTCGTCATGAGTGACAACGATTACAATATGGTCTCTCTTAATTTCATGAAGCAATTTGATCAGCGCGCCTCGACTCTTCGCATCAAGTGCTGAGGTCGGTTCATCAAAAAGCATAACGTCCGGCGATTTCAACAGCTGTCTCACAATTGCAATCTTTTGCTTCTCGCCGCCGGACACCCCTCCTTTCCCGCCGTCAAGCATCGCCGTTGCCCCGTTCTCCACAGAAGCAACCATTTCGTCTAGCCCCAATATGACAAGCATCCGATTCAGCTTATCCATCTCGTAATCATCAGAAAGCAGCGTAAGATTATCGAGAATCGTCCCCTCAACGATAGGGGGTTCTTGCTCCGTAATGCTGACTCGACACCGCCGCAATGCATATCGATCGATGCAACGCTGTGACACCCCGTTGTAGCGAACGGCCCCTTCTGTGTCATCTGGATATAGCCCCAATATCACTGACAGCAGCGAGCTCTTCCCCGAACCATTCGGCCCCGAGATTCCATATAGCCGACCCCTGGAAAACGCGAGCCCCTCAATGCTTAACGCGACCCTTTCCGCCCCTGGATAACGTAGCTTGATGTTCTCTAGACGGATTTCCTCAATCGGACCAAGCGCCAATTTGCCATTCGCTTCCACCGGGACATCCCAAATTCTTTTCAGCCGCTCATAGCATACGCGATTAGTCTGGTAATCCCTTCCCCAGCCCAACAAATACTGTACCGCTGAGCTTAAGTTCGAATAATATCCAACAGCAGTCACGAGAAAACCAGGCAACAGTCTCCCGCCCATCACTTCAACCGCGCCCACAGCAAGAAGACATCCTTGAGCGGCGGAAGCGACCAACGCGTTGCCAAAGGTAAATCTAGACCCTACTTCCTGATTTGCTCTCATCGTTGGATAGAGCCCATTAAAAGCTTCGACCAGTACAGCGCGGGACCTATCGAACAAAGCATGTTTGCGGATGAAATCAACTTTCTCCAACTGATCTTGTAGACAGGAAAAAAACCTCGCGCTCTGCTCTTGTACGTCAAAACTTCTCTCAAACAGCCTTGCGCGTGAAACCGCATAAAAAGCGGCACTCGCTGCCGCAAGAACAAGGCAGACCACACTCAACTTGATATTCAGGCTACCGAGAACAAACAGGGCGGACAAAAGGGTGATAACGTTGCTTGAAACCCCCACAACCGAGTTGATTACGAAGATGACAAGGTCATTAGCGTCGTGATTGATTTGCTGGTTATAATACGACGCGTTGAAGCCCTCGAAGAATGCCTGGGGAAGGTGCTTCACGTGCTCAAGCGTATCCGCATTTAAGCCGAACCCCGCATGCGACTGAAGGTTGATGTACAGCATCTCTGAGCAATACACTAGTCCCGCTCGAACCGCTTGGACCGCAACCAAAATAAGGCAACAAACGAGAACGGCGGCAAGATCGGCGCTGGCCGGCATCGCCAATCGGTTTACCACTATGCCGGTAAGAAAGGGACCCGCAAGCGCAAGCAGCCCGACCAAAACTGTTACGACAAGATAGGCGTAGAATCGACCGCCCAGTATATATTTTCTACAGAGATTAAGCATCAGCCTCATTTTGCCCCGCACCCCGTTTTGCCGTATTCATCATCTGGGAGAGCAGCATTTTTTGCTCGGCATCATACCGGAAGGAAACGCAACGTTTCCCCTCACCGTTTAAGGCGTGGTTGGGGCACCCTCCCATGCACATGGGAAAAGCAAAGCACTCTTGGCATTCCGGGTCATCCGGCTCATATGCCATCCAGTTAATCATGTTCTTGCTCAACATTGGCGGCTCGAAAATAGTTCCGACCCTCCGCTCCTTCATTCCAATGTCATCCCAGCACTTATACAAATCTCCGACGGGATCAACCACGTACGAGTTGATTCCAACGGCGCAACATATCCCGAAATTCGTCCCACCAAAAGGTTGAACTTTGAAGCCCCGCGCAATTGCCCTTTTATAAAACTCAGTCTCCTCATACGAGAACTCTTTTACAGTAAAGCAGTGGCTGTCGTTCGCATATACCTGATTGATATCGTCAACAGGGGCTAAATAGAAGTGAACCTTATTCATCAGGCCATTTAGCTCGAGATAATCCAATAGCTCTTGAGCGGCCTCGATGTTGGTCTTGTCGACGTTGCTCCTTATCGAAATATCGATGATGTCGGCACACTCTTTGACGTTCTTGAGAATACGTTCGTATGTAGGGCTTCCGTCGTGAAGAATCCTTCTCGAATCGTGATCCGACTTCGATCCATCTATAGTCACTTGCGCGCTCGTCACACCACATGCCGCGAGCCTCCTTGCAACATCAGGCGTCAGCAGATAGCCATTTGTCACTATCGATGCGGAATATTCACACGTTGGCCCCACGACATCTTTCAGATCCGACGTAATCCGTTCGATCATCTTCATTCCGAGCAGAGGCTCGCCGCCGTACCATCCAACTGAGAGACTTGCGATACCAGGATAGTAATCTTTCACGAACTTGGAGAGCTGTGTCAAAACCTCCTCGCCCATCGTCGTGTACGCCTGTCCCTTTTCATAGCAGTAGGGACAGCAAAAGTTGCAAGCCATCGTTGGCGCAATGGTAAGGGACAGAGCAGTATTCGCAAAGCGCGCGGCGCGACTTTGCAACCTGATCTCCCCAAGCTCGTCCCTCTCCTCATTGACTAGGATGCCTCCCCTTATCAGCTCCGCGACAAGATCATCGGCATCCCGAACGTCCCCTTCTTGAATCCTTTTGAATTTCTGCGCGTATTCCGGATTTAACGACAGGATGCCGCCGGTTCGCGCATTCATGATAAGAAGACTTCCGTTATGTTCATGCACCACATTAAATTGCGACAGTTTCACTTCGCACCATCTCCATTTCCAACCAAATCCATATCGACCCTCAGACGCTGCGCATACGCCAGCGCACTACCTTCTTCGATAAAAACTGCACGAAAGCAGCAATAGACATGCGAGCGACACGATGACCGCATGGCCGCATGCAGCCATCAGGACCGTCCCGCCGGCAGCCCCGCACGCCCTCATCCAATAAGCCATGTGAACCGGGGGTAAAACGGTTGGGAAACTCATCGCGATAACAAGGCCCGCGAACGTTGCGACCAGCAAGGCTCCCGACACAAGAGATCTGATCCTGAACACCTCATATGCAACCGCAACCATCAGCGTATAAGCGGCGTCTATAACGATATTCGACAGGAGTGCCGAGGTCACATTACCAACCGTAAGGCTGTCTAGACCGCTTCCGGAGCACACGGCAAAGACCGCAGCGACACCGAGAGTAAACACGATGTAGGGGCACAGCGTATACACTTCGCAAGCCAATGTCTTTGCCGCAAACAGCTGCCAGCTGCGGAAGCCCCGAGCAATCGAAACTCCCCTTGCCGACACGCTCGTCGCATCACCGAATAGCGTCCCCGCCACAACAACAGAGACGATTGGGAAGAACACCGTATGCGCCATGGAGACGACACTTAGCCAGGAAGAGATACCCGTTGGCCCAACCCCTATCGAGAAAAGATAGCCCGGATCGGCGGAAAAGCCAAAGAACTGGCCCTCTCCCCCTGCGGAGACCCATGCGCCGGACCCGGCAAACACATAAATCCCCGCGATGCCCAAATACATCAGCGCTATTATCACGGCGAGTTTCATTCTCCTTGCGCGGAACAGTTCCGCCCTGACCGACATCCCAAGATTCATCGAACCGCCGTCCTTACAAATAGCGAGACGAGCGCAACTCCAACCGACACAAGCACAGTGCCGCCCGCATACAGCAAAACCTGAATTACACCAACATTCTGCATACTCAGGGAACACAGGTTCATCAGGTAATACACGGGCGAGAGCATGAGCAGCAAGCTGGGCTGACCGCTTCCGTATGTACTTGGGAACCACACCATCACAAATGTCGAAACCGCTATTGCAACGACGCTGCTCGCCACCACACTCCTCGTGAGCAAATACAGGGCGAAGGTAGCGGCGTACATCGAAATGAGCAGCAGCGCGATCATCAGCGCAATCGATACAAATTGGGCAAACCCTGAGCACGAGGCCCCAACGTCCCATTGGGCCATCTTGGTTAAATACAGCGCAGTCGTAGAAAGAAGATACACGGCACCGACCAGAGTGCAGTTCACCAACAGCTTCGTGATCACAATCGCCGCCTGCGACACCCCTCGCGATCTCGATACGGCGTAAGCCACGGATTCAAAGTCTCTCGACGTAGCGTAAACCGCGTAGAGAATCGTCACCGGAATCCAGACCACTGTAGACGCAAAAGACGTCCGGGCAACAGAGCCCAAAACGTCCCCTGCATCCACTAGGTTTCCAATAAAACCTATAGCCCCTCCAAGCGTATACGGGTCATCACCGGCGACCATGATCAGCACCTCAGACGAAGTCGCAGCCGCAACCACATACAGCACAGCCGCAAGCGCAATCATCAGAGCGGTCGCCGGGTGCCTGGCGAGCAACCATACCTCGCTCCGAAAAGCTGAGATGAACTCGCGTTTCATCACAGCTCGCTCTCTCGACCGATGAGCTCCGAATAAAACTCCTCAAGGCTCTTCCTATGAGAATACGCCTCCGCAACCCTCACACCTGCGGTCGAGAGCGCTTCGATTGCAATGCCCCGCCCTTCCTTTTTCTCCTCATAGCGCATAAGGACGCTGCCGTCCGGCAGAAAAGAATGTGAGGTCTCATCTCCGAGAACCGATCTCGTTCGCTCCAGATCGTCCACATGCAACACGAAACCACCGCGGCATGACTTTTCCAGCTGAGGTGCGGTCATCCTTCGAATGAGGCGACCATGACTTATGAAGAGGTAATCAGTTGCCAGCTTGTGCATCTCCTCAAGATTGTGGCTGGATACGAGAATCGTTTTACCTTGATCTTTGTTAAGATGCGTAAGGATTTTTCTTACTTCGACTATCCCCATCGGATCCAGGCCGTTTGTCGGCTCGTCCAGGATCAACAGCTCCGGATCGCCCAGCAACGCTATGGCCAGATCGAGACGCCTCCTCATTCCCATTGAGAAGTTCTTCACTTTCTTCCCGCCGGCCTCCCCCAAACCGACGGTTGATAACACACCGTCGATGGAACGATCGGTGGGAAGCCCCCACTCAATACAGCGAACGACCAAGTTGTCTCGCGCGGTCAGATTAGGATACGAAGCATTGAGGTCGGGCATATAACCCAGCCTTTCCCTGCAGCTCCGTATTTCACGTCTCCCGGTTTGCCCAAACATCGAGATCGTTCCTGACGATGGCTCCGAAAGCCCCGTGATCAATCGAATTAACGTGCTCTTGCCGGCACCATTCTCCCCAATGAGTGCACACAGCTCGCCTTCCATTAAAGAGAACGAGACTGATTTAACCGCTTCAAACCCGCCATATCTCTTGGATATGGCACGCAATTCAACTGGGACTTCCCGCATGGACGACATCCTCCCCGTCAATAAAAAGGGACGACATGGCAATTGTGCGGGGTTATAGGTAACGTCGGTTCGCCCCCCATATTGCAATGCCACATCGCCCCTCAGGCGCTGCTGGCCAAAATATCTTTGAACAGTCTGTGCACGCCGTACGGCGTGCACTATCCGCTAAAAGCGGATAGTGCACTCCTGTGAAGAACACTTGGTGCTGCAGCTGCCGTGCGCGTAAAAGAAGCAATTGCTGCACATGGGCTCAGCCCCGGCTGACGGCTCGGTAATCCATTCCATTTCATTCCCCTCCTTTCGCGGTAGAAAGCCAGTTCATCTCTGCCCCCTAGAAACGGAACGTGCAGGACTGATTGGGGCACCTCTTCGTGCATCCCCCGTGCGCGTAGAAGAAGCAGTTGCCGCACGCGGGTGCAACGCCTTCCTCCGGCTCGTTAATCCAATCCATCTCTCCCTCCTTTCCTTGCATACCGAATTGATAATGTTATTCTAATTCGATATGTATCATATTTCAATATAAGCTTATTTATATATTACACAAGGTAAGCACCCCCCTGCATCCAGCACAGGAAATGACTCTCTCGTTCCCCAGTGACGCGGCGAGAAATACAGGCCACTGCAGGACGTTGAATGAACAGCCCGTGAAAACCGTTGTTTTCACGGGCTGCACCTGCTCAATACTTTTTTATTCTCCAGCCTCAGTCGTCTCTAAGATCGACCACGTAAACATGATCTGACTCCAGGACCGGGTCATCACCCGTCGCGGTCGCCCTGCTCAGCGCGTTGCGGGCGCGCCGCGTCGCCAGTTCCTCAAGTTCTCTTTCGTTGACGCGCTTAATAAGATCGCCAGGCTGGCAATCAAGCTCTACGCAAATATCCAGCAATGTCTTTAACCTAATTGCCTTCACCTTGCCATTTCGTATTTTTGAGATACTTGCCGGTGTGTGCCCGGTCGCCCGAATGATATCCGTACTCGTCTTTCCGCGTCGAAGCAATAAGCTTTCAAGCTCAATAATCAGATAGTCCATGCCGCCCCTCACACCAAATCCTCGGTCTGGTCTTGAAGCAGAGCTCCGTAGCGCCATATCGCAGAAATCGAGAAGCAGCAAACGGCCCCCAGCACAGCACCAATATCTATGGGCAGGGCCAGGTTTTCAAACATCGAATAGGCGTTCCCCAGCAAGTCGAAGGGGCCAATCACTATCGAAAGAAACCCCGGAGAAAACAAGAGGTCACCTATTGCCGCTGCAACAAACAGCCACCCGATAATCGAGATTCTTCGAGCATGCGAAAGGGTAAAGGGCGATTCGCCATGAGCCATGTCCATGCTGATTCCCCGCAGGGTCCATGTGGCCCCTCCGGAAATCAGAAGATACATCAAAGGAACCACTACGGAAACCGTCTTTGATGGATCATATAGGTTTCCTTGAGCAGCCATAAGCCCAATGGAAATAACCACCACCACCGAACAGCAACACACCGCTATAAACAGCGCCGTAAACAGAATCCCAAGCCTTCTTCCGAGAGTCATCATCTTCTGGATGGACTTATCGATCTTCTGGGCGCTATTCACCACAGCTCCTCCTAAAGCAATCAGAGGTCTTCTTACTTACTGTTTTTCCTACATTGTAACGAACTCGATAAGAAGAGGGTCGCTTCACGCCGCGCAATCCCGAACTCCAAGCGTTTCTCATCAGCATTGCCCATCTTTCGAGTCGAAATTCAAATCCAGTTTCTTATCGCATGCTGAAATCAACCCGAACTGGATGTGACTGGAAAACAGCGCGCTGCGTCGGTCGCGCTTTCCCGAGCGACTCTGGCACAACAGACGATATGAGTTGAACATTGGGGCCTCTCCCCTTGCAGCTCTCTCGTGGGTCGGGCGACAATGGTCGTACCATCAACCGCGGCCGCGCGCTGCGGGCCCTCGGCCTCGGCTGCGTCGTCGGGGCGGTCCCGAAGATGCACCGGCCCGCGGCCGACCGCGGCCGCAAGAACGACCGCCGCGACGCCGAGTGGCTGGCACGCATGCTGGCGCGCCGCAACGTCGTCGAGGTGTGGGTCCCCGACGAGCGCCCTCGAGGACGCGCGCGACGACCTGCAACACGCCAAGCAGCGGATGTCGAAGTTCCTGCTGCGCCACGGCCTCGTCTTCGACGAGACGACGCCGGCCGGCAGGCGCAGGGGCGCCTGGACGGGGGCCTACTGGGACTGGACGGAGTCCCTCTCCTTCGACGAGCCCGACGACGCCGCGGCCTACGAGCACTACATGGACGGAAATGACCTGGTAGAGAACCCTCGCACCGTCTACGTCGCAGGGGACGTAGACGAACTCGTCGAGCACGAGCAGCCTCGCGGGCGACACGTCGTTCAACAGTTTCGACAGCGTTCCCTTGCGCTTCGCGTTGCCGAGCTCGAGAACCAGCTGCGCGGTCTGCCAGAACCTGACCGACATGTCCGCGGCGACCGCGCGCATCGTGAGGGCGACTGCCATGCGCGTCTTGCCGCGCCTGGACTTACCGAAGAAGACGAGGTCTTCGCGCGATTGTTTGTGTCAACGGCCAACTGAATGTGAACCCTTCTTGCATTGTTGCAACCTGGCTGGCAGCCGGTCTTTAATGACGACGACCATTGTCGCCCGACCCACAAAAGAGCCGCAAGGGGAGGAGCTCCCAATGTTCAACTCATATCGTCTATGGCGCACTACCATTCACCGAAAGTCGGCAACTTTTTCATTCTCTCTATACATGTTTAAACAACATGTTCTACAATAGGGACAATAGCAATGGAAACTCGGGACGAGCCGTCTATCCATCTACGGCGCAGCCCCTTATTCAAAAGGACGGTGAGTGCATCCATGGAGCGTGCAAGCGGCGTTCTGATGCCCGTTTCGTCATTGCCCGGACCTTACGGTATCGGCGGCTTTGGCTGGAACGCCTATGACTTTGTCGATTTCCTCGCCTCGTGCAAACAACATTACTGGCAGATTCTCCCCCTTACGACAACGAGCTATGGCGACTCGCCCTATCAGTCGTTCTCGGCCCGTGCGGGCAACCCCAATTTCATCGACTTTGCCGAGCTTATCGAGGCCGGCTATCTGGAGCAGTGCGATATCGACGGCGTGTACCTGGGCTCCGACCCCAACAATGTCGACTATGGCGCCATCTTTGGTGGCCGTCGTCAGATTCTCGACCGCGCCGCCGAGCGCTTTGCCGCCGACAAGCCGGCCGACTTCGACGACTTTGTCCAAACCAACGAAGACTGGCTCATCCCCTACTGCGAGTTCATGACCGTCAAGGAGGAGTGCGGCCTCAAGGCATTTTGGGAGTGGCCCGCAGAGCTTCGTACCCGCGGTGAGGCCTCTGCCAAGGTCTGCGCCGCCCATCCCGCGCGCATGCTCTACCACCAGATGACGCAATACTTCTTCGATCGTCAGTGGAGCCGCCTTAAGGCCTATGCCAACGAGCGCGACATCCTGATCATCGGCGACCTGCCCATCTATGTCTCACGCGACTCCGTCGAGATGTGGGCCACGCCCGAGCTCTTTAAGATCGACGCCGCCGGTAATCCTGTGAGTGTCGCCGGCACGCCGCCCGACCAGTTCTCTGCCACCGGCCAGTACTGGGGCAATCCCATCTACGACTGGGACGCCATGGAGTCGGACGGTTTCTCCTGGTGGGAGGGCCGCATCCGCGCCGCCCTCGACATGTACGATGTCATCCGCCTGGATCACTTCCGCGGCTTCGAGGCCTATTGGGAGGTGCCGTTCTCCTCACCCGATTCGTCCTACGGTTCGTGGACGCAGGGCCCCGGCCTCAAGTTCTTCAAGACGCTCGAGGAAAAGCTCGGCACGCTGCCCATCATCGCCGAAGACCTGGGCTTCCTCACCCCCGGCGTCATCGACATGCGCGACAACTCGGGCTTCCCCGGCATGAAGATCTTGCAGTTTGCCTTTGAGGGCACCAACTCGTACTACCTGCCGCACAACTACATTGCCAACACCGTCGCCTATGTGGGCACACACGACAACGAGACGGCGCGCGGTTGGTTTGAGGGAACGGCCACCCCGCGTCAGCGCGAGCAGGCGGCCCTGTACACCCACCAGCAGGCCGGCGAGCCCATGGCCGATGCACTCAACCGCACCATCGCCGCCAGCGTGAGCGATACCTGCATCTACACCATGCAAGACCTGCTCAACCTGGGCAACGAGGCGCGCATCAACACTCCCGCCACCCTGGGCGGCAACTGGACCTGGCGCATGCTCGATGGCGCCATCACCCGCGAGCTCGAGCACAAGCTCACCGACTGGACCGAAACCTACTTCCGCATCCCGTCGGAAGCCGAAATTGAGCTTCCCCAATAGGAGCCACCGCGCCCGACCCCACCCCACCGTGCGGACGCGACCGCTTTTCCCGCGCGAGGCCATCTCAATCCCCTCGCGCGGGATTCTTATGAATTGCAGACATGTAATCAACCCATCACAGGAGGAAACATGCCCCGTATCAATCTTGCGGATCTTGCCGAGCAGTCCTTTGGGACTTCGCTCGAGCAGCTCGATGACCGTCGTATTTATAAGCTGCTGGTCAAGCTCGTGCAGGAGCACTCTGCCGCCTGTCCGCTCAACAATGGCAAGAAAAAGCTCTATTACATCTCTGCCGAGTTTTTGATCGGCAAGCTGCTCATCAACAATATGATCGACCTCGGCATCTATGACGAGGTTAAGGACCAGCTCGTCGCCGCCGGCCACGACCTCAACAAGATCGAGGAGTTCGAGGTCGAGCCTTCGCTCGGCAACGGCGGCCTGGGCCGTCTGGCCGCGTGCTTCTTGGATTCCATCGCCACGCTGGGCTTGACCGGCGATGGCGTGGGCCTCAACTATCACTACGGCCTGTTCCGTCAGCGCTTTGTCGACAATCAGCAGAAGGCCGTCCCCGACGAGTGGCTCGGCGAGCAGGACATCCTGATCGATGACGACCGCTCCTACACCGTCGAGTTCGGCGACTTTGCCGTCACCTCCAAGCTCGTCAACATCGACGTGCCTGGCTACGGCCAGACCGCCAAGAATCGCCTGCGCCTGTTTGACCTGGCAAGCGTCGACGACGGCCTGGTACCCGGCAGCTCCATCGACTTTGACAAGACCGAGATCGCCAAGAACCTCACCCTGTTCCTGTACCCCGACGATTCCGACGAGCAGGGCCGCCTGCTTCGCATCTACCAGGAGTACTTCATGGTGAGCAACGCCGCCCAGCTCCTGATCGACGAGGCGATCGAGCGCGGCAGCAACCTGCACGACCTGGCCGACTACGCCGTGGTCCAGATTAACGACACACACCCCACCATGGTCATCCCCGAGCTCATTCGCTTGCTCACCACCGAGCACGACATTGAGTTTGACGAGGCCGTTGCCATCGTGCGCTCCATGGTCGCCTACACCAACCACACGATCCTTGCCGAGGCGCTCGAGAAGTGGCCGCTCGCCAGCCTGCAGAAGGTCTCCCCCGCCATCGCCGACATCATCGTCAAGCTCGACGAGGTCGCCAAGGCCGAGCACGACGACCCGCGCGTCGCCATCATCGACGAGCACGACACCGTCCACATGGCCCACATGGACATTCACTTTGGCTTCTCCATCAATGGCGTCGCCGCACTCCACACCAAGATCCTGGAGGACACCGAACTTCACCCGTTCTACGAAATCTATCCCGAGAAGTTCTCCAACAAGACCAACGGCATCACCTTCCGCCGTTGGATCCATGGCGCCAACCCCGCGCTCGCCAGCCTGCTCGACGATGTAATCGGCACCGATTGGCGCAGCACCGGCGACCTGAGCAAGCTTGCCGAGTTCGTTGACGACAAAGATGTTCTTGAGCGTCTGGCCGCCACCAAGGCCGAGGCCAAGGCCATCATGCGCCAGTTCATGGCGCTCGAGCAGGGTGTGACCATTCCCTCCAACGCCATCATCGATGTTCAGGTCAAGCGTATCCACGAGTACAAGCGCCAGCAGATGCTCGCGCTCTACATCATCTGGAAGTATCTCGACATCAAGAACGGCAATAAACCCGAGCACCCCGTCACCATCATCTTTGGCGGCAAGGCGGCACCTGCCTACACCATCGCGCAGGACATCATCCACCTGATCCTGACGCTGTCGCAGTGGATCGCAAACGACCCCGATGTGGCCCCCTACCTGCAGGTTGTCATGATCGAGAACTACAACGTCACCGCCGCCGAGCGCGTGATTCCCGCCGCCGACATCTCCGAGCAGATCAGCCTGGCCTCCAAGGAGGCGAGCGGCACCTCCAACATGAAGTTCATGCTCAACGGCGCCCTAACCCTGTGCACGCTCGACGGTGCCAACGTGGAGATTGCCGAGCTCGTGGGCGACGAGAACATCTATACCTTTGGTGCCTCGTCCAAACAGGTCGAGCAGCTCTACGCCGACGGCACCTATGACGCCGGCGCACTCTACCGCAAGCCCGGTATCAAGCTGCTGGTGGACTTTATCACCAACCCCGCCTTTATGGCGACCGGCAATGCCGAGCGCCTGCAGCGGCTGCACGACGACATTAAGGGCAAGGACTGGTTTATGGCCCTGCTCGACATTGAGGAGTACATCCAGACCAAGGAGCGCGTACTGGCCGACTACGAGGACCAGGACGCCTGGATGCGCAAGGCGCTCATCAATATCGCCAACGCTGGCACCTTCTCGTCCGACCGCACCATCTCCCAGTACAACGACGAGATCTGGCACCTGAACTAATTTCGCTTCCCTTACCCATCCTCTTGAGAAACGGAGTCGTGGCAACACGGCTCCGTTTTTTGTGCCCGCGTATTGCCCGTGGCCCGCCTCGACCAAACAATCTCGGTCTGTAACACCTAACCGGCAAAATTGGGTCTATCTGTTACAGATCAAGACAAACAGAATTATTGCAAGAAACTGTCTCAATCTGTAACAGATAACCGCTGGAATCGGGTCTACCTGTTACAGAATGAGACAGACGGGCAAGGCGGCTAAAGTAATCTCAATCTGTAACAGGTAACTGCCGAAATCAGCCTCTCGTGTTACGGATTGAGATGGAAGGACGGGCAACTCGACGCCGTCTCGATCTGTAACATCTAGGCCCAATTTGGCCCTCTATCTGTTACAGATCAAGACAAACTGACAGATGGGCAGCCCCGGCACAAAGAAAGGCTCCCCTCTCGCCCAGTGGACGGGAGGGGAGCCTTATATGTGACCGCGGCAAAAGGATGGCAAAGCCGCAGTCGCCCAAAGGGAGGGCCTGGATGCACCGGGCCTAGATAAGGTTCTTGCCAGACACCTTATCGAAGAGATGAGTCGCGTTCTTCTCGAACTTGAACCAGATGGGGTCGCCAGCCTTGAGCGCGCCCTTGGCCTCGAGGTCGACGACGGGGATAATCAGGACAAACTGGCCGTCGGGAGCGGTCACGTGGACATGCTCGGTCGAGCCCATGAGCTCGGTCACCTCGACGGTGCCCTGGAGCGCACCCTCCTCGCCCTTGTCGGCAAGCAGAATCTGCTCGGGGCGCACGCCGGCCGTAATCTCCTTCACGTCGCCGCCGTCCCAGTTGAGGGCAAGCTGAGCGCAAGTCTCCGGGGCGAGCGCCACGTTCATATCCTCGGTCTTGACAGTAAAGCCGTTGCCCGAGCGCACCAGCTGGGCATCGAAGAAGTTCATCTGCGGCACGCCGATGAAGCCGGCGACGAAGATGTTCGCGGGATGGTTGAAGACCTCCTGCGGCGTGGCGATCTGCTGGACGACGCCGTCCTTCATGACCACGATGCGGTCGCCGAGGGTCATAGCCTCGGTCTGGTCGTGGGTAACGTAGATGAAGGTGCCCTTGATCTCGTGACGCAGCTTAATGAGCTCGGCGCGCATCTGGTTACGAAGCTTGGCATCCAGGTTGGACAGCGGCTCGTCCATCAGGAAGACCTTGGGGTCACGCACGATGGCGCGGCCGATGGCGACGCGCTGGCGCTGGCCGCCAGAGAGCGCCTTGGGCTTACGGTCGAGGTACTCGGTAATACCCAGGATCTCAGCAGCGGAGCGAACCTTACGGTCGATCTCGTCCTTGGGGACCTTCTTGAGCTCAAGCGTAAACGCCATGTTCTCGTACACCGTCATATTGGGGTACAGAGCATAGCTCTGGAACACCATGGCGATGTCGCGGTCCTTGGGCGCCACGTCGTTGACGCGCTTGCCATCGATGAACACATCGCCGGAGGTGATGTCCTCCAGGCCGGCGACCATGCGCATCGTCGTGGACTTACCGCAGCCAGAAGGGCCAACGAGGACGATGAACTCCTGGTCGTGAACGGTGAGGTTGAAGTCCTCTACAGCGAGCACACCGTCCTCGGTAACCTTGAGGTTGTGCTTCTTCTCCTCGGTCTTCTTCTTTTTGCCAAAGAAGCCCTTCTTTTTTGACTCGTTGTTGGGATACACCTTCTGAACATGTTTGAGAACGATCTCGGCCATGTCTTTACCTTTCGATACGCGGCGCCGCGCTGAGAGGCGCCGCCAAAACTTGCAAAACAGTTACGGCATCAGCCCTTGACGGCACCTGCCACCACACCGTCGATGATGTACTTCTGGCAGAAGATGTACATGATGACGATGGGGATGACGACCATCATGATGCACGCCATCATGGGGCCGAGCTCGACGTGGCCATAGCCGCCACGGAAGTACTGGATCAAGATAGGAATGGTCTTGTACTTGGTGGAGTCGAGCGTAAGGTAGGGCAGCAGATAGTCGTTCCAGACCCACATGGTCTCAAGGATGCCGACCGAAAGATAGGTGGGCTTCATAATGGGAAGGACGATCTTAAAGAACACTTGGACCGGGTTGCAGCCGTCGATCATGGCCGCTTCCTCAATCTCGAGCGGGATGTTCTTGACGAAGCCGGCGAACATAAAGACCGCGAGGCCCGCGCCAAAACCAAGGTAGATGAAGCAGATGTTAAACGGCGTGTTAAAGCCGATGCGGTCCGCGAGGTTGGACAGCGTGAACATGAGCATCTGGAACGGTACGACCATCGAGAAGACGAACAGGTAATAGAAGAAGTTCGAGATCTTGCTGTTGACGCGCACCACGTACCAAGCGCACATGGAGCAGCACACCAGAATCAGCACGACCGACGTGACCGTGATGATAAGCGAGTACATAAACGCCGAGGCAAAGCCCTGCTCGTTCAGAGCGTGCACGTAGTTTGCGAGGCCGTTGAACGTCTCGGGCGTGAGCAGATCGAACGCCGTGGTGGTGCTGATTGCGGTCGCTTTCTTAAAGGAATTGAGCGCAATCATGAACACGGGGTAGATCCATGCGAGCGACAGGATCGTAAAGAAGATCGAGAGCGCGCGGTTGATAGCCTTATCGCGTTTCATTACTGCTGCACCTCCTTGGACCTCGTGGCCTTAAGCTGGATCATAGAAATAGCGACAACCAGGATGCAGAAGATAACTGCCTTGGCCTGACCGATGCCCTGCCATGCGATGCCAGCACGCGAATAGAACGTGTTGTAGATGTTCAGGGCGAGCATCTCGGTGGAGTGCGCCGGGGCGCCACCGGTAAGGGCGAGGTTCTGGTCGAACAGCTTAAAGCCGTTGGTGATGGACAGGAACAGGCAGATGGTGATGGTCGGCATCAGGTTGGGGATCTTAACCTTCCAAAACGTCTGCCATGCCGTAGCGCCATCGACCTTGGCGGCCTCGATGTAGTCAGACGGAATGGACTGCAGACCGGCGATGTAGATGATCATCATGTAGCCGACCTGTTGCCACAGGGTCAGGATGATAAGGCCCCAGAAGCCAGCGGCGGAGTTGAGGGCGATAAGCTGGGCACCCACGTTGGAGAGCAGGCAGTTGATCAGAATCTGCCAAATGTAACCCAGTACAATGCCGCCAATCAGGTTAGGCATAAAGAAAATCGTACGGAAGATGTTGGTGCCCTTGAGCGCCTTGCGAGTGAGCGCCTGCGCAATGGCCAGCGCGATCACGTTGATGAGCACCGTCGACAGGAAGGCAAACGCCACGGTAAAGAAGAACGACGTGGCAAACTGCGGATCGGACAGCGCGCGCACGTAGTTCTCGATACCGACAAAGTGCGCGTTATTGATGGTAATAAACTGGCAGAACGAGAGATAGAAACCCTGGATAAAGGGAATCACGAACCCGATCATAAACGCCAGGCACGTGGGCAGCATAAAGAGCGGCCACCAGCGCTTGAGTGCTTTGCCCATAGAAGGGTCCTTTCAATATGCAGGGGGCGGGCAAACCTACGTCTGCCCGCCCCCTGTCGCTAATCAGATAGCTTGGGCAGCAACTGCTTACTCGGAAGCAGCCTTCTCGGTCTTCCAGCCATCGACGAAGGCGTTCTTGACGCCGTCCCACTTGGTGTTGTCGGCAGCATAAGCGATGAGAGCCTGCTTGAGGTTCTTCTTCCACTCCTCGGAGGGGATGTAAACGAAGTCCCAAGCGACGGTCTTCTTGCCGTCCTTGGCCATAGCAACGGCCTGCTGAGAGAAGACGTTGGTGGTCTCCTTAGCGCTCTTGAACGGGGCGGTCAGACCCATCTTGTCAGCGATGATGCTGGTAGCGGTGTCAGAAGTGACGCACCAATACATGAAGTCCTCGGTGGCCTTCTGGGCATCCTCGGAAGCCTGGGAGCTGACGCACCAGTAGTTCTCGCCGCCGGAGCACAGGCCCTGGTTCTCCTCGCCGTCGACGCCGATGTAGATCGGCAGCATGCCGAGCTGGTCGTCGGTCATACCGGCCTTGGTGAGGTCGGCGTAGGCCCAAGAGCCGTTCTGATAGAAGACGGCCTTGCCGGTTGCGAACTCGTTGGTGGCGTCGTCACCGGTCTTGGAGGCGAGCTGCGAAGGATCGCAGGTGGAGTCGGTGATGTACAGGTCGAAGATCTGCTTAAAGTTGTCGAGATACTCGCCCTTGATCTCGTCGTCCTCCTGATTGTGCTCCTTCTCGAACTCGTAGTAGAGCGGGAGGTTGGCGAGGTGCGTGGTGTAGCGCCAGCTGGAGGAGTCATCCATACCGGCGGAAGTGAAGGCACCGTCAACGCCGAGCTCGTCCTTGCGGGCCTGGATGTCATCGGCGCAAGCCTTCAGCTTGTCGAAGGAGTTGATGTCCTCGGCCTTGTAGCCGGCCTTCTCGAGGAGCTCCTTGTTGTAAATGATGCCGTAGCTCTCCTGAACCCAGTCGATACCCAGATCCTTGCCGTCGGACTGCAGCGCCAGGGAGTCGTCGATGAGCTCGCCGCGGAGCTTGGTGTCGGAAAGATCGGCGCAGTAGTCCTTCCAGTTCTTAAGGCCGGTGGGGCCGTTGACCTGGAACAGCGTCGGAGCGGAGCTCTTGGACATCTCGGACTTGAGCTTCTCCTCGTAGGTGTTGGAGGCGGCGGTCACGATCTTGACCTCGACGCCCTTCTCCTTCTTGTACGCCTTGGCGATCTCCTTCCACTCCTTGTCGACCTCGGGCTTGAACTGGAGGAAGTAGACCTCGGCAGCGTCACCAGAAGCAGAGGAGCCAGAGCCGGCAGAACCACCGCAGCCCACGAGGCCCAGACCAAGAACCGCAGCCGCGGAACCAGCAAAGCCCAGGAACTGCCTTCTGCTCATTTCGTTCTTCATTACAATCCACCCTTTCACACCGTGGCGGCACCCTTTGCCGCCGCCTTCGGAGATTGGCTCGGGGACTTTGCCCCTTTTGCTGACTTGTACAATACGCTATTTGGCTAGTTGTTTGAACAAGTATTACTAGAGCGGTAGAAAAACTTCGGTGAACGGTAATTTCGACTTGATACTTGACAAGTTTTGTATAAACAATTATTTGTTATCGAATGCAGAGAAAACGCCCGATCAAGCCGATGCATCGTCGGTTTGACCGGGCGTTTTCGCTTTGAGGGCATGAGTCTCGTCAGGCTGCGAGCTAGCCGGCTATCGCTTGGAATTGACGCGGTAATGGAAGATCTCGGGGTGTGTGCGGGCATGCGTGACCTCGAACAAGATGCCGTCCGAGGTGTACGACTGGCTCTCCATAACGGCGACGCAGTTGTACTTGCCGAGGTCCAGATAGCTGCAGTCTTCATCGTTGGCGAGCTCGACACTCACCGTACGACGGCTCGCCATCACTTTGACGCCGCGCTTGTGCTCCAGATAGCCGTAGATAGAATCCGCCGCGATCTCGGGGGTCAGGCCCTTGGCGATCGACGCCAAAAAGTAGCCATGGTCCACTTGGCGCGCGCTGCCGTTGAGGCTTCGGACACGCACTACGCGAATCAGCTCCTCGCCAACCTTAAAGCCCAGGCGACGTGAGAGTTGCTCAGTGCAAATCAAATGTTCAAAAGACTTGACCTCGGTCGATGCGACGGCATTGTTGCGTTTTGCGAACTCGCCAAACGACTCAACCTCTTCGAGTGCGCCCAGCATGTCGGTTTCGCCCTTAAGCCAAATAACGCGCACGCCCTTACCGTGTATAGGCTGCACAAACATCTGGTCGGCCAGCATGCTCAAGGCGCGTCGAACGGTATTGCGCGTGCAGCCAAACTCCGCGGTCAGCTCGGCTTCGGTTGGCAGCATCTCCTGAAACGCATAGGTCCCGTTGATGATGCGCGAACGGATCTCGCGGTAGATTCCTTCGTAAATCGCTTTTGGCATGATTTCACCTCTAATGAATATGTATGGCTAGGCACGATAGCATTTCTTAAAGTTGTTTAAACCGATTATCGGTAAAGCACGGATTATTTACCGTCGACGGTTCCCCCGAAACCCAAATCGGACCGAATCAAAACCGTCAATGCGGCAAGCAGCCAGTCCTCTACAATGAGTTCATTGTTTAAACGTTCTTGCTCGCACAGCATGTTGCATCCGAAAGGCATATTATGCTGCAGAAAATCCAACGTTTTGGCGGAGCCATGTTCGCGCCCGCCATGCTGTTTTCTATATCAGGCCTCATGGTCGGCATCTCCGCCCTCGCAACGACCGTGGATATCGTCGGCGACCTCGCCGTATACGGAACCCCCTGGTACGTTTTCTGGACTATCATTCAGCGCGGCTCGTGGACGGTCTTTAAGCGCCTTCCACTCCTTTTTGCCGTAGCGCTGCCCATCGGCCTTGCCCAAAAGCAACCGGCACGCTGCTGCCTCGAGGCGCTCGTAGCCTATTTTGCCTACTGTTTCTTTTTGAGCGAGATCATTAAGCTGAGCGGCGACAACCTTGGACTTAAGTACCCGTCGTCTTTAACCCCCGCCAGCGGCATCACCGTCATCGACGGCATCAAGACGCTCGACACCGGCATTATCGGCCCGCTGGCGGTGTCGGCAACCGTCGTTGCCATCCATGACCGCTTCTACGATGCCAAGGTTCCCGATTGGCTCGGCACGTTCTCGGGTTCCTCGCTCGTCTACCTCATCAGCTTTTTTGCCGTGTTTGCCCTTGCCGCCATCTCGGCCGCCATCGTGCCCTTCGCATACGCTGTGACCGAAACGCTGCGCCACGCACTTGCGGGCGTCGGCCCCTTCGGCGTGGGCATCTTTGTGTTTTTGGAGCGAGCGCTCGAGCCCATGGGGCTGCACCATCTGCTCTATATGCCCATCTATTACGACAATCTGGTCATTCACGACGGTATTTACGCCACGTGGACCAACCTGCTCCCCATTCTCTCCCATAGCACGCGCCCTTTAAATGAACTTGCGCCCTGGGCAGGTTTTACCGCCACCGGCTGGGGCAAGCTCTTTGGCCTTCCCGCCATCGCGGCAGCATTCTATTTCACCGCCAAACCCGAACGCCGCGCCGGCCTTAAGGTCATCCTTTTGCCCGCCATCGTCGCCTCGGTGGTCTGCGGCGTCACCGAGCCGCTCGAGTTTCTCTTTATGTTCACCTATCCCGGACTCTTTTTGCTCTACGCCGTCCTGTCCTCCTGCCTTGCCATGACCATGAACTTCTTTGGCATCGTCGGCATCTTCTCGGGCGGTCTCATGGAAATGACGGCCTTCAACTTCATCCCACTCATGCGAATGCATGCCGGCTCCTACCTTTTGGCGCTCGGTATCGGTCTTGCCTTTAGCCTCATCTTTTTTGTTAGTTTTCGAGCACTCATCTTGGTCTATGACCTTAAGACGCCGGGCCGCGAGGATCATGTCTCCAATCGCGCGGCAATCGATCGTTTAACGGGAAGCGGCTTTGCCAAAGAGCAATCTCCCAATGGCGAGGTCAGTATTCAATCCGATCAAGATCACGTCCTCGCTGAGCGGGTAATTCAGCTTTTAGGTGGCGTTGGCAATATCGTGGGCGCAACCAACTGCGCCACGCGCCTGCGCGTCGAGGTCGCAGACCCTTCCATCGTTGCAGATAATGCGTCGTTTGTCGCGGTGGGCGCCAAGGGCCTCATCATTACGGGCAAGACCGCCCAGGTGATTATTGGCATCTCCGTTCCCCGCGTTAAAGAGCATTTTGACCAGATCATGGGCCTCGAGCCGGGATTTGTGTCCACCACCTCGGCCTCCCCTGCCGCCAGCGCAGCCCATAAGCGCGGCGATATCTGCTTCTTCGATATCGACGGAACACTCGCCTGGCAAGACCCTCGAGTGGCACAAGAGCTTCCCGAGAGCGAGCGAGACCTCTCCCCCTATCCCAATGAAGCGGTCTCGCAAGCCATCCGTGATTTTGTCGCCAAGGGCAATATGGCGTTTATCTGCACAGGGCGCACGCTGAGCTGCATCCATCCAAAGCTGCTCGAGCTGCCCTGGACCGGCATCGTCTGCCTCGCGGGTGGCTATGTCGAACTTGAGGGACACGTGATTCGCGATTTGGCGATGACGCCCGGCATGCTGCAGCGCCTTGCTCCCATTCTTGAGCAATCGGACGAAGTGATTCGTTTTGAGGGACTCAATGGCGTCGTTCGCATGAGTGCCGATGCGCCCGACGCTCCGGGATACGCCCGCACCGTGGGCGATGCAATTACGCAGCTGCAACATTACAGCGCCTACAAGATCTTAATGTCCACGTCGCTTGCCAACCGCATCGCTCAGGATCAAGCGTTTGAGCCGCTGCTCTGCTTTAACGAGCTCGAGCTCGAAGTGACCGAGATTTCGCCTCGCGAATGCACCAAGCGCGAGGGTATCCAGTCCGTACTCGACGCCCTCGATCCCCACCACGGAACCGTATACGGCATCGGCGACGCCAGCAATGACGTCTCGCTGATGAACGCCGTCGATGTCGGTATCGCCATGGGCAATGCGCCGGACTTCCTCAAGGAAAAGGCCGACTATGTCACCGACAGCATCGACCACGACGGCGTCGTCACCGCGCTCGAACACTTTGGGCTTATCTAGCCAAGCCCCTACCGCACTTGCGGCCGCATGGACCAATCGTCTTCAACCGCCGCGCTCGACGCCCTAATGTGGCAATATGTTGTCTGCATAATGCAACGATGCAACCTATCAAAGAATGCGAGAACCCGTGTCCAGTCCGTTTACCAGCTTTTTAGCCCAGCACTTTGACCAGATTAACGACTATCTGGCCACGTTCTTTGACGGACAGGCGACTTCCGCCGATATCGAGCGCTACCTGTATACCCCGCTCTCGGCATTTACGGCAAACGCTGGCAAGCGCCACCGCCCGCTCATCTGCATGCTCGCCGCCACTGCGGTAGGCGGCAGCTTTGAGAGCGCCCGCAGCGCAGCGGCGGCCATCGAGCACTTTCAGTCGGGCGCACTCATCCACGACGACATCGCCGACAACGGGCAGATTCGTCGCGGCAAGCCCTGCATGCACCTTACCGAGGGCACCGGTCTTGCCATCAACTGCGGTGACCTGGCGCTCACCATGGTCACCAAGACGGTTCTCGACGACCCCACACTCAACGCAGACGTGAAGCTTCACGTGCTCCACGAGCTTACCGAGATGATCGTCCGTACCATCGAGGGTCAAGCGCTCGACCTGGGCTGGGTCCGCGACGAGCGCTTTGACATTTCGGTCGACGATTATCTGGACATGGCGACGCACAAGACCGCGTACTACAGCGGAGCGACGCCGCTTGCCGCCGGAGCCATTATCGGCGGCGGCAGCGAAGAGCAGATTGAGGCACTGCGCGCCTTTGGGCTGCACACGGGCCTTGCCTTCCAGATTCAAGACGACCTGCTCAACTTGATCGGCACCAAAGAGGCCGCCAACAAGGACTTCCGCACCGACATCACCGAGGGTAAACGCACGCTCGTTGCCGTGCACGCCCTGTCTGATGAGCGCCATCACGACGAGGTCGAGGCAATCCTTTCCTCGGGCACCGAGGACCCCGCGCAGCTCGCGCGCGCCGTGGAGATCTTCCAGCAGACCGGCTCCATCGAATATGCTCACGCCTACGCGCTGGACCTGACCGCAAAAGCCAAGGCTGCCATCGAGAACGTTGAGCTTGACCCGCACGCACGCGAACTGTTCCTCTCCATGGCAGATTTCTTTGTGGAGCGCCTCAACTAGCGGGGGTCACAAAACCTGTGGGCAGCGCGTTTGGGTACAAGTTGCTACACTGTTGAGTGCATGTTTATGCATTGTCTCGCGTTGTCTATCCGACACGCGCTCAAAATAGTACGAATCGTACGCCGAAAGGGGTTCGTTCATGGAACCTATTACCACGGGCATGCAGGGAGCAGCCGTCGAGGATGTTCAGTCCCGCCTTCTGCAGCTCGGTTACACCATCGATGCCGACGAGGTCGCCGACAAGCGCTTTGGCACCACCACCGAGCAGGCCGTTGGCACGTTTAGGCTCGATAGCGGCCTTGCGGCCGGTTATGCTGTCGATATCCCCTGCTGGAGCGCCCTGGTCGACGCCTCGTATAAGCTGGGCGACCGCACCCTGTATCTTCGCATGCCCAATTTTCACGGCGCCGACGTCAAGGCCCTGCAGCGCGCTCTCAACGTTTTGGGCTTTGCCTGTGGCGAAGACGACGGCTACTTTGGTCCGCATACCGAGGCCGCCCTGCAGCAGTTCCAGGAAAATGTCGGCCTGTTTGCCGACGGCATGGCCTTCCAGGACACCTACGCCTACATCAACCGCCTGCACCATGTGTGGGAGGGCAAGCCCTCGGTCACCGAAGCCGAGTCCCGCATCGGTTTTGCTCGCGCCGCCAACGTGCTCGAGCGCTTCCAGATCGCCGTTATCGGTGAGGACCCCATCGCACGCAGCGTTGCTTCGCGCATGTGGAACATCGCCACGGCAACGACCGACAACAGCGGCATGATGCTCTGCGACTCCGAGGTCCCAACCGACGTTGACCTGGTGCTCGAGATCGCAAGCGACGAGCTGCCCGCCGACGCCGCGCCACGCGCCACGATTGCCCTCGCCGAGTGCCACAACCTGGCCCAGCGCATCCGCACCGCCAATGTCGCCGCGCAGCAGAAGCCGGCTCGCATTCGCATTGAGCTCACGGGCATGACGCGCTACAACGGCACCTTCACGGCCAGCGACGCGCAGACGCTCGCCGTACGCCTACTCGACGGCGTTTGCGATGCCCTCGCAGATTAGGTAAACTAGACGAGTTGCTTTTGGGCAACACCACACATTGGGACGTAGTTCAACGGTAGAACTCCGGTTTTTGGTGCCGGCTGTTGGGGGTTCGAATCCCTCCGTCCCAGCCATTAAAGCTGAGCGCCCTAAGCCCATAACGGCCCAGGGCGCTTTCTTGTGGGCAAGCGGAGGAATTCGAACCCGCAAGGGTGCGGAGCTGAGGAAACGCGAAGCGTTTTCCAGCGCAGCACGCAAGGAGTGAAGCGACGCAGCGGGGCGCGGCCGCCGACCAGGCGGACGCGGAATCCCTCCGTCCCACACCAGCCAAGAGCCCCTCACGTCAAGCAAATCGAGCCAACGCCGCCAAGCGGAGGGATTCGAACCCGCAAGGGTGCGGAGCGATGCAGCGGGGCGCGGCCGCCGCAGGCAGACGCGGTGTCGGCACTTGGGGACGCTCCTAAGTGCCGGCATTATAGGAACGTCCCCAAG
>CAJLJQ010000021.1:0-23846 GCA_905207015.1 uncultured Collinsella sp. | reverse complement strand
CTGGAAACCGAATGACGGTACGAGCATCCATTCGGCTTCCAGGGCAGCCACGGGCAGAACAGACAAACAGGAATAGGCGGCGACCCGCTACTCCCCCGCCACGCTTGCGCGCAGCTTGGCGGCGATGGGCTCGGATGCCAGCAGGAACACGAGCATGACCACGGAGCACGCCAGGCACACGATCCAGGTGCTCGCAAAGGAGCCCGTGGCATCGAACAGCACGCCCGAGACAATGGCGCCCACGGTGCCGCCGACCATCTCGAGCGAGGTAATGGTGCCCGTGACCTTACCCAGGTCGGCCATGCCAAACTGCTTAGACGCAGCGATCGTGGGCGTTGGAGATGGTGTACTGCGCAAGGGAAATGCCCAGGTCGCTGACGATCAACGGCTGGAACAGGCTCATGCAGTTGACGAAAATCGTGTAGCACGTGGCCATGATCACGAAGCCAGAGGCCACCACGAGCCAGCCGGGGAAGAGCTTACGTTGCTGAGACATGCTGTTCCTTTTTTAAACAAACGAGTAGCAAGATTGGGTGCTACCGGTGGTCGGCGATGTAGCCCAAAGCGACGGCGGCATAAGCCGCGGCGCCAAGGGGAAGCTCGGCATCGCTAAAACGTGCCTTGGGATGATGCTGAGCAAAATGCTCGTCCGTATCAGTCACAGCAGCGCCCACGGTAAAGTACGCGCTCGGGATCTCGCTCGAGATCAACGCGAAGTCCTCGCTCGCCATGGCGTGGAACAGCGGCAGGAAGGCGGACTTGGGCAGCACCGCGCCCACGTAGCCAAGCGACGCCTGCGTCATGCCGTCGTCGAGTACGAGCGGGGGAACATCCGAGAGTGTCTCGATAGTCGCCGGCGTACGATAGGTCGTGGCAACGCCTTTGACGACCTCCGCGATGCGGGTCTTGAGGTGCTCCATGAGCTCGACGTCGAAGCCACGCAGCGTTCCCTCGAGCACACAAGTGTCGGGGATGACATTTGCGGCCTGACCGCCGGCGAACTTGCCAACGGTAAGCGCGACCTCCTTGGCCGCCGGCACCTCGCGAGAGATAAGCTCCTGAAGCGCCAGATGCACATGGACGCCGGCCGTGATGGGGTCGATGCAGATCTCGGGGCTCGAGCCATGGCCGCCCTTGCCCTGAAGCGTGATGCGAAAACCGTACACGCCCGAGAGCGCCGGGCTGCCGTAGAGCACCAGGCCAAGCGGCGACTGGCTATTGACATGCATGGCAAAGGCGGCCTGGGGACGCGGGTTCTGCAGCAGACCGTCGGCGATGGCGGCGCGGGCACCCTCAAAGGTTTCCTCGCCCGGCTGGAACAGCAACTTAACCGTGACGTTGGCGTCGACAAGCGCAGACTCGCGGGCCTTGAGCAGGCGCGCCGCTCCAAGCAACGCCGTCGCGTGCATATCGTGTCCACATGCGTGCATGCAGCCGTTCGTAGAGGCGAAAGGCTCGCCTGACTCTTCGGCAACGGGCAGGGCATCCATGTCGCCACGGAGCATGATGACCGTACCGGCCTGTTCGTCCGTGCAGACGCCATTGCCCTGGGCCGCGGCGGCGCCGGCGCCGACAAGGCCCACGACACAGGAACCATCGACGAGCGTGGCAAATGGGATTTCCATCTCGGTCAGGCGCGCTTGAATATACGCAGAGGTCTGTGGGAGGCTATTACCCAGCTCGGGCATCTGGTGTAAATCGTGTCGCCACGCAGCGAGCTCGTCTGCAAAAGCCTGAGCTTCTGCAACGAGACCGTCACCGATAGCGGCCTGCGCCGCTGCGGTGGCCTTGGGCGCTGATTGCGGTTGAAGATCGGACTGAGCTGGTGCCATAAATGCCCTCCAGTAACGTTTTTGCAGTAAGCACTTTGATAGCGTAAAGTGCAAGGTACAACTTTAAAGGCGAGTCATAAAAAACGCCGCCCCAGGAGGGCGGCAACAAGTTGTTTACAATTGCGAGCGCGGCTTTCGACGCAAAAAATCGAAGTGAGCCTCGCTCAAGATAATCGACAGGAAGATAAGCACAAAGCCGGCGAGCAGGCGCGAGGTGAGCGCCTCCCCCATCAGCAGCACCGAGAACAGCACGCCCGAGGGGGACTCCATCGAAAGGAGCAGCGAGCCCGTCGAGGCCGGGACGTGCGCCAATCCAACGTTTTGGACGAGCAGTGCCACGCACGTACAGCCCACCGAGAGAAAGGCCGCCACGCCGACAAAGCTCGGCGTCCACACGGACAGAGGCGCCTGAGTCTCGAATAGCAGCGACGTGATTAAGCTCAAAACGCCATTGCCCACAAACATCCAAAACGTGATGACGTTGATGTCCATCTTGCGGCCATACTTGGCGGTCACTGCCATCTGGATAGCAAAGAAGACCGCGCCGCCCAGCGTGATGACATCTCCAGCATTGAACTCGACGCTATCGAGTGCCACCAGGCCAATGCCCGCCAGGCACAGCAGTGCCGCACCCAGGTTATAGCGGGTGAGCTTTTCGCCGCTCAGGACATAGCTGGCAAACGGCACAAGGATACAGTACGTGCCCGTCAAAAATGCACTCTTGCCCGCCGTGGTCTGTGCCAGGCCAATCGTTTGCAGTCCGTATGCTCCCCACATGAGCGCACCCATGCCCAGCCCGACGATCAGGTTGCGGGCATTGAAATGAGCGATGATGCGCTTATGGAAAATAGCAAACATAACCAGTGATGCCGGGAGAAAGCGAACGTAGACCAGCTCGAACACCGGAATGGTATCGAGCGCATCTTTCATGGTGGTAAAGGAATAGCCCCAGATGACCGCCACCGAAAGCAGCAAGACCTTCCAGAAGAACGGAGAACGCGCGCCGGCGCCGCGGGAGGTGCCGCCGGCACCCAGGTCTTCGCGCGCTACAGGGCTATCGGGCATGTTTTCGATTTCGTTGGCAGCGTATTGGGCCATGGAACATCCTCGCGCTCAATCTGGGCGTGGTGTCCGCACGCGCGTGACCGCATGCCGCCTCATGGTCAAATAAAAACGGGGCGCACCGGACCCCCGGTACGCCCCGCTACTGTAGCAACAACCAGCGTTGCACCGCAATCCAGCCCACTAAAGCGTCAGCAAAGTGAACCTCGATGTTTTGTCAATGTCACGCTGTTGCACTAAATAAGCTTCGTGCTTTCAAGCTTTTCGATGATCCAGTCGTTGGCTTTGATGACCGGGCGGCGGAAGACGACGCCCAGTGCCAGCGACGGAATCAGATAGCTCGCCAGAATGCCAAGTTCAACCCAGTACTCCATATGGTAGGCGCCAGCCATGGCGGCATGCATGGCGTTGATGCCGTGAGTGAACGGCAGGAACGGATAGATCGCCTGGAACACAGGGCCGGTCATCTCGATGGGGAACGTACCGCCCAATGCGACAATGGCAATGGCCTTGCCCACGTTGCCAAACGACACGGTGAGCGTGTAGACGATATTGGAGAACACGAGACTCGCGACCCAGCCGGCAAGTACAAACTGCAGCGGGTTGTCGCATTGGATGCCAAAGAACAGGATGTCACCCGCGCACACGAGTGTCGCCTGCAGCAGGGCCAGACCTCCAAAGAACAGGTAGCGGCCCAGGTAGATCTCGTGCAGGCGCACGGGGATCAGCTCGTTGATGAGCTCATCGTCAACCGAGACCTTCATCATGGCCGCCAGTACAATCGAGCCCACCCACAGCGACAGAATCGTGTAGAACGGTGCCATGGCCGAACCGTAGTTGCGGATCGGATAGACCGGCTTGCGGTCGAGCGCGACGGGGCCGGAAAGCGACACGGCCAAACCCTCGGGATCATTACCGATCATCGTCTTAATCGTGGCCAGATCGTCCGACATAAGGGCACCGTCGAGCTCGTCCTTGAAAGCGCTAATCTTGTCCGATGCCTCACCCAGTTGGTCAGAAGCCTTGTTGACGAGCTTTGCGGCTTTGGACAGACCCTTTGCGAGCGAGCCAGAGGCGTCGGTCAGACCGCTCACGGCGCTATCCAAGTCACCCGAGATACCGTTCAGGGAATCCAGAACGCCCGAAATGGTCTTCTTGAGCTCCTTGGCCTTAACCGAGAACGTGGAATCGTAGTCGGACTTGGCTCCCGAGATACCCGCCTTGGCATCGGCGATGGCCTGGTCGACCTCGGCACGCGAGTTGTTGACCTCCGCCATGCCGTCCGAAAGGGACTTTGCGGTCGCCGTCAGGTCCTTCGCATTGTTGCGGTACTCCACGGCAATTCTGCCCAGCGACGTCGCAGCGGACTCGAGACCGTCTTTGAGCTTGTCATCACTCACCTGGTCGGCAAGGTTGCGGAGCTGATCGGCCATCGCATCGATATCGTCAGCACGCGTATTGAGCGCCGCTGCGGCTTCGTTGAGCTGAGACACCGTAAGGTAAACATGCTGATTCGCGGCATCGAATGCCTTCGCAAGCTCGGCGGACACGTTGTCGAACGAGCCCGCGCTTCCGTCAATCGCCGCGTCAACGGCATCGTTGGCGGCCCTGAGCGCTTCCTTGGAATCATTGATGCCGCTCTTGGCGTGCTCCATCAGCTGCCTCGTCGACTCATCAACGGTGCCCGTCTGCTTGAGCATGCCGCCCGCCGATGTCAGTGAATCGGACGTGGAGCTCAAAATGCCCGCGAGCGACGTCGCACTCGTCTGAACGTCCTGCAGGTCCTCGACCGAATCGCCCAGCGTCGAGGACAGATTGGCGATAAAGTTGCTCACCTGGTCGGTACTCATATAGTCGAGCAGGCTGGACACGGTCTTAAGGGCGATGGTCGTGATGGTCTTGGTAAAGGCCTCGTTGACCTGACTCTGGACGGCGCTCGAACCCTTTTCAGTCACGATCTGTGCGATGGCGTTGGCCTTCTGGTTCTCATAGAACTCGATATCGGCGTGCTTCACCTCGGTCGAGAAAAGCGTCATCATGTCGGCGCTAAACGTTTTAGGGATAACGACGGCAGCGTAGTACGCGCCCGACTTAACGCCCTCAATCGCCTTATCGCGGTCGTTGAGGACGACCCAGTCGAAGTTCTCGTTGCCGCGCAGGGTGGCGGTTACGTTTTCGCCCACGTTGACCTCGACGGGAATCAGATCGCTCTCGTAACCCTCATCGGTGTTGACCACTGCAATCTTAAGGTTGCCGGTATTGCCGTAGGGATCCCAGCTTCCGGCGATGTTAAACCATGCATAGAGACATGGCACGATGATCAGGCCCATCACGACGACCATGCCGATCACGGAGCGAGACACGTTTTGGACATCGCGCTTAAACAGGTGCAGGATGTTTTTCATTTATGCCTCACCTCCTTTAGAGTGCTTGCCAAGCGGGGTGGTGTCCCCGTCGTTTCCGTTTACGTTGTCAGCGCCGTCGGCATCTTGAGCCTTACGATGCGCACCGATATGCGGCAGACGGCTCGTAGGCTGTTCGCCTCCCTTGGCGCCACGCTCGCTGGCGTTGAGACCAAACATGCGACGGGCGGCAGGGATCGCCGCCGTGTGCTCGCGCATCTCGCGGCGAAGGTCCTCGTCCGAAAGCGCCGAGATACGCATCTGGGTATTGAGGCTCGCACGGATGTATTCGATGTTGATGAGCCAGCCGCAGATGGCGATAACCGAAATAATCCAGATAACGAGCAGGATGATCTTGCCGTTATTGTCGATATCGAGCACCGTCGAAAGCACAAAGAGCAGAACCTGCACGCCTACCACGGCGGCAAAACCGCCCTTGATGTAGTACGGGTAGCGATGCTCAAACGCCACGGCATGATCGAGCAGCTCGCGACGGTACGAATCCGAATCGAGCATGACGCGCATGGCCGTGCGCAGCGAATAGCGCTGGCGCGGTAGGTCGTTGGACTCGCAGATCATGAGGCCCGTCGTGGAAAGCTGCTTATCAAAGAGCAGATTGAGGTTGAGCAGCAACGGGCGCAGCTGCAGACCGATAAAGAGCGCGATGGCAAGGAACACGCCCAGGACGCACAGGTTGAACAGGTAGTTGAACGAATACATGCCACCGACGGTCTCGCGCAGCAGGTTGATGCCATAAGTGAAGGGCAGCAGCGGATGCAGCCATTGGAAGAAGCCGGGCATCATCTCGATGGGATACATGCCCGACGAGCCGGGGATCTGCACAATGACGAGGATGACGCCAATGGCTTTACCGATATGCTTAAACGTGGTGGACAGCGCATAGATGATGTTGACGTAGGTGAACGAAATAGCGATGCCGCCCAGTACAAAGAGCAGCGGATTGACGCACTGAACGCCAATGACCAGGTCGCCCACCGTAACGATAATGGCCTGGAACGCGCCCAGGATCACCAGCAGCAGCCAGCGGCCAAAGTAGCCCTGACGCGCCGTAAAGCTACCGATGCCCTCGCGGTCGACCTCGAGTTTATAGATAGCGATGAGCACATAGCCGCCCACCCACAGCGCCAGATTGGTGTAGAAGGGCGCGATGCCCGAGCCAAAGCTCTTGACCGGATAGATTGACTTGGACGTCAGCTCAACCGGAGATGCCATGAAATCTGCCACGTCATTGACGTCGACGTCCATGAGGTCGGCTAACTCGCCCATAGACTCAGAGGTCTGCAGCGCCGCAATGTCATTGGCGGCGGTCGCGAGCTTGTCCTGAACCTTGGCAAGGGAGGCGTCGGTTTGGGATAGCGTGGTCTTTGCCTGCTTGAGCATGGCGTCGAGCTGCGCTAGCGTGCCGCGCGCGCTCGCTATCGTGGGGGTCATACCCGACACAATGCCGGTCAAATCGCCCGAAACGGCGGCAAAGGAGTCAAGCGCGCTCGAAGCCTTCGGAAGTGCGTTCTGACCCAGATCGGTCTGAGCCTGACCGAGGTTAGCCGTACCGGTCTGAATTGCCGCGTTGAGTGCGTTGCTCGCGTTCGAGATTGCCGTAGCGTCGTTTGCCATGGCGCTCGACTGTGCAGAAAGGCCATCCTTGATGCTCTGCAGCTTCTGGTTTTGCTCGCGAAGCGAATCGATGGTCGATACAATGCGCGCGTCAATTTCCTCGGAACCTGTCGACGTGTCATTAACGAGAATCTCCAAGTGCCCGATAACGGCCTTATTGTGATCGATCGTCGCCTGGAGAGACTCGAGCGAGTTGTCGATGCGGGTGGTCGTAGATGTGACCGTACCCGTTAGCTTGCCAATCGCAGCGTTCGCGGAGGCTGACGTCTTGGTGAGTGCAAGGCTACCTTCCGAGAGTGCCTTGGAGAGCGAGGTGATAGAGTTGCCCGCCGTGGCGCGAGCCTCGCCCAGCAGGTCGTTGCCCTGGGAGATCGCCTGCGTTAGAGAGGGCGCCTGCCCCTGCAGGCCCGCCAGCGCAGCATCGGCCGAAGCAATCGAGCTGCTCGTCTTGTCGATGGCGGTGTTCATGTCGCCGATGGAATCGCGTACTTCGCCCAGGGTATCAGACGCCTCGGACACCGAGCCCGCCAGCGAATCCCGGGTCTGGGTCGCCTTGTCTTTAAGGTCGATGCCAGCATCTTTGGCAATGCCCGCGACGGTCTCGCCCACCGTGGAGACAAACTCCGAGTTGATCTGCTCCTCGATGGTATTGGCACCAGTGTCGGTGACCTTGGGCGCAATAGCGCTCTTCTTCTCGTTGACGTAATAGGTGAGCTTCGGCTGATGGTAATTGCCATCGAGCATCGAAACAAGATTGTCGGAGAAGTTCTTGGGGATTACGATGGCCGCATAGTACTCACCACTCTCGACGCCCTCTTTGGCATCGGCGGCCGAATCGACGAAGGTCCAGCCCAGCTGATCGTTCTCCTTGAGCTGATCGACGACCTGGTCGCCCGCGTTGAGCTCGCCCACCAAGTCATTCTGAGTGCCCTGATCGTTGTTGGCGATGGCAATCTTGATACCTTGGGTGTTTCCGTACGGATCCCAGTTTGCCACGATGTTGTACCAGGCATACAGCGAGGGGATAACGCACACGCCCAGGGTAACCACCAAGGCGACGGGGTTCACAAGCAGTCGCTTAATGTCGCGCTTGAATATCGCAAAGGAGACCTTTGCGTTGGATAGTTTGCTGCCGAGACTCACGCTTGGACCATCCATCCTGTCGTTGAATCGAATCGTACTATCGACAACCATTGTACGAAGGCGCTTTAGTGCCTTGCGGCACAATGGTGCTGAGTTTTGCGGGTAGCAATATACTACGAAGATGAGTTAGTGTACAGTTGTACAGTATCTTTAATATCAGCAGGTCACAAAACCACAGCCCGCACAAATTAGCAGTCCGGATAAATAGTCATTGGGGACGTTCTTAAACGACTAGTCAAACAAGAACGTCCCCGATGACTACTTAGGGCCACGAAAGCGTCGCAGGTTGAGCATAAGTCAGCGAAAACGCCCCTAAGCGAGCAAGGTGACGTGAAAGAGGAGGGAAGCGTACTTTGGTACGCGACCGACGATTGAACGTCAGATTGCCGCTTAGGGGCGTTTGCAGCGTCGACCGGTCCGCCGTTCGTTAGAACGGCGGAACCAAAGGCGTAACTACTTAACTACATCAAGTTGCAGACAGCCGCCGCGAAGGCAACGGGGTCCTCAGGCAGAATGCCCTCGACCAGCAGAGCCTGGTCATAGAGCAGACCGGAGTACTGCTTGATCTTGTCGGCGTCGCCTGCCTTCTGGGCGGCGACAAGCTTGTCAAAGACCGGGTGCTTGGCGTTGAGCTCGAGCACGCGCTGGCTCTTGGGCATACCGTCGGGCGCGCCCTCGGGTCCCTTCTGGAGCACCTTCTCCATCTCGAGCGAAAGCGGACCCTCGGTGGTGATGCAAGCGGGGGCATCGGTCAGGCGCGCGGAGACGGCAACTTTCTCGACCTTGTCACCGAGCGCCTCCTTCATGGCGCTAAAGAGGTCCTCGTTTTCCTTGGTGGCGTCCTCGGCCTCCTTCTTCTCGTCCTCGGTCGCCAGATCAAGATCGCCAGTCGCGACGTTCTTGAGCTCCAGGTGACGATCCTCGACCTCGGGCTCGGCACCGTCGGCAACGGCCTTCTCGGCAGCCTCGCGGGCGGCGTCGTCCTCGTAGATCTTAGGCATATCGGCGGCAACGTACTCACGCATAGCCTGGAACGTGAACTCATCCACATCCTGCGTCAGCAACAGCACGTCATAGCCGCGCTCGAGCACGCCCTTTACCACGGGCATCTTGGCCAAGCGCTCACGCGAGTCGCCGGCGGCGTAGTAGATGGCCTTCTGATCCTCGGGCATACCCTTGGCATACTCGGCCAGGGTAATCATCTTCTGTTCCTTGGCAGACCAGAACAGCAGCAGGTCGGCGAGCTCATCGGCCTTCATGCCATAGCTCGAGTAGATGCCGTACTTAAGACCGCGGCCAAAGTTCTCAAAGAACTTCTCGTAGGCCTCGCGATCGTTGTCACGCATATCCTCAAGGTCGGCGGTGATCTTCTTTTCCACACGCTTGGCAATAGCCTTAAGCTGACGGTTCTGCTGCAGCGTCTCACGCGAGATGTTGAGCGACACGTCGGCAGAGTCCACGACGCCACGGACAAAGTTGTAGTAGTCGGGCAGCAGGTCGTCGCACTTCTCCATAATCAGCACGTTAGAGCTGTAGAGCGCCAGGCCCTTCTCGTAGTCCTTGCTGTACAGATCGAACGGGGCGCGACCCGGCACAAACAGCAGCGCATCGTACTCAAGCGTGCCCTCGGCGTGGAAGCTGATAGTGCGCGCGGGATCGTCAAAGTCGTGGAATGTGGACTTGTAGAACTCGTCGTAGTCCTTCTGCTCGACATCGGAGCTGCGTTTCTTCCAGATCGGTGTCATGGAATTGACGGTCTCGAGCTCCTGGTAGTCCTCGTACTCGGGCGTGTAGTCATCGCCAGCATCCTCGGGCTTGGGCTTCTGGCGGCTCTTGGACACCATCATCTGTATCGGGTAGCGCACATAGTTGCTGTACTGCTGAATCAGGCTCTTGAGGCCCCACTCGGTCAGGAAGCGATCGTAGGTCTCGGCCTCGCCGTCGGCGTCGAGCTTCTCGTTCTCGCGCAGCGTCAGGATGACATCGGTGCCGTGCTCGGCGCGCTCGCCATCCTCGATGGTGTAGCCCTCAAGACCGTCGGACTCCCAAACGTGGGCGGTATCCTCGCCATAAGCGCGGCTGACAACCTTCACGTGGCTGGCGACCATAAAGGCGGAGTAGAAACCCACGCCAAACTGACCGATGATGTCGACATCGGAACCCTGCTGCTCGGCGTTCTCGGTCTTAAACTCCTCGGAGCCGGAATGGGCGATGGTGCCCAGATTGCGCTCGAGCTCCTCGGCGGTCATGCCAATGCCGTTATCCGAGATGGTAATGGTGCGGGCGTCTTTATCAAAGGAAACGCGAATAGCCAGGTCGCCCTGGTCGAGCTTGACGCTCGGGTCCTGCAGGCTCTTAAAGTTGAGCTTGTCGACGGCGTCGCTCGCGTTAGAGATAAGCTCGCGCAGGAAGATTTCCTTATTGGTGTAGATGGAGTTGATCATGAGGTCGAGCAGTTTTTTGCTCTCGGTCTTAAATTGACGCATGTGCAGTCCTTTCGCGCTACCCCCGTCCGCAAAAACGGCCCGGTTGCCCGAGCCGCATCGCAGACCTGCTATGTTCAGACTTAGATTTTATAACCCATTAGCGCGCATATATACATACGGAATCGAAAAACTGTATGTCCAAACGCTCTGATGCGCCAATTGCCAAGGAGTGTCCCCAACTGCCGGCAGAAAAGGAACGTCCCTATCTGCCACCCTCGACCCGTTTGGCCATCCAGGCATGGGGCTGGCCTTCATCCTCATAGTCCACCGGGGCAATCTGCGTGTAACCCGCCTTGGCATAGAGCGGCAGCACGTATTCCTGCGCGTGCAGCTTAATGAGCTTGGCGCCGGCATCACGCGCGGCGGTATCACTGGCCTCGACAATCTTGCTCGCCAAACCACGACGACGCATAGCCGGCAGCACGGCGACGCGCCCCATAATGTAGGTCTCCCCCGCTGCGACGCCTTCGTCCAAGTCGCACGCCGGCGACACCGGAGCCTCTGCGTCAGCCGCGCGCTCAAGCTCTTCGGGAAACACGCGCGAGCAACCGGCAAGCTCGCCGTCTACATAGAGCGTCACATGAATGCAGTTCGGGTCCTCGTCGATAGCGTCGAACTCATTCTCGTAGCCCTGCTCGTCCATAAAAACGACGCGGCGCACCAACGCCGCGTCATCAAAGCATCCCGTCTTAAGTTGGATATCCATGGCTGCCCTTTCATTCAATGAGAACGTTAGGGACAGATTTTAGCGAAAATGAGCTCCGCGCACGCTAAACTTCGCGCGAGCCTTCGCCAGGCAGTCGTAATGACCCACGTTATGGGCATCGCTCGCGATGAAGCTGTACAGGTTCTGATCGAACAGGCGCTGGGCCGGCTTTTTCTCGCGACCAAAGCGACCACCGGCAATAAAGTCCGCCGAAGCCTGCAGCTTGCAGCCCATATCGACCAGGCGTTCCGCCACGCTTACATCCTTTTGAACCGCACGATAGCGCTCAGGATGAGCGATGATCACCTGGTAGCCACGGCACTGCAAATCGTAAATCGTGTTCTCGTATTCTCTAAACGCATACGCATCGGCATGCGTCGAAAGCTCGAGCAGAAACTCGTTGGTCCCATCGAAATGCAAGTGCTCCGCGGCATCGATACCAAGTTCAACGAGCTTTCGATGGTTGACCTCGAAGCCCATCTGGAGCGGAAAACCGTCAGCGTTATCGCGCAGCAGCTCAAAGGCATCCCACATCTTGTCGTAATCAAAATAGGGATCACGGCAGTGAGGAGTGCAAACGATTCTGGTTACACCGGCCCGCTTGGCAGCCTCGAGCATCGCCAAGCTCTCATCGAGATCGGCGGCGCCGTCGTCTACACCCGGCAAGATATGGCAATGAATGTCACGCATAGGTCGGCCCTAATCAACTAAACGTTTGCTCGGTTGGTGAAGATGCCCTTTTTGGAAGTGCCCTGACCGTCGGAGCCCTTCTTAACCTTCTTACCGTCCTTGGTGTAGTAAGAATAGTAGTACTCGCTGGTCTCGGTCTCACAGTAATTCATGACGGTACCGATGAGCTTGACCTTCTCGGACTTCTTAAGCTGGGCGATAGCATTGAGCGCCTCTTCGCGCTTGGTAAAGTCCTCGCGCACCACGAACAGCGTGCCGTCGGTCAGGCTGGCAATCTCGGCAGCATCGATGAAGGTGCCGACCGGAGGAGCATCGAAGATGACATACTGGAACTTAGCAGACAGTGCCTTGACCAACTTGGAAAAGCGATGGGAGACGATGATGTCGGCAGGATTGGGAATGTGCGGCTCGGCATCGAGGAAGTAGAAGTTCTTCTGACCCGTCTCGACAATTGCCTGGTCAATGGAGATCTGCTCGGAAAGGACCGCATAGAGTCCACCGCGCGAACGAACGCCGAGCATATCGGAAAGGGACCTGCGGCGCATATCGGCCTCGACCAGGAGCACGGACTTGCCGCTCGTGGCGATTGCCTGAGCAAGGTTAATGGAAACCGTAGACTTGCCCTCGTTGGGAATCGAGGAGGTAACGGTGATGGTGCGAATGGGGTCGTCCACGCTCGCAAAGCGGATGTTGGCCAGAAGGGTCTTGGCGGCATTCTGTACAACGAGCTTGTCGGTGTTCTTTGCCTTAGCCATGCCTATTTACCACCTTTCATAGCCGGAATTCGGCCAACAACGGGAATACCCAGGAGCTCTTCTGCCTCTTCGGCACCGCGAATGCGGGTATTGAGCATGTCTGCCAAAACGACATAGGCAACTGCGATAAAGATACCGGCGAGGAACGCGACGGCAATATACAGCGTGCGCTTGGGGCCACTGGGGGCTTCGGGGGTCTTAGCCTCGTCGATAACGTTGATGCTCTGGGCAGCGCCGACGTTCTGAGCGACCGTACTCACCGAGCTGGCCATGGCCTTTGCGACCTCAGCCGTCTCCTTGGCATCGGTGCCGGTAACCGAAAGCGTAATGACACGCGTGGTGGTCTCGGAGGAAACAGACACCTTGTAGTCATCCAGATCGGTGAGGCCCAGTTCTTTGGCGGCGCCGCTCTTGACGCTATCGCTATCAAGCAGCGTGGCGATATCGTTGGAAAGCATCTGGCTCGCCGAGAGATCGTTGTAGCTCATCTGACCGCTATCGTCGGTCTTGGCGAGAATGTACATGCTCGTCGTCGCGGTGTAGGTGTTGTCCATCGCAACGAAGGACACGATGCCCATGGCGATCGCGCAGACCACCGGAAGGGTGATGACCAGCTTGAGGTGCTTCTTCAGCAGCTGGAACAGTTCGAGAAGGGTCATGCAGCTTGCCTTTCATTTCCCCAGTTCGGATTGACAAAACTGTCCGTATGTTATCGCATCTTTTTACCGAGACCAAACTCTATACATAAGAAACAGGCTCTCCTGTAAAAATGACGGAAGCGATCGTAAAATTGCACAACAACGCCGCACCCGAAAGTCCGATGCGGCGTCTACATCATTATCTATGTTGTATCGCTATGCGAATGGCTCCTCCTGCTGTATGGGAAACGCCACCGTAATGGTGGTTCCCACGCCCAACTCGCTCGATAGATCGAGCGTGGCATGATGATACAGGGCCGCATGCTTGACAATGGCAAGCCCCAGGCCGGTTCCGCCGCGTGCCTTGGACCTACTCTTGTCCACGCGATAGAACCGCTCAAATACCTTGCCCTGTTCTTCAGGCGCGATACCGATTCCCGTATCGGCGACCGCGAGGAACGGATGGCCTTCGTCGTTGGTGCCGCACTGCAGCGTAACCGTACCGCCGGGTCGATTGTAGCGGATGGCGTTGCTTGCCAGATTATAGATGAGCTCGTCGACCAAGCGCGACACGCCTTCGATGACCACAGGCTTGGTCTCATGACTTATCGTCACATTCGCCTGACGGGCAACCTGTTCAAGACGCTGTTCAACCGCGTAGATCACACGCGAGAGCTCAATAGGCTCCGTGGACCCAATGGGCACCGCCTCGCCCTCAGTTGCACGTTCGGCCTCGTCCAAGTTAGACAGCGTAAGGATGTCGTTGACAAGCGCTGCCAAGCGGCCCGCCTCACGATAGATGCGACCGCCAAAGTTGCGCAGGTCGTCCTCGCCCTCGACCATGCCATTTGCGATGAGCTCGGCATAGCCCGAAATCGCCGTAAGCGGCGTCTTGAGCTCATGGGTGATATTCGCCGTGAACTCGCGGCGCATACGGTCGTTGTCCGCTAGCACCGCCATTTGGCGCTTGAGTTCCTGGCGCTGCGACTCGATACGCTCAAGCATGGGGACCATCTCGGCATAGGCGTGCTCATAGCTACGGCGTGGGTGATCCAAATCCACCTCTTGCAACGGCGCGATGATGGCACGGGACTCACGGCGCGCCATAAAAAACGAGAGTACTGCACCCGCTGCTGCGATAAGCAGCATCGGCGCCAGCATCGACAGCAAAATCGCCGCAACGCCAGGCTGGGCCTGCGCCAAGCGAACGACCTGGCCGTTATCAAGGGTGACGGCGCGATACAGCATAATCTCGTCGAGTGTAGAGCTTGCGCGCTCCGCGGAACCCGAACCACTCTCAAAGGCCTCGATGACCTCGGGGCGATCGCCATGGTTGGGCAGTGTGGAAGGCGACGCCTCGTTGTCGTAGGCAACAGATCCGTCCTTATTGATCAGCGTGATACGAAGATCCTCGCGATCGAGGCTTCGCAAGAACGGAATGGGCTCCTGCTGCTCGTCGAGGGCGGCAGCAATGAGCTCAGTTTCCTGCGCCAGATTGGCACTCGTGGCATCCGCCAAAGTGTTTTGCACAAAGAACGCACCCAGCACCGTAAACGCCACGATAACCGCCATGGCGCAGACAAAGATCGTCACAAAAACGCGGTGCGACAGCGTATGTTTTCCCTGGGGGGCGAAGACCACGGGTTACTCCTCCGATGCGGTGGCCGCGGTGTCGTCGCCTTCGGCACCATCACCGGCAGAAGGCTCGGCCAGGCGATAACCCACGCCGCGCACGGTCTCGATGGCGCTGGCATGCTCGCCCAGTTTTTGGCGAAGCGTCTGCACGTGCACGTCAACGGTGCGCGAACCGCCGTCGAAGTCCCAGCCCCACACGCTCTGCAGCAACGACTCTCGGGTAAAGACCACGCCGGGCTTGCGCATGAGGTACTCGAGCAGGTCGAACTCGCGCAGGGTGAGCTTAAGCGGCTCGCCGGCAACGGTCACCTCGCGATGGCTGGGCGAAAGCACGATGTCGCCCACGCTGAGCACATCGCTCGCCTGCTTGACCATGCCGCCGCGACGCAGCAGTGCGCGGCAGCGGCTCGCAAGCTCCATGAGCGAAAACGGCTTAGTCAGGTAATCGTCGGCACCGCCATCGAGCGCCATCACCTTGTCGAGTTCGGTGTCCTTGGCGGTAAGCATCATGATGGGCACCGTCGCCGTCAGGCGATCGGCACGCAGGCGGCGCATAATCGCCAAGCCATCGGTGTCGGGCAGCATGATATCGAGCAGCACAGCATCGGGCACCCGTCGCGCCACGGCAGCTTTAAACTCGCCATCGCACGAAAAGCCCTCGGCCTCGATTCCCTGCTTGCGCAGCGCGTAGACCGTCAAATCCCTGATGTTGTCATCGTCCTCGACGTAATAGATCATGTTGAACCCCTTTGCGGCCGATATGACCGCATCTTAACCCTAAAAGCACCTGTAAAAGACAGCGTCAGCCAAAACGCCCCGTCAAATAATCCGCCGTGCGCGGATCGGACGGATTTTTGAAGAGTTGCGCGGTAGGCGCGTGCTCCACCAGCTCACCCAGCAAAAAGAACGCAACCGAATCGGAAATACGCGCGGCCTGCTGCATGTTGTGCGTCACGACCACCAGCGTGCAGGTTTCCTTGAGCTCGCAGGCAAGCTGCTCCACCACGAGCGTCGACACGGGGTCGAGCGCCGAGGTCGGCTCGTCCATCAGCAGAATGTCGGGCTGCACGGCAAGTGCGCGGGCGATGCACAGGCGCTGCTGCTGTCCACCCGAAAGACCCAGGCCCGGCTCCTTGAGCTTGTCCTTGACCTCATCCCATAGCGCAGCGCGACGAAGGGAGTCCTCGACCAGCTCATCGACCACGGCGCGGTCGCGCACACCCATACCGCGAGGACCGTAGGCGACGTTGTCGTAGATGCTCATGGGAAATGGGTTGGGGCGTTGGAACACCATGCCCACGCGCTGGCGCAAACGGCAGATGTCGCAATCGCCCAGGATATCTTGACCATCGAGCGCAATCTTGCCCTCGATGCGGCAATCCTTGATGCCGTCGTTCATGCGGTTAAAGCAGCGCAGCAACGTGGACTTTCCGCAGCCCGAAGGCCCGATGAACGAGGTGATCTGCTTGTCGCGGATCTTGATATTCACGTCCTTGAGCGCATGGTGGTCGCCATAGAACAGGTCGATGCCCTCGACGTCGATGCGCGTCGGCGAGGCGGCAAGATCCTCTGCCGTGGGGCGAGTCGCATCCCCAACCTCGCGCTCATGCGCGGCCGCGGCCTGCGCTTCCATGAGTTCTTCAAGCTCCGTGGGCTCCACAGCCGCAGCAGCCGTCATACCGCACACCTCCATATCGATATCAATTCAGCAGTATCGATAGTAGGAATCGCGGCTCATACGCACGTGAGCACATTGTCAAGTGTTTGTAAGGGCACGCTAGCTATGCGGCGGGCAGCTCGATGGTGAATATCGTGTGTTCGGGCGTCGATTCACATGCAACGGTACCGCCGTGTGCCGCGATGATCTCCTTGGCAATAGCAAGGCCCAAACCGGCACCACCGCGATTGGTCGCACGCGCCGCATCCAGGCGATAGAACTTCTCAAAGATTACCTTGAGCTTAGCCGCAGGGATAGGATCGCCCTGATTGATAAAGCGCACGCGCACGCCACCATCGTCTTGGCGCCTGGCCTCAATCGTGATGGTCGAGCCCTCGTAGCTATAGGCGACGGCGTTTTTCATGATGTTGTTGAACACGCGGGCCATCTTGTCGCCATCCACGAGCACCGTCAGGTCCTCGCGAATATCAACTTGGGCTTCCTTATGCTGCTCGTTGAGGATGGGATAGAACTCGTCAGCCACCTGAGCCAGCAGCAACCCCAGATCAACATAGCCGCGCGTGAGCACGATATCGTGGAAGTCAAAGCGCGTGATATCGAAGAACTCCTCGATGAGCGCATCGAGCCGGTGCGCCTTGTCGAGTGCCACGCCCGTAAAGCGCGCACGTTGCTCAACCGGCAGCTCAGGAGCCTCTTGCAGCAGCGAAAGATAGCCCACCACACTGGCAAGCGGGGTGCGTAGGTCATGTGCCAAGTACGTGACCAAATCGTCCTTGCGATGCGACTCGTCACGCAGAGCTTGCTGCACCTTGCGCTCGCGGTCACGCACGCGGTTAAGGGCGCCCTCGACCTCCAAGAAGTCGCCGTCGATGTTATCCCAGGTGTCGGGGTGATCGATCAGGCGATCTTGAATACGAGCGGCCAGCACACAATCGGCATGCTGCTCGCCCTGCTCGTAGCCATGGTAGTACAGGGCGCGGCCGCAAAAGAACAGAACGCACACGGCAAGCGCCAGCACAAAGCCAAGCATGTTGAATACAAAGCCGGCATCGAACAGCACCGGCCCTTCGATGCCGCCGAGCGCCATGGCGCCAATCGCCAACGTCATGGCCCACGCGGCACCGCCAATCACCACGCAACGGCGCACGATTTCGAATCGATCGATCAGCAAAAAGCCGACAAGCAGCACCGCTAAGACTCCGGCGATGTTGTCGATGCCAATCAGCAGCAGGCTCAGCAAAAAGAGCAGCACCGTCGCAAGCGCGCGGTTGTCGACGACTGCCCGTACGTATTCAAAGAGTCGATCGGGCACCTCGAATGCCTGCCTATCGTCTTTTGTCATATCCACTTCCCCACCATCAAAGGCGCTATTCGATTATGTAGCCGACGCCCCAGACGTTTTTGATAAAGCGCGGCTTTTGAGCGTCGTCGCCAATCTTTTCGCGCAGGTGGCGAATGTGCACCATCACCGTATTGTTGGAGCCGGGCATAAAATCCTCGTTCCACACCGCGCGGAACAGATCCTCCACGGCTACCACGCTGCCGCGATGCTCAACCAGATACAGCAAGATGGAATACTCGATGGGCGTGAGGCGTACCGGTGCACCGTCCACCGTTACGGAACGAGCATCGCGGTTGATCTCCAGGCCGTCGAGCTGGATGGTCGGCGACTCGGCCGCCTGCGAGCGGCTACCGTAGCTGGTGTAGCGGCGAAGCTGAGCGTGCACGCGCGCGATGAGCTCCAGCGGACGGAACGGCTTAACCACGTAATCGTCCGCGCCAAGCGAAAGGCCCTCGATCTTGTCTTGCTGGGCATCGCGCGCCGTCAGCATGATCACAGGATAGGTATGGCTGAAACGGATCGTACGCAGTAGCTCAAAGCCATCGATATCGGGCAGCATGACATCCAACAGTGCCAGATCGAACTCCTGCTCCAGGATTGCCTTGGCAGCATCGGCCCCGCTATAGGCAATCTGGACATCAAAGCCCTCTTTTGTAAGGTAGATACCAACCAAGTCGGCGATGGCCTTCTCGTCATCAACTACCAAAATGCGCTCGTTCATGCGTGCTCCTCTCGCGCTCCATTATGCCCGAGGCGACGCACGCCACACACAACAAGCGTGGGTGATTAAGTCGGCCTTAAGCACCCTTGTGCCCGTTCGGGCGCGGATGTGGGCCACGCACGCACGCGATGATCGCCGACGCCGGCAAACGATATACTCTAGTTCCAGAAGAGACCATCCCGTCGAAAGCGAAATCCGTGAAGTCCCTCACCTCTTTTGCAAAGCGCTCAGCCCAGCTTGCCGCCGGCTTTGTCTGCGCTATCGCCCTTGCCGCTGGCGTGCCCACCGTCGCCGGCGCCCAAGTACTCACGACCGACAATGTTTGCGGCAAAACCGCCGATGCGCGCGGCATCACGGCCGAAAACCTGCCCGATATCGATGCGACCAATGCCCTCGTCATGGGCAAAGACGGCACCGTCTACTATGCCCGCGGTGCCGATGAGCAGGTCAAGATTGCCTCGATCACCAAGGTCATGACCGCAATCCTAACCGTCGAGAATTGCAAGATGGACGAGAAGGTCACGGTGAGCAACGCCGCAGCCACCGTGGGCAATTCAACAGCCGGCCTACTCGAAGGCGACGAGCTCACCGTGAAGCAGGCACTGCGCGGCCTGATGATTCCCTCGGGCAACGACGCCGCCATCGTGCTCGCCGAATATGTGGGCAAGAAGATCGACCCTAAGACCAAAGACGCCGAGGCAACATTTGTGAAAGCCATGAACGAGCGCGCTAAGAAGCTCGGTTGCACCGGCACGCTTTTTGAAAACCCGCATGGTCTGGACTTTGATGAGTGGGCTGGCGATATGCACTCAACCGCACACGACGTAGCGCTGATGATGCAGGAGGCCATGAAAAACGACACGATCCGCGAGGTCGTAGCGAGCGAAGATTCCTGGATCGAGGTCACGGGCGCCGACGGCACCGACCATTCGCATTCCATGGACACGCATAACTATTTGCTAGGCCAAGATGGCAACATCGGTGGCAAGACCGGCACCACCGATGATGCGGGCTATTGCTTTACGGGTGCCTACAACCGCGATGGCGACGAGATCTACACCGTCGTTTTGAACTCCACCACCACCGACCAGCGCTTTACCGATACCGCAACCCTTGCCAATTGGTACTACGGTCACAAGGTGACGGTCGCAATCGCCAACACACAGGAAAAGACCGCCAACGGCAACCCGCTTATGGCGCGCATTGGTCAAACCGACTGGACGGATAAGACGATCGACGCCACACTCGCCGATCCTACGGCGCAAGCGACCGTGTTTTCCCTTGCCGGCGAGGTGACCGAAAAGGTTAGCTACGACGATCTTTCGGGCACGGTGCATGTGGGCGACAAGGTGGGCAGCGTCACGCTCAAGCAGGACGGCACCAAGATCGCCGTCATGGACCTGGTTGCCGACGAGGAAGGCGCAGGGCCGAATCCCATTGAGTGGCTACTCGTGAAGCTCGATCGCTTGGGCCGCCGCATCGACAACCGCCCGCTCACGACAGAAAGCGAGACCGTCGCCAAGGCGCCCGAGGTGTAGTGCGCAAGAATAATAAGCCCACTGAAGGGAGGCGTCCGAAAGGATGCCTCTTTTTTTGAGGTTCGAATCCCCAGCCGCCATTCTTGATAATAAAAAGGGCCCCAAATGGGACCCTTCTTCAAATTCGTACTGGCGGAGAGCTGGGGATGTCCGGGCATGCTGCGCATGCCCTCCGGCTTCAAAGCCTGGCGGCTTTTCGCCCACGGGCTACAAACGCTTTCGCGTTTGCTTAACGCCCGTGCCCTCTCGGGTTCGAATCCCCAGCCTCCTTTCTCCGCACAAAAAAGGGCCCCAAATGGGACCCTTCTTTCAAGTCATACTGGCGGAGAGCTGGGGATTCGAACCCCAGATGCCCTTTTGGGGCATACTCGCTTAGCAGGCGAGCACCTTCGGCCTCTCGGTCAGCTCTCCGTAACAGCCGTTCTATAGTAACCAAACAGCCAAGGATGAGCAAGAGGAAATTTTCTAATTGCCTAGCAGCCTTTCCTTCTTGAAAGCTTCGCCTACCCCAGCGAGCGGTTGAGGGAGCCGAGCTCGTCGTTGCCCATGGTGCGCCACATTTGGAAGATGCAACCGCGCGCCAGGAAAAAGAAACCGTTATCGATCAGTCGCACAGCGGCATCTGCCAGCTGATTCGTCACGGCGGACACTGGCGGCAGCTCTAGTCCAGCCTTGTGGATGGTCTCGACCGCTTCCTCGAACGTCGGAGGCTCGCTGACGCCCATCTCGTTCATAAGGCCCTGCATTTCTTCCAGCGCGCTGCTGCCCGACCCCTCGCCGCGCGGCACCAGACGGTAACAAGCCAGCGCCAGGTCGAGCTGATCGCAATTCCAATAGGCAAACGCCAAGCGATAGAACAGGTAGCCGATTGCAGAACGATCGCTGGCAATACGTAGGCCGTGGCGCGCCACCTCGATAATCTCGTCAAAGCGCTCCAGACGCGCAAGCACGTTGATGAGCGCAAAGTGCGACTGCATGGACGAGCGCGCCAGATCGTAAAGATGGCGCACCTCGGGCAGTGCTCGTTCAAAGTCCTCTTGCTCGGCGTAAAAGCTGCAGATCTCGTGCTGGGCAAAGTACAGCGCATCGGGCGCACGAAGGATTCGCACAGAGCGGTCTTCTTCCAACACCGGTAGCACCATGCGCACCAGCTGGTTATCGCAAAACTGCGTTTGAACCGGACCTGTCGCCAAAAGCTCGGCGACGGCGCACTTGGCCTCCAACTCCTCGACAAGACGGGAAAAGCCTTCAAAAGCACCTGTACGGTCGACTTTTGCCTGCTCGCGCAATTCAACAACACGGGCCACGTATGGGTCGTCGTCCTCTTCCATGACCTCCAGCTCGTCAGCCGTATCGGCAAGCAGCAGATCGCGCAGCGCCGGCGGCAGCATGCGATGGTCATCACGCGGACGAGCATGAACCTCCGCAGGTTCAATCGTCTCCGGAGCGGTTGACTCATATGCCTCAAGCACACGCTTGCACGGCATATCGTCCATGTCTATGCTCTCAAGATCCTTGGCGACAGGCACGCAATCGGCCAGATAGGCCGCGCGCCCAAAGAAATACGTTGCGACAACGCACTCGCCCTGCTCACTGTCGGGAGCAGCAATCTGCACATAGCAGCGCGTGATGCAGGTGCCCGCGGCAAAACACGCTGCCGCAAGCGTGAGCGCCACGCGCGCATCGTGCTCCGCGGCCCAGATCGTGCGCGTGTCCTCGTCCAGCTCGTGCCAGGCGTCATCTTGGGCGTCGTATTCACGTTGCGGCATGGCATCAACGACAGACTGCCCAAACCGAACGAGCATAATCCCCTCGGCAACGTTTGCCCGATAGGTATAGTCGAGCCGCGTGACCACGTTAAGCGCCTCGACAATACGCGCGAAGCGGGTACGCACATCCCACTCACCGCCCGGCTGGCAAGCCACCGTTCCCGGTTTGGACCACGGGTTGTCGCTCGAGGTTGTATCGAGCAGTCGGGGAACATCGTTGGTCGTCTTGGCGATATGCCACGCATCAAAGAGCGCGCAGCCCTCAAGGCTCGGCGAGGATGCCGCAGGGACCAATCCGGCCCCGATGTGCTCAAGGATGCCGGAGAGACGGTTAAGACGGCACTCGATGGCAAGCAGCATGTCAATCTCGTCCTGGTCCAGCAGGCTGCGATCAAAATTGAGATAGAAAAGCTTTGAGCGATCGATGCGAGCCAGGCTCATCTCGGACTTAGCGGCGATGGTGCGCAAGCGGGGCAAGTCAATTTCACTCATAAGGGCGGCAGCATAGCGCTCGATACCGCTCGGATTCTCGGCATGGTCAACGCGGTAGAGCAGCGTCTCGATAGCATCAGGGAGCGGTGTCGTGTTAAAGCCCAAAAACACCTCGACCGGCTCGGGCAACTTTACGAGCTTGATCTTGTCGACAACGTTTTGCATACCCTCGTCGAGTCCGCCGGCGTCCGCCGTGCTCGCAATGGTATTTTCGGAGTCAGCGAATATCACGTAGCGCAGGAACATCGATGCCATGAACTCACCGTAAGGAAGGGAGCGGGTCGAATTCCATGTCTCGTGATCGGACTGTTCGCGCATGGGGCCTTCGGGAGAGCCGACGGTTCGCGCGCACGCGCGCATTGTGCCGTTGGCTCCCCGAACCACAATCTCACCAATACCGGAGTCCGACTCGTCAAGGACCAGTTCCATGTCGGGATCGTTGGGCAGCGGAGTCTCGCTAACGGGGCGGTCCACCTTGTACACCTCGCCCGAAACGCTTACGTAGCCCAAAAGCGACACATGACTTTTGCCAACGAATTCGACGACATAGCAAGATTCATGCTGATCCTCGCCAAAGAGTTTCCAGACCACGCCATATGAGCGTCCCGCTGGCTGCTCGGGCATCGCCGGAAAGCGCTTCTTGGGATCGAGAAACCTGAGCTTGTATGTCGGACGCTCTGCCACGAAGTATCACCCTGATCGGTCGTTGAGAGAAGGAGTGGTCGCGAATAAGTCGCGACATCTACTCGGAATCTTACACGAGTCGACAGGAAATCGTCCCTTTGGACGAAAGCACTCAAGCTGGCGCAAAAGAAAAGCCCCCGTTGCCGGGAGCTTTAATCTCAAATGGTGCGGCGTATAGGATTCCGCGCATCCGCTGCGCGGATCCGCACCGGCTTCGCCCTCCTGCCGGCGTGCTCGCCCGCGGGCTAAAAACGCTCCGCGTTTTCTTTACGCCCGCACCTCGACCGAGGTTCGAATCCATGCGGTGTTTACGTAAAAGAAAAGCCCCCGTTGCCGGGAGCTTTAATCTTAAATGGTGCGGCGTATAGGATTCGAACCTATGGCGTTCTGATTCGTAGTCAGACCCTCTATCCAGCTGAGGTAACGCCGCGACTTGTTGATTATTATGCACAGGTACTGAATAATGGTCAAGCATTTTTTCAAAAAAAGTTATCGAATTTGATTTTTAATCATTTGGAGGGCTTGGCGCGATCTTCGACGCATCGCGATATAAGAAAAGCCCCCGTCGCCGGGAGCTTTAAAGTCAATTGGTGCGGCGTATAGGATTCGAACCTATGACGTTCTGATTCGTAGTCAGA
>CAJLJQ010000020.1:0-24306 GCA_905207015.1 uncultured Collinsella sp. | reverse complement strand
TTTCTTTGGCTGGTTCTTCGTCTTCTTCTTTGCCACGATTTCCTCTTGAACTTCTTATGGGCCGTCGTTATCGATTTGCTGCTATTGCAGGTCCAGCTGGTCCAGGTATTCCTTGCCGTGCTCGGAGATATGGCGCTTGCGGCCCGCCTCGTCGTTGCCCAGCAACAGGTTGAACATGGTTTCCATCTTGGTGACGTCCTCGGGCTCCACCTTGATCAGGCGGCGCGTCTCGGGGTTCATGGTGGTGAGCCACATCATGTCCGGATCGTTCTCACCAAGACCCTTGGAGCGGTTGATGGAGCACTTCTGGTCGCCGATCTCCTTGAGGATGCCGTTCTTCTCGAGCTCAGTGTAGGCAAAGTAGGTCTTCTCTTTGCAGTTGATCTCGTAGAGCGGCGACTCGGCGATATACACGTAGCCCTCGTCGATAAGTGTGGGCACCAGGCGGTAGAGCATGGTGAGCACGAGCGTGCGGATGTGGTAGCCGTCGACGTCGGCGTCCGTACAGATGATGACCTTGTTCCAGTTGAGGTTGTCCAGGTCAAAGGCACCGAGGTTCTTGATGCGCTTGTCCTTGATCTCCACGCCGCAGCCCAGCACGCGCATAAGGTCCATGATGATGTCGGACTTAAAGATGCGCGGGTAGTCCTCCTTCAGGCAGTTGAGGATCTTGCCTCGGACGGGCATAACGCCTTGGAACTCGGCATCGCGCGAGGTGCGAATGGCGCCTGCTGCCGAGTCGCCCTCTACGATGTAGATCTCGCGACGGTTTTTGTCCTTGGAGCGGCAGTCGATGAACTTCTGCACGCGGTTGGCCATGTCGGTCTTCTGCTGCAGGTTGGTCTTAATGCTCTGGCGAGTCTTTTCGGCGTTCTCACGCGAGCGCTTGTTGATGAGCACCTGCTCCACGATCTTGTTGGCAGCGTCTTTGTTCTCGATCAAGTAGGTCGAGAGGCGCTCCTTAAAGAAGGCGGTCATGGCCTGCTGGATAAAGCGGTTATTGATAGCCTTCTTGGTCTGGTTTTCGTAGGACGTCTGGGTGGAGAAGCAGTTGGTCACCAGTACCAGGCAGTCCTGGACGTCCTGCCATTTGATGCCGCTCTCGTTTTTGTTGTACTTGCCCTGTTGCTTGATGTAGGCGTCGATGGCGCTGGTCAGAGCACTGCGGGCCGCCTTCTCGGGCGAACCGCAGTGCTCGAGCCAGGAGGAATTGTGGTAGTACTCCTGCATCATGAAAGTGCGCGAGAAGCACATGCAAGCAGTGATTTTTACGTTGTAATCGGGCAGGTCCTCGCGATCGCGACCGCGACGGTCGGCCTCGATAAAGAAGGGCTCGGTAAGGTAGTCGGTACCGACCTTCTCGAGCACGTAGTCCTCGATGCCCTTGGGATAGCAAAAATCCTCTTCGGAAAACTCGCCATCGTCGCCCTCAATGCGCAGGCGGAAGGTCACGTTGGCGTTGACCACGGCCTGACGGCGCATGGTCTCGCGATACCAGTCGTGGGGAATGCTAATCGAGGTAAAGACCTCAAGATCGGGGCGCCACTTGATGGTGGTGCCGGTGCGGTTCTCGTCGCTGGGCTCAATCTCGAGTGCCTTCTTCTTGGCGCCGACGACCTTGCCTTTCTTAAAGTGCAGGGAGTACTTGTTGCCGTCGCGCCAGACGGTGACGTCCATGTACTCGGAAGCGTACTGGGTCGCGCACGAGCCCAGGCCGTTGGTGCCGAGCGAGAAGTCGTAGTCGCCGCCCTGGTTGTTGTTGTACTTGCCGCCGGCGTAGAGCTCGCAGAAGACGAGCTCCCAGTTAAAGCGCTTCTCGGAAGGGTTCCAGTCGAGCGGGCAGCCACGGCCATTGTCCTCTACCTGAATAGAGCCATCGCGAAAGGCGGTGAGGGTGATGAGCTTGCCGTAGCCCTGGCGCGCCTCGTCAACGGCGTTGGACAGGATCTCGAAGGCGGCATGCGCGCAACCGTCGAGTCCGTCCGAGCCAAAGATGACGGCGGGGCGCAGGCGTACGCGCTCCTCGTCCTTGAGCTGGCGGATACTGTCGTTACCATAGTTTGCGGTGTTTTTTGCCATACTCGCTCTCTCGGTGCTCCTTTGCTGCGTTTTAGTCATATAGATAGTCAAGGTAGCATAGCCCAGGCCTTGGGCGATTCCAACCAACACGAATTCCATCGAACAATAGTTCGATTAGATAATGGATGCTTGGGATGCGGGTGGGGTCTGTCCTATTCAAACATCTGCGGCAGGTCGATGAAGACGGTTCGATCGCTTTCGTCAGCTTCGAAGCCCGAACGGGAGAAGAATCCGTAGCGATGGCATTTGAGCCCCGTTGCCTCGACTTGGGTGATTTCCTCGTCGACCATTTTTTGCGTGACGGGGGATTTGCGGAACTTTGCTTCGTAGAATGCGTAGCCCTCGGGGTCTTGCGTTACCACATCGAATTCGCCGCTCGTTTTGTTTGCGGGATCGTCGTACCAGTACTTGCCTATGGCATCGAAAGCCGGTTCGATCTTGCCAGTCCTGTTTTGCCGTACGAGGTATTGACGGCAGATCTCCTCGAACATATGTGGAGTGTAGTTTTCCTCGAAGTCTTGGGAGACGTGACGATCATAGAAGACTTCCGGGTCGAGCAGCTGACGCGCAGAAGCATTGCGGAAGACGTATCGATAGTAAAAGAGCGAAAGTGGGTCCACCACAAAGTAGCCAGACTTGCGCTTATTCGTAGGGTCGTTGATGGGTGCACGCTTTTGGACGATTTCGAGTGACATGAGCTTGTCGAGTACGTCTGCCATGGCCGGACCGCTCGAGACGTGCGACTGTGCCAGCACGTCCCCCCAACGGGAGTAACCTTGTGCGAGAGCCCCGAAAACTTCGTTGGCGTTGGTCATCTTCGAGATCTCGGCGTTGAGATAGGACGGTACTTCGCTTTCTAAGCGGGCGCCAGGTTCTGTGACGAGCTCGATGATATTGTCGCGTACGCTTTGGGACTGATCGATGAGGCGATTGTAAAAGGGGATGCCGCCAAAAACGCTATAGAGCCGCACCTTGTCCTCGGGTGAGAACGCGGGATAGAACTTTGCAGCGTCAAAGTAATCCATGGGCTTAAGCTCAAGCGCGAGATCAATTCGCCCGTAGAGGGGGCTTTCATGCTCGATGAGAGATTTCATAATCTCAACATAGGAGCCGCACAGGACAATGTTTAAACGTGAGTCTTCCCTGTGAGCGTCGATTGAGGTCTGGAGAATGCTGTCTAAGCCTTTAACCGCATCTCTCAAGTAGGGGTATTCGTCGAGAACGAGGGTAATGTTCTTGTCTTTGGCTTGGGCAAACAGAAATTCGATGAGCTCGCGGATGCCCGTGAAGGCGAGCGGAGGAAAGCTTAGCGCTTCAGCAGCAAGGGCGGACAGACTCTCGAGGTTGTCTGCCTCGGAGGTTTGGCGGCACTCGTAATAGATCGTTGCGACGTCCGATAAATCGGTTAGCGCCTGCTTGATGAGCTCACTTTTGCCGACGCGACGCCTTCCGTAAATGAGAACATTGCGCTGCTCGGGCGCATTGAGTGTTTTCTTAATACGGGCGAGTTCAAGCTCCCTGCCAATGAATTCCACTTACTCGGTTCCTTCCGACTCGGTTTTGTCCGAGTTAATTGTATCGCATGAACAAGTTTATGCTCGAGTTTACTCGGACAAAACCGAGTCGGTTCTGTCCGAGTAAGTTTGAATAGCGAATCGAAATTGTTATGTCCACATGGCGATGGCGAACATGGTTTCCATAAGCGCCGCGTTCGCGCTTGTTATTGCCGCAATGCGCTGTGTCGCTGAGGCGCAGATCGTATCGCTCGAAAGCGTCTTTTGGTTGGCGAACCTGGCCACGGGCGTGTTCTGCGGAGCGACGATTTTCGCGGCCACGTTTGCTGTCCTGTGCGCAACGTTTTTCACGGCGAAAAGACGCCGTGCCAAGCTCGAGGCAGAACTCGACTCCTCAGACGACATTTAATGCGCAATGGGCTGGCTCTGGGTATTCAGAACCAGCCCATTTTGATGTTCGATGAGCCGAGTCGGCGTCTCTCACAAAAGCAACTAGGAGCTAGCGAGGCTTATCCGAATTGGCCTCATTGGCGGTGTCTTTTTCGAGCGCCGTGCGGCGGGCGCCGTAGGCGACGAGGCCGGCGCCTGCCGCGGCGAGTGCTGCAGCGGCTGCCGTAAGGGGAGCGTTGACATCGCCCGTGCCCGCAAGCGCGCCCGCTTTTCCGGAGCGCTTGTTATTGCCGTGGTCCTTGCCGCTGCCGGAGCTGCTTCCGCCGGAGCCGCCGCCCTCGTCAGTACCGCCGCCACTCGAGCCACCATCGCCGTCGACCGTCATCGGGGCGTCGTGAAGTCCTGTCGTATCCGCGCTGTCGCATACACCGACCTGAACTTCCGAGCGTTCGCATGCCGCGTCGGGCACATGAAGCTCGTGCAGTACGGCACCCAGCGCCGAGTTTGCGCCCGGTCGAATTTCCTCGAGCGTTACGGGATCGAGCGCCACCAGATTACGCGCCTTCGCATACAGCGTTACGCGTTTGCCCACTTCGTCGCTCCAACTCTCGGGGATGGCGAAGCTCATGCGGAACTGTGCCGTGCAACCCGGTGCCAGCACGGCGTTGCCGTTGTCGGCTACCAGCGGGTGCGTTGCAAAACGTGTGCCCAGCGTCTCGAGTGCGTACTTCACGTGTGCCATGTCGTTGGCCGAAGCGTCCTCGGCAAGCTCTGGATCGTAGATCGAAGCCATGCGTGCGTTCACTCCGAATCCGATGGATGCGCTGGAGAACGGCTGACTGGAGCCCTCTCGGTACAGATCGATCGTGCCGGCGGTCAGCAAGGTGTTGCCGTCGTTTCGCACCGTGACCATGAAGGATTCGCCTGCTGCTCCGGGCACCACCGCGCCCAAGGTGGCGACCGCGCCCGTCGGAGTGGCACACGCCACCAAGGGCACTTCGATGCCGTGCAGCTCTGCCTCGCTCTTCTCCGCGCTTACAATGTGCGTGGCGAGCGCGGAGAGCATGCCTCCCGACGTCAAAAATGTCGTTATCTGATCGACGGGATGGTCCAGCTCGCACATCACGAACGGTTCCGTGAACAGATCGCCTGCCAAGGTGCTGGCGAAGATGCGGAAGTGCTTGCCCATCACTGCTACCGGGTTGCCTTCTTCGTCGTAGGTTTGTCCCACCTTGCCATCGGTGTTCTCTACATAGAGCACGCATCTGCCGTTGTTGCTTACGCTAAACGATGCCGGGCCACAGCCTGCGGCACCCACAGGCTGCGTTGCAAATGCCGATGCGCCTCGCGTCCAAGTAATATGCTGCAGTTGCTCGTTGACGGTTGCCAAAAAGCCCGAATGTTGTGGCCACGGCACCGCATGGGGTACCGTGGCGTCCGGCGGCATAACGCCCCAGCCCGCAATGGACTGGCCAATCACGGCGTACGATGCGCAGCCGCAACCGTCTGCGGTCTCGTACGCAACGGGCACCACCATTTTACCGTTGATATTCTCGGGCTCGCCCAGCTCGATACTCGACGGTGCCTGCGGAAAGCGGAGAACTTGGCGGAACGTCAGGCTGTCGCCCAAATCATCCGACCACAGGGTGAAGCACTCCAGCGCAACCTCAGCCTCGCTGCCGAGCGCCTTTTCTGCGGTGGTTCCGCGGCGGTGGAGGTAGGCACCCGACAGGCGCCCGTCGACCAGCGTCTTGCCCACCGTGATACGCGGGCACTGCAGGCAATGGTAGCCATCCTCTTGCAAGCGGCCGCGCGAGATGCTGCGCCATGACGTATGCGACACCACGCGAACTCCGTCGTTGCTTATGCGCAGGCGCACGACGGACAGTATGCCGGATGTGCTTGCCGTATCGAAAAGGGTACTATCGCCGTCGCGTCGCTCGCCCGAGACCAGCAACACGTAGGCGTCCCGGTTTCCTCTTCCGTCCGCATATTCCACCACGTCGAAGTCGTAATCGTATATGCCGTCGCGCTCCACGTCGCCCTCGCCAAACCCAAGGGGAAAGTCCACGGGCGCGGGAGCGGACCACGTGCCGTTTGCCTTTGTGTGCACCACCAGGCGCGAGCGGCCATTGTCGCCGTAGCGCACCGAGGCGATACGGAACAGGCATTCTACGCCGGCAATCATTGCCAGCTTCATGTGAGCTTCGCTGAGCACGCCAGTAAACAGCACGTTGTCGTTCGAGGGCTTGATACCGCCACGCTCGTCTTCCGACACGCCGGCAGAATTGGCGTTGGGGTCCGCAGCGGCGTCCTTCGCCTGCCCGATATGGGTGTACGCATACATCGGCGCGGCGTTTTCGTCGTTCTCTATCAGTGCATGGACGAAATGCTCGATCTGTCCCGTGTCGTCGCTTTCTGCATCCGCCTCGAGCTCAATGCGCGTGACCGCTTGATCCCAATCGCGCACGACAGGCGCGGCGTTTACGGCAGTGGCCTTAACCTCGGCGCGTGCGAGCAGCTCGGCGTTGGTGACGATGGTGGCCGATGCGATAAATTGCGGCACGCCGCCCGCCTCGATGTTGCCGGGCGTGCCGAAGCAGGCATCCAACGTGTAAGGCGTATCTCCACCCAATGCGAGCTCAGAGCGCTGGAGCACATACTGGTTGCCATTGTTCACCGACATATTCCACGAATCGAGGAGTGTGGGCCACGACCCCGACCAAGCCTTGGTGGTCCACTTGAACATTACGAACTGGAGTATCACATCGACATCGACGTCTGCACCTACACGCAGTCGCGGAAGCTGGTGTCCATCTGCCTTCTCGTACCCAATGAACAGCGTGAGGGATGCGGCGCCGCGCACGGCAGACGAAGCGACGCCTGCAACGCCGGCGCCAAAGGTGACGGCAAGCCCGATCTGGATGGTGAACGAGCCCGACGTGTTTGAATAGTCGAGCGAAATGTTTTTAAAAAACGCCGCGCCGCTGCCGTGTGTGTGGGCACCTACGGCGAGCGCCAGTTTTGCCAGCACCCAGGGGTTGACGTTTAGGAAAAACGGCACCGGTCCTAGGGTAAACTGCTCGGTCCAATTGAGGTCGGTTCTTACCTGGAAGAGGGCCTTAATATTGCCGTATGCGGGGTCGTTGTTGTCGCCCCAGGTTTTGCCCACCCAATCGTAGGCAAGCGAGCCGTACAGCTGTGTGGCGATATCCATCGTGAACAGCAGCGTGCAATGGTGGCGAAGGAGCTTGGTGTTTCTTGGATCGGTACCCGAACCGGCACTCATACTCTTGTACTGATTCCACTTCCCCTCCATCTCGTCGAGGTAGCGGTTTGCCTGCTTGGCGCCCGACTCGCGCGGCGATTTCTTCCAGTATTCCGGATCAGGGTTGCCCGAATCGTTCATATAGCTGGCTGGTTTGTATCCTCCGCCAAACAGCACGTATCCAGCAAACGAGAAATCGAAGAGGATTGGAAATGTGGGCATCCAACACGTGAACTTATTGCCGCCGATGCCGGGAAACGCCGCGGGGAAATCAAACGGAGTGATCTCTTGGTCCATGGTAGTGGGGACGATAGTGGTCGAGCCCGATTCCGCCTTTGCGGCCGGCGCAGTGACAACGGCCATGGGGGAGGAGAGTGTATAGGTCTTGCCCTGGTAGTCGAGGACAAAGCGTAACTTGCATCCTTCTTCCAGAAGGCTCGACGCTGCATCGAGGAACTTGTCTTCGAGCGTGAACGTCGCCAGATTATCCGCGCCCGATGCGCTGGCCTTGACTTGGCCAATCTGCGTGACGGTTTCGGGTGAGCTGCCCGCAGCGGGCATCACTTTATTGATATGCAATGTTGCCTGCCCGCCCTGTGGCAGATGTGCCTGAACGGTAAAGGCGTGCGTGTCGGGTTGGTCGTTTGCTGCTTCGTCCGCTGGCATTGCCATAAACGTGGCGTCGGCGTACTGGATGTCCCATTCGTCGAACGTGAGCTGGCGGAAGTACGGCTCGCCGTCGGAGAGCGGACGTGTGGGCGCGGTTATGGCGGTGCCGCCCTGGATACGCGCGAGGGGAATCTCGACATCACGGTAGCCCGCCATGCTAATGGAGATGCCGCCGTTAAAGTCGTACGCGTCAAGGAGCGTTGCCTCGTCCACGTAGCCTTCCGAAAGCGGCGCGACCTCAAAGATGGCCGTGCCCTCGTCATCGGTCGTGGCGGTGAGCTGCTTGTCTGCGGCATAGCGCGATGCGAGCGTGACCTGGGCACCTGCGATGGGCGTATTCTTATTGGCGACGTCGACCACGACCACACCAAACATGGTGCGCGAGAGAACGAGCACCCTGAAGGGATCTTTTTCATCGGCATAGGCTTCGGTGGGCGCAAACGGCAATATGAAGGCGTTTGCGCTTCCCGGCACGCGCGGCAACATAATGCTCGCCAGCGAGGACGCTCCGGCAACAAGTAACGAACGGCGATCAAGCATCTTTGGCTCCCATCCCGCAAACATCGGAGGAAATAATCCAATTTTGCGAGAAGGTGCCCCGTGGCGGTAGTGCCGTTCGATGGCCAAAATGTCCAATTTGAGCGCGCGAAAGCGCCAGGCCCCGGAGCGCGTTCGATGCGCTTGGCAGCCCGGTCGCTAACGCAACATATGCGCGACCAGTTCGGCGCGTGTGCCGATGCCAAGCTTTGCGTATACGCCGGATAGTCGGTTTTTGACGGTGCCCGGCGACACACCCATATGACGAGCGATTTCGGCATTGGTCCACCCGCGGCAGGCGAGCATGGCCATGGTGAACTCCGTGGTCGTTAGATCGTCGGCCACATCCTCGCCTGAATCGGGGTTGTGGATGCGCCGCCAGCCGTAGCTGAAGCGGTACGTGATCTCGATGATGCGCGCGAAGTCGTCAGGGTATTGCGTTTTTAGGCATGCCTCGATAAGCCCCTGCAAAAGGCCGTGGTGCTCGCCGATGAGCTCGATAAGGCCGTCGGGGCGCGCAATGTCCCAAGCGGCTCCGAAGTGCGTTTTTGCGGCGTCGATGTCCTTGAGGCTCATGCATGCCATGGAAGCTGCCAGGTGCAGGAACAGTTCCGAGATGGGATAGCTTCCCTGTTTCATGATCAGGGCGTTTTCCGCCATGCCCAGACTGCGGCCATATTCGCCGCGCAGGTACAGGGCATGCGCCATCACGTAGCTGGCGAACAGGCGCAGGCCTTCGGGCAGATGCGCCGCAAGCGGATAAAACTCTTCGGCAGAATACGGGGAAGGCAAGTGCAGCAGGACACTCGCGGCCGAGGCGAACAGGATATGCATGGCGTGGATGGCGGACGATTCCTCGTCGGCCGGCGTATCGAGGATGCCAGCAAGGCACCGGCGTGCGTCGGCGATACGGTTGAGCGACAGACTGGCGTATCCGCAGATAAAGCATGCGGAATAGCGCAGCGCGGGATCGGTGGCGTCAAGATAGGGGCGTGCTGTTTCGGCGGCGAGTGTGGCCTGTCCGCGAAAGTACAGCGCTTCTGCCGTGGCGATGGTGCGTGAATCGGGGTCGGAAATGCCTGCAACCGCAGCGTCAATCTGCCCCGGCACAAAGGCGGTGCACATCAACGGCATGGGGATGCATGGGTAGCCATCGCAGTCCATCTTCCATCTCCCATCAGGTGGCAACATTAGCAGCAATTGTACTCCTGTTGCTCGGGACTGGAATTTGTGGGTATCGCCTACGATTATGCCGAACGTATAAAGGAAGAGTCTATTGGCGATGCTCTTAAGGTGGTTGTCGAGGCATGGCTGACCTTGGCATAAGGAAAAACTGCCGCCCCTGCAAAAAGCTCTGCCGAAGCGATGGGAAACGAACCTCGCTCTGCATATAATGAGGTCATATGACAGCGCGTTTGCATATGTGCGGCGCGTTCCATCGACCCGAAAAGGAGCCCTGCATGGATCCCAACAAGCGTCCCGACGATATGGTGCGTATCACCACTCCCGAACTTGCTCAGGCGTTCATCGACGAGCAGGTCACCGCAATCCGCGAGCAGATCGGTGACAAGAAGGTTCTGCTGGCCCTTTCTGGCGGCGTCGACAGCTCTGTTGTCGCGGCGCTGCTGATCAAGGCCATCGGCAAGCAGCTTATCTGCGTGCATGTGAACCATGGACTCATGCGCAAGGGCGAGAGCGAGCAGGTCATCGACGTGTTCCAGAATCAGATGGACGCCAACCTGGTCTATGTTGACGCGACTGATCGCTTCCTGGATAAGCTCGTGGACGTCGAGGAGCCCGAGGCCAAGCGTAAGATTATCGGCGCCGAGTTCATTCGCGTGTTCGAGGAGGAGGCCCGCAAGGTCGGTGACGAGGTCAGTTTCCTCGCCCAGGGCACCATCTACCCCGACATTCTGGAGTCCCAGGACGGCGTGAAGGCTCACCACAACGTGGGTGGTCTACCCGAGGACCTGCAGTTTGAGCTCTGCGAGCCCGTTAAGCTGCTGTACAAGGACGAGGTGCGCGTCGTGGGTCGCGAGCTCGGCCTGCCCGAGAACATGGTTGAGCGCCAACCGTTCCCCGGCCCCGGCTTGGGCGTTCGCTGCCTTGGCGCCATCACCCGCGACCGTCTTGAGGCGCTGCGCGAAGCCGACGCCATCGTGCGCGAGGAGATTGACAAGGCAGGTCTGACAATCTGGCAGTATTTTGCCGTCGTGCCCGACTTCCGCGCCACCGGCGTGCGCGAGGGTAAGCGCGCCTACGACTGGCCCTGCATCATCCGCTGCATCAACACCGTTGACGTCATGACCGCCGAGGTGCCCGAGCTCGACTGGGCGCTGCTCAAGCGCATTACCGCCCGCGTCACCGCCGAGGTCCCCGGTATCTGCCGCGTGTGCTACGACCTCACGCCTAAGCCTGTCGGCACGGTCGAGTGGGAGTAAGCTAACTCAGCTGGTAGGCGACGAGAACTAGCAGATGTGACAAAGGGACAGTCCCTTTGTCACATCCTCGATATTATGTGCGGGATGGTACGCCACGCGGCGTGCCATCCCGTTCGTTATTTTAATGAGCCGAGTGCGCGAGTGGGAAGAGTCACGAGCATGGTCGTTCCGCATGGCGAGCTTTCTTCGACCTCGATGGAGCCGCCGTGGAGTGCGGCAATCTCCCAGACCAGTGCAAGCCCCAGCCCCACGCCGCCATATGCCCTGCTGCGCGATTTGTCGACGCGAAAGAAGGGCTGGAAGATGCTCGTCTGGTATTGCTCGGGAATGCCCGGCCCCTGGTCGCGCACGCGTAGCAGCACGCGGTCGCCTTCGGCGCAGGCGTTGATTTGCACGGTCGAGTTGGGCGCGCTGTAACGTATGGCGTTTTCGGCCAAGTTGAACAGCAGCCGATAGATTAGCGTATCGCTGCCGATCGTTTGCGCGTCGCCCTCACTTGTAAGCGTGATGTCTTTTTGCTCGGCAAGGGGCGCCAGGTCCGTGAGTACTTCTTCGATCATCGGCGCCAGGTCAATCGCATCGTTGCAAGGGACACTGCGCAGCTCGCTCATCTCGAGCAGGGTCTTTGTCATGTGCGTCATCCGCTCGGTCTGCTCCTGCAGCAGCCCGAGCAGGCTCGCTGTATCGGCGTCGACGTCGGGGTGCTCGGCGCAAAACAGCTCAACCTGGGCCTGCATGAGCGCAAGTGGCGTGCGCAGCTCGTGCGCCGCATTGCCCGTAAACTGTCTTTGTGCGGAAAATCCCTCGTCAAGGCGGGCAATCATGTCGTTAAACGACGCGCTGCAGCGCCTGAGTTCAGAGGGCACGTCCTCGCTGATTTTTGTGTCGGCGAGGTTGTCGGGCCGCACGCTCTCGACTTGTGCCGCAAAGGAGCGCAACGGCTGCAACGCATGCCCGCTCACAAAGTAGGCCAGGACGCCTCCGAGCAGCGTCACCGCCGCAGTTATATACCAGCTCGTCGCGCCAAACGATTCTTGGGCGTCGTTCACGACGATGGTCAGCGCATCGTCGAGCTCTTTGTTTGTCGGGTCAAATGAGCTGGGCGAGGCCGCCTCCACCTTGCCGTGCGCCGATAGTTCATTGCCGATCGAGTCCATGTAGCGCATGCCGGAGTAGCCAACCAGGCAATTCATAAGTACGCAGGTCGAACATATCAGCAGTGCCGTCATCAACGTGATGCGCCACTGCAGCGACAGCCGCTTCATTTGCCGTCCTCCATAACGTAGCCTTCGCCGATTCGGTTGCGGATGGGGTCGTGCCCCAACGCACCGCGCAGCTTTTTTCGCAGCGACGAGATATGCACGCGGGTCGCGTTGCTAAAGCTGTTGACGCTGCTGTCCCATACATGCTCGATAAGCTCTTCCTGGCTCACCGGCCGCCCCTGGTTAAGCATCAGGTATTCCAAGATGCCGGTCTCCTTGCGCGTGAGGGATAGGGTCTCGCCGCCCACGGAGGCGAGGCGCGCCTTGGTGTCAAAGCTCAACAATCCACAGGCTAGAACAACGTCGTTTTGCGTAAAGCGCCTGAGCGTGAGACTGCGTATGCGTGCCGCCAGCTCGTCAAGATGGAACGGCTTGGTGAGGTAGTCGTTGGCGCCCGCATCGAGCCCCGCTACCTTGTCGGAGACCTCGCCACGTGCCGAGAGCACAAGCACCTTGGTCTCACAATCAGTTGTCCTGAGTTGCCTGAGCACGGTCATGCCGTCGACATGGGGGAGATTGAGGTCAAGCACGACAAGATCAAAGGTCTCGACATCGAGCAGATCGAGGGCCTGCTGCCCGTCGTAGCAGCAGTCGACGCTATAGGCCAAGTTGCGCAGGCTGCGTGCGATCGCATCGCACAGCGCCCGCTCGTCCTCGACGACCAAGATGCGCATAACGTTCTCCTTGCATAGTCATTCACGCTTAACACGGATTTTATAGTCGGTATGGTCCAATGGGTCGCGAAACGAAAGGAGTGGTCAGATTGTTCAAAGCGATTAAGCCTGTGGCGCAGGTGGCTTTGCTGATCGTTGGGGTAGCCATGGTTGGCTTTGGAATTATGCGCGGCGAGGCAGATGCCGTGCTGGCCAAGGCAATCAGGCTGTGCTTGGAGTGTATCGGAATTGGATAAAAGAAAAAACACTGCATCGCATCTTTTGGCGAGATTCCGCGGATTGATTCAGGCGGCGGCGACGCTTGCGACCAATATTCACCTGCCTAACTTTGCCAAGGGCGGTATCTACCAGGGAGCCGGCAAAGCCGTCTGCGTGCCGGGGCTTAACTGCTACTCGTGTCCGGCGGCCTCGGGTGCGTGCCCCATCGGGTCGTTTCAGTCGGTGGTGGGCTCGTCTAAGTTTAGCTTTTCGTATTACGTCACCGGAACGCTCATTCTGATCGGCGTGCTGCTGGGACGTTTTGTATGCGGCTTTTTGTGCCCGTTTGGATGGCTGCAAGAGCTTCTGCATAAGATTCCCAGCAAAAAGCTCTCCACGAAAAAGCTCAAGCCGCTCACGTACATCAAGTATGCCGTGCTGCTGTTTGCCGTGGTGCTGCTGCCCGTCTTGGTGGTAAACGATGTGGGCATGGGCGACCCGTTCTTTTGCAAGTACATCTGCCCGCAGGGTGTGCTCGAGGGCGCGATTCCGCTGTCCATCATGAACATGGGAATCCGCTCTGCGCTGGGAAAGCTCTTTACCTGGAAGCTCGCGATCCTCATTGTGGTTGCGGTGCTGAGCGTGCTGTTCTACCGCCCCTTCTGTAAATGGATTTGCCCCCTCGGCGCATTTTATGCACTCATGAACAAGGTGTCGTTGCTGGGGATTCAGGTCGATCATTGTAAATGCGTCTCGTGCGGCAAGTGCGCCAAGGTGTGCCAGATGGACGTGGACGTTACGCGTACGCCCGACCATGCCGAGTGCATTCGTTGCGGCAAATGCGTGGGCGCGTGCCCCGTCGATGCTATTAGCTTTCGCTACGGGCTGGGTGTGACGGGCGACAAACCCGCGCAGTCCACGCAAGCCCGCGAAAACAAATAGGTACCTATATAAGTTTCGATATAAACGGAGGAACCATGAAACTGTCAAAAATTGCGGCTCTGTTGATGCTGCCCGTGCTGGCGCTGACTCTCGCGGCGTGCTCTGCCCCCAAGGGCGACGCGAAGGATGCCACGAGCGGCGATGCGCAGATTGCCGAGCTTGTGGCACAAAAGCCGTCGAGCGCCGAGGAGGCGGCCAAGCTGTACCAGCAGCTGCTGCAAAAGGAAAACGAGATCTTTGCGAGCGATAACGCCCTATGGGAAAAGGTGTTCCTTGCGGCCAACAAAGACACTCCCATGATTGAGGACGGCAAGAACTACGGTGACTTCTTGCTCGATACCATCGAGGGCGCCAAGGATCAGTTTGCGGCTGACGAGCTTAAGACGCTTAAGGCCGGCGCGCAGCAGGTCAAGGAGATCGAGGACAAGCTCATGGCGCTGGAGAAGGAGTTCCCCGGATGTGGCAGCACGCCCGGCGAGGGGGAGAGTGTCGATGCCTCGACCGCGGGCATGACCAACGGCGAGAGCGGGGAGACGAAGTTCCCCAGCTTTAAGGGCAAGGACTTGGACGGCAACGATGTAAACAGCGACGAGCTGTTCTCCAAGAACAAGGTCACCGTCATGAACTTCTGGTTTACCACCTGCAAGCCGTGCGTGGGAGAGCTGGGCGATCTGGAGAAGCTCAACAAGGAGCTTGCCGAGAAGGGCGGCCAGGTCGTGGGCGTTAATTCCTTTACACTCGATGGCAACAAAGACGCGGTGGCCGATGCCAAGGACGTGCTTTCCAAGAAGGGCGTGACGTATAAGAACATCTGGTTTAAGTCGGACAGCGAGGCCGGAAAGTTCACCTCCAACCTGTACTCGTTCCCGACCACCTACGTGATCGACCAGAACGGTAACATTGTGGGAGAGCCGATCATGGGCGGCATCAACTCCGCTGAGCAGCGCGAGGCGCTCAACAAACTGATCGATCAGGCACTCGCGAAGAGCGAACAGTAAGTCCGTGGGACAGACAACTGAAGGGGAGTCGCTGGAAACAGCGACTCTTTTTCTGCTTCGGGGTAGCATCATGGGTATACGTCGAAAGGGCACGCAGCTTTTCGTGCATTGCCTGAGCGGTGCGCGAAGCAACCAAGCTGTGAGTTTTCTTAAGCGTTCTGGGTATGGCAGTGTCAAGAATATCGGCGGCATAAGCGGCTACACGGGAAAGGTGGTGCGTTGGCTATGAAGGTGGTTATCGTTGGAGGCGTCGCGGGCGGCGCATCGGCGGCGGCACGTTTGCGCAGACTCGACGAGCAGGCCCAAATTGTCATCTTTGAGCGCACGGGTTTTGTATCGTATGCCAATTGTGGGCTTCCGTACTACATTGGCGGCGTGATAGAAGAAGAGAGCGCATTGACGCTGCAGTCTCCCAAGGGCTTTTGGGATCGCTTTCGCATTGCGGTCAAGACGAGTCACGAGGTGTTTGCCATCCATCCCGATTCGCATACGGTCGAGGTTCGCAATATGCTGACGGGCGAGGAATTTGTCGAGACGTATGACAAGCTCATCCTGTCGCCGGGTGCAAAGCCGATTCGCCCTGCGTTGCCGGGCATCGACTCGGATAAAATCTTTAGCCTACGCACCGTTGAGGACACGCTGCGTATTCACAGCTATGTTCGAGAGCGGCGACCGAGCAGTGCCGTCGTGATCGGCGGCGGCTTCATTGGCGTCGAGACGGCGGAGAATCTGTGCGAGCTGGGGCTCCAGGTGACCCTTCTGCAGCGTCCCGTCCAGCTTATGAACAACCTGGATTACGACATGGCGACCCTTTTGCATACCGAGGTGCGTGAGCACGGTATTGATCTGCGCCTCAAGGCCGATGTGACAGGTTTTGAGGAAGTTGATGGCCGCGTTGTCACCCATGTTGCGGGCGATGACCCTATCGGAGCCGATATGGTGCTGCTTGCCATTGGCGTGGCACCTGAGAGCCATCTGGCGCAAGAGGCGGGGCTCGAACTGGGCATCAAGGGGGCTATTGTGGTCAACGACCGCATGGAGACCTCTGCTGCCGACGTGTATGCCGTGGGCGATGTCGCGCAGGTCACGCATCAGGTGACCGGCGAGGACGCGGTCATTTCGCTCGCCGGCCCCGCCAACAAGCAGGGGCGTGTCGTTGCCGATGTCATAGCCGGCATGGACAGCTGCTACCGCGGATCGTTGGGCTCATCGATTATCAAGGTATTCGACTTGACGGCGGCAAGCACGGGACTATCCGAAAAGGCAGCACACGCGGCGGGAATTGACTGCGACAGTGTGGTCCTGTCGCCCGGTTCGCATGCGGGTTATTATCCGGGTGCAACGCCCATGACCATGAAGGTTATCTTCGAGAAGCAGGGATTGCGCCTGCTGGGTGCGCAAATCGTGGGCATCGATGGTGTGGACAAGTGTATCGACGTTCTGGCGACTGCCATCCAGGCAGGCATGCGCGGCGATAGGCTTAAGGATTTGGACCTAGCATACGCGCCGCCGTACTCATCGGCGAAGGATCCCGTCAATATGGCGGGCTTTATGATCGAGAACCTCAATCGCGGCATACTGGCGCAGTGGCATTGGGAGGATGAGCCCAACTTGCCACGCGATGGCAGCGTGCAGCTGCTCGATGTTCGTACGGAAGGGGAGTATGAGCGCGGGCATATCGATGGTTTCGTAAACATTCCCGTCGATGATCTGCGCAATCGCCTGGGCGAGCTCGACCGGGCCAAGCCGGTCTACGTAATTTGCCAGAGCGGCATTCGCAGCTACATTGCTTGCCGCATTTTGGCGCAGCATGGCTTTGAGTGCTTTAACTTCTCGGGCGGCTATCGCTTCTTTGCAGCCGTGACTGAGGCTCGCCGCGGCAGCGCTAACGTTATGCCGTGCGGGCTCGAAAAGTAGCGCGCATTGGAATGTGACAAAGTGACAGCCTCTTTGTCACATCGGGGATGTTATATGCGGGATGGTGCGCCATGCGGCGTGCTGTCCCGTTCGTTTTTTGGCGCGGTTCGTTACATTCCTCACTGGTATCGGCCAAAAATGAGGATAGAGTAGGACAAGCGCGCCGAACGTGAACGGCGGGGGAGCGGGCGAGCGCGCCCGCGCGAGAGAGGTTGCCGTCCATGCTGGATCTCAGAGATATTTGCAAAAGGTACGTTACGCAGTCGTTTACGCAGGTAGCGCTCGACAGCGTAAGCCTGTCTTTTCGCGATAACGAGTTTGTAGCCATCCTGGGTCCCTCGGGTTCGGGTAAAACTACGATGCTCAACGTCATTGGTGGACTCGACCATTTCGATTCCGGCGACCTGTTGATCGATGGCATCTCGACCAAGGACTTCAGCGACCGCGATTGGGATGCCTACAGAAACAATCGCATTGGCTTTGTGTTTCAGAGCTACAACCTCATTCCGCATCAGACCATTTTGGAAAACGTGGAATTGGCGCTTACGCTCACGGGCGTGGGGCATGCCGAGCGCCGCCAGCGTGCACGCAAGGCGCTTGAGGCAGTCGGTCTGGGCGAGCACGTTAACAAGCGCCCGAGCCAGCTATCGGGCGGCCAGATGCAGCGCGTGGCTATTGCCCGCGCCCTGATCAACGATCCCGAGATTGTGCTGGCTGACGAGCCGACCGGCGCCTTAGACTCAACGACATCCGTGCAGGTCATGGATTTGCTCAAGGACGTTGCACGCGACCGTCTGGTCATCATGGTCACGCACAATCCCGAGCTGGCGTACCAGTACGCCACGCGCATCGTCAACCTGGCGGACGGCAAGATCACCGACGATTCCGATCCCTTTGATGTTGCCAATGCCGCGCGTCGCGAGGCTAAGCCTACGCGCAAAACCTCGATGAGCTTTGTGACGGCGCTGGGGCTTTCGGCGCGAAACCTTTTGACCAAGAAGGGCCGTACGGCTATGACGGCCTTTGCTGGTTCGATCGGCATCATCGGTATCGCGGCGATTCTGGCGCTCTCCAACGGCGTAAACGGCTACATCAAAAAGGTCGAGGAGGATACGCTCTCGAGCTACCCGCTGACGATTTCCAAGCAGGATTACGACCTGTCGTCCATGATGGGTGGACAGGGGACCACGGATGACGATACGTCCAAGAACGAGGGCTCGTCCGACGGCAGCACTGACGGCAAGGCTCGGGGAACCGATAAGATTCCTGTGGTCACGGCCGTAAAGGATATGTTTGCGAGCGTTAAGTCCAACGACATGACGAGCTTTAAGGCATGGCTCGATGCCGGTGGCGACGGCATCGATAAAGAGGTCAATGCCATCCAGTACGGCTATGGCGTGACGCCGGTTGTCTATCGTGCGGGCAAGGGCGATGAGAAGCCTGTCCGGCTGGTGCCCAACGCTATGACCGAGGCCATGAGCGGCGGCGCGAGTTCGGCGGCGACGGTGAGCATGGAATCCATGGGAACCTCGGTCTTTAACGAGATGATTGACGACCAGAGCCTGCTCGACAGCCAGTACGATGTCGTCGCCGGCCATTGGCCTACGTCTGCTAACGAAGCCGTAATGGTGCTTTCGAGCCGCGGCACGGTGGGCGACTACACGCTCTACAGCATCGGTGCGCTGGATATCGATGAGCTCAACGATCTGGTAAACAGCGCCATGACGGCCGACGGCAAGGTCGAGACGCCCGAGACCGGCAGCGACTTTACCTACGACGACGCGCTGTCCACGGCGTTTAAAGTGTTGTCGCCGGCCGATGCCTATCGCAAAAACGAAGAGACCGGCATGTGGACCGACATGTCTGGCGATGCCGACTTTATGACGGCCAAGGTTGCCGACGGTATTGACGTGCGTATTGTGGGCGTGGTGCGACCGAACGAGATGGCCAACGCGAGCGCGTTGTCTCCGGGTATTGCCTATACACACGCGCTGACTCGCCAGCTTATGGAGCGCGCCGCCGATTCACAGATAGTGCAGGAGCAACTTGCCCACCCCGAGACGGATGTCTTTACGGGCAAGTCTTTCGACGAACTGCAAGGCGAGGCCAAGCAGGGCGTGGATCTGGGCAGCATGTTCAGTGTGGACGAGGCGGCGTTGAAGAGCGCGTTCTCGTTCGATGCATCTGCACTCTCGGGTGCTGCCGGTGGCATGGACCTTCCTGGTCTCGACTTGTCCGGGCTGGACATTGACCTTTCGGGTGTTGGGAAGGACATCGACTTCGGTGACATCATGGCCAAAGCGCCGGCCCCAGATTTCTCGGGCATCTTTGACGGTCTGGAACTCACGCCCGAGCAGATGCAGCAGGTGGGAGCACTTGCCAACCAGCTGTTTGAGGGCTTTATGCGCTCTGATCAGTTTAAGGCGCTGTCACCCGAAGATCTTAAGGACGCGTCAAAGCTCGCTGCCGCATTCTCAGCATACCTTGAGAATGATGTCGCAGCCCAGCAATACCTGGCTCAGCTCAGGGCGCTCGGCGGCGATGTCCTGGCCGAGCGCCTGCAACAGGCGATGACCGACTATGTCCAAAAGCAGCTGGCTCCGTATCTGCAGCAGGCAATGGACCAGGTGACCAAGACAATCAGCGACCAGATTGCGACAACGGTATCGTCCCAGCTTAAAGCAGGCGCGGCGGGGCTCATGGGCCAGATGGCTACACAGATGTCGTCGAGTATTGCCAACCTGGCGAGCGCTATGCGTGTGGATGCGAGTGCCTTTGCTCGTGCCATCCATTTCAACATGGACGCCGAGGACCTGAGTTCGCTCATGATGAGTTACGCCAAGGCGTCGCAGCTCACCTACGATAACAATCTGACCACGTTGGGCTATGCGGATGAGGCGGACCCCATCTCGGTCAAGATTTTCCCGCGCGATTTTGAGGCCAAGGAGCGCGTGCTCGATCACATCGATGCTTATAACAAGCAGGTCAAAGCCGCCGGCCACGACGAGCAGGCAATCTCGTACACCGACTACATGGGCATCATCATGGGTTCGGTGACCGACATCGTGAATACTATCAGCTTGGTGCTCATTGCGTTTGTGAGTATCAGTTTGGTGGTGAGCTCCATCATGATCGGCATCATCACCTACATCAGCGTGCTGGAGCGCAAAAAGGAGATTGGCATCCTGCGCGCGATCGGCGCGTCAAAGCGCAACGTGGCAAACGTATTTAATGCCGAGACCTTTATCGAAGGCCTCATTGCCGGCGTCTTTGCCATTGTCGTCGTGGTGGCCGTGAGCTTTCCGGTTAATGCCTGGGCGCTTGCGGCCAAGCAGGTGCCCAACCTGATGAGCCTGCCCGTTCAAGACGCGCTGGTGCTCATTGTAATTTCGGTGCTGCTGACGGTCGTTGCCGGCCTGCTGCCGGCTCGCAGCGCATCCAAGAAAGACCCTGTGGAAGCCCTACGCTCCGAATAATGTGACAAAGGGACAGTCCCTTTGTCACATTGGGTGGCTAGCTCGTTTTGCCCATCAATGTGATACGGATGCTTGGATGGGTGTACTCGTCAAATTCATCCTCGGGATCCGTGTCAAACGAATAGTACGTTTTGATGGGGTTGTCACTCGTCCTGATGGAGATTCTCTCGTAGAGCGAACCGTTCAAAAAAGCCTGCCTAAACTCTTCGGGGAGCTTTTGCGGTGCTAGGAGCTCGGGACTCACGGTCTTGACGTCTACGGTTTGGACGACAGAGGAAAGTTCGTCCAAGTCGAGCTCGATGCGGGCGAGGTTGTCCTCAAGGCTCGCGTCGGGGTCGATCTCTGCCGCGTAGCTCACTTCCGTGAGCGTTCCCTTGTTGTCAAAATCCAGGTACGTATAGGTCTTCTGGGCATCGGAGTCGCCGTCGTGCAGATAGCTGCGGACGTGATAGCCGTAATCTTGATATCGCTCGTAGGGGTCATCGGCGGACACGTACTCGCATGAGGGCTCTAATGCCTTGCGTGCGATGGCGATCTGCTCGGCCGCGGCCGCGGCGTTCTCCTGCATCTCGATGTTTCCCTGCGCCAGCTGCGGGATATAGGCGCCGCACACGATCGCGAGGGGCAGCGCCACAAGCGCGACGACCCACTTCTTTGCACGGGGGACAGGCACGCCACAGGCCTCTGCCATGGCCCTTGCGTTGGCGAAGCTTTCGGCAAGCACGTCTGCCGCGGTGGCGACGGCGCCTACGGCAGCGGCGACTTCTGCCGCGCCGCCCAGGTTGCGTGCGGTCTCGTTGTCGCTGTTCTTGAGCAGGCGTGCGGCGGCCTGCGTGCCAACAACGCCTGCGATTTGTGCCGAGCGGTCTTTCTCGCTCTGCTCGATGGCGAGCCGGTTCTGCATTTCCTTCCACTGCTTGCCGCGCATGCCAAAACGCGGCGCGAGGGCACAGTAGCAGAATATGACGAGCTCGATGGCGGTGAGCACCAAGGCGGTCATCATGCCCGTCTCCTGGAAGCTTTCATGATGGAAGACGATATCGTCAATCATTTCGAAGGGAATGATCAAAAAAGGCAGCACAAACGCCATGGCAAGCGCCGCGCCGGCAACCTTGGGACAGATGCAGTATCGCTGGATGCGCTTACGTTCTTGTTCGGAAAGTGTTGCCATGGCTGATCCTTGGTGTCGTAACGGTCGTTGCGGCGCATGGGGCGCGGGGCGCATCAGTTTGAGCTAGCGCTGGATAAGAACATAGAGCAAGATGCTCGTCGCGATGAGCAAGAAGCCTGCGATGTTAAACATCAGTGTGGCAAAGTTGCCCACGATAGGGCGTTCGACATAGCTTTTGCCTGGGTTGCTGGGGTTGTAGTGTACGGTCATTTGACTGCCGAGGGGCCAAAGCTGCTCCGCGAGGGTGCCTAGGCGGGCGATGGGGCCTGTCTGCACGTGCAGCCAGCCCTTGGCGTCTTCGTAGGCGGTGGCTTGCGTGCGGATGGGGAGTCCCGACAAGCTTTTGGTCTTTATGCCGCGGAATTGTTTTTTCGCGCGGTATTGCGTGCCGTCGACGGTGTATTCCAAAACGGGATACATCCTGCCTTCGCCCATAAAACGGTGATCAATGACCGTTCCCGTGGTCGCAGCGGTGCATGCCTTGGCTTTCCTGCGGGCAACGGCCTTCATGAGCGCGCTCACTCCGATAAGCAGGATGCCGATGCCCCCAACCAAGATGAGCGCGAGCAGGGATATCTGCGACGTGGTCACGGCGTTCTCCTTTGGCGCGATACCGTCATATGTGACTCAGTATAGAGGACCCCCGCCCTCGATGGGCGCTCGATCATGCAGCAAAAGTGCGATGGCAGGGGCGTACGAGGCCGGGGTGAGGCCCGCCGCCTCGGCAAGCTCCTTTTGGCTCATGCCCCGTTCTTTTAGCAGGGCGGCTAGGTTAGCTCCAATCAGTTCAGTCAATCAGTACCCCCTCCTGGTTGGTGATACATCCCGTCTATCAATAATCTGGTCGGCGCCGACCAGGCGAGGTTGCCGTCGTCGGTAGCCACCTGCACCGTGACGTCGGTGGTGCCGTCGGCCGCCACGGCGGGGGCCGCGCCCGCGAGGGCGGAAAGCCCGACCGTCACGGCAAGCAGCGCGCATGCCGCCGCGCGGCCGGCTACGCTACGCGCGGTGGGGGGTAGCTGTCTATGGTTGGGATGGAGGAGTCTCATCTTCGGTCTCCGTTTCGGAATCGTCCTGCTCGCGGGACCTTCCCGCCGCCCAGGCCGCGCCGGATACGCCCGCCGCGGCATCGAGGCCGGTCTGGTCGAGTATTCCGGCGCTGTGACCGCCCCCGACGGGGACGGTCTGCGTCACGTTGCCGTCTTGGGCGCCCGCCTGGGCGACGATCGTAACGTCGGTGGCGCCGGTCTCGGCGATTGCGGGCGAGGCCGCCGGGATGATGGAGGCCGCCACTGCGGCCCCCACGAGGACCAGGCGGATCGTCTTAGGCATAGTCAGGTCCCTGCAATCGGTTGTTACTGGGCGTTGCCGGAGGCAAGGGTCCAGGTAATCGTGGCGGCCTTCTGGGGCGTGGAGAGGTCGGCGGTCACGCGCGCGATCTTGGCGTTGGTGGTGTCGAGGTCGATGTGGTCGGTGGCACTGCCGGCATAGCCCATGTTCCAGGTGGCGTCGGCGGACAGGTCGACGGAGGCCGCGGCCTTGGCGCCGTGGATGGTGAACTGGACGTCGTTGGTGCCGGTGGAGGTCGTCACGTCATCGACGATGTGGAACGGGTCCTGCTGCGCGACGGCCATCTTGGTGACGTGCACGGGGAAGATCGACTTATTGACGATCTGCGTGGCGGCGGCAGACGGGCCGGTCATCTCGCCCTTGGCGTTGGCCGAGAACGGGATGACGTTCGGGGTGGAGAACGTCAGGTTGTCGTCCGAGGTCGTCTGGCCGGCGGACGTGGCGACGGACTGGATCGTCACCTCGGTGGACTGGGTGGTGCCGGCGTTCTGGTCGGCGAACGCGCACATGGGAGCGGCGATGGACGCCACACGCGGCCGGCGGCGTTTCGGGCGGCATCGCCTATTTCCTTTTTTCCGGGCGCGCGATCTTGGCCGGCCTGTCCGCGGCGTCGAACGACCCGGCGCGGAACTCCACGCAGCCGGTGGCGCCGCGCGGCGCGGCGAAGAACCGCCAGGGTTTGAGCGCCGTATCGAGCGATACCGCCTCGAGCTCGCCGGGCTTCCCCTCGCGCACCCAGACCACGTCGATGGGCACGCGCATCATGCAGGTGTGGATCGACCGGCAGCCGGGGAAGTGCAGCCCGCAGGCCTCGGGGACCTCGCGCTTGAGCATGAGCCCGCAGAAGCGCTCGAGAAAGCCGCGGCAGGTATGGGTGAGGATCGGGACCCTCTTTCCCGAGACCGTGACGGCCACGGCCTCGTCGAGGTATCTGTCGTTCATATCGGGTGACTCCTAACTCAGAAGAACTCGCCGAGCTGAAGGACCATCGGCGCGAGCATGAGCATGATGATCGAGGGCAGCATGAGCAGAAGCATCGGGAAGAGCATCTTGGTGGACAGCTTGTTGGTCATGTCGTCGACCCTCAGGCGGCGCTCGGTGCGCACGGACTGGGCCTGCATGCGGATGATGTCTACCAGCGACGATCCCGCGCGCTCGGCCTGTACAAGCGACGCCGCGAAGAAGGTGATCGAGTTCACCTGGGCGCGCTCCGCCAGTCCCAGCAGGGCCTCCGAACGGCTCGAGTAGGCGGCCTCCTTGGCGACGCGGGCGAAGGCCTCGGCGATCGCCCCGTCCATGCGGGTGCCGACCGATGCCAGCGCGCCCTCGAACGACGAGCCGGCCGAGATGCAGATGGCCATGAGGTCGAGCGCGTCGGGCAGCTGGCGGTCGAGCTCGTCGCGCCATTCGGCGCGGCGGG
>CAJLJQ010000019.1:0-26326 GCA_905207015.1 uncultured Collinsella sp. | reverse complement strand
CGACGTGCCTCATACGAACACGTGGACACGACGCCACGCGAATCGGCGTCTCCGCCCACGATGAGCGGCTTTCCGCGCCATTCGGGATGATCGAGCATCTCCACGCTCGCAAAAAACGCATCGAGGTCCATGAGGCCCACCGCCGGACCCGTCCAGGGCGGCGGCGTGACGCCCATGGCATCCTCATAACCGTATGTATGTTCGCGTCTTTCCATGTCATGAGTATACCGCGCAGCTCATGTGGGGTGCGTGTATGTGCTTGCAAATCCCGAATTCTTGTCTAAGATATGGATTTGCCCTCGACTACACCGAAGAAGTTGGTCTCACGGACTTCACCTGCCCGCGTCGATGGCGTATTATGTTCAACTGTTTGTTTGTAGTTGCAGCCTAAAGCTGCTTGGTTGGAGGAGTTTCCTTTGGCAGTCAAGATTCGCCTTGCTCGTCACGGCGCTAAGAAGCGTCCGTACTACCGTGTCGTCGTCGCCGATTCCCGCGCCCCGCGTGACGGTCGTATCATCGAGGAGGTTGGCCGCTACAACCCGATGACCGCCCCCAAGACCATCAATCTCGACCTCGAGAAGATCGCCGACTGGCAGTCCAAGGGCGCTCAGCTCACCGACGCCGTCGCCGCTCTGGTCAAGGCCGCCAACGAGGGCGAGAAGACCGAGACCGTCGTCAAGAAGTCCAAGAAGCAGCTCGCCAAAGAGGCCGAGGCCGCTAAGGCTGCCGCTGAGGCCGCTGAGGGCGCCGAGGAGTAAATCGTGCCTGAGGTTGACGCTGCACAGCTCGAGGGTGAGGCAATGCTCTCAGATCGCATCGCCGATCTCGTCGAATATCTCGTTGTTCAGATCGTCGACGACCCGGATTCCGTGAGCCTTGAGGTCATCGATGGTGACGACGCCTCCACGATTGAGGTTTCGGTCGCCGAGGATGACGTCGCTAAGGTCATCGGCCGTCGTGGCCGTACCATCAAGGCCATTCGCACGCTCGCCCGTGCACTGGCCGCTCGCCTCGACACTGCTGTCGAGGTAGAGGTTCTGGGCTAGGACCTTGAGGTCCCAGTACAAAAACATCGCCCGTGTGGTCAAGCCGCACGGAAGGAAGGGGGAGGTCCTCGCGCAGCCGCTGCGGGGGCTTCCTTCTGTATTAGAGCCGGGTATGCGCGTCGCCCTGACGCCGCCGGCGCTCAAGCGCGATCGCTTTTGCACGGTCGTGTCCGTCTCCGATACGGGCGATGGCGATCTGGTCTCGTTTGAGGGCATTGACGACTTGACGGCCGCCGAGGGCATCACGGGATGCTATGTGCTGGCAAATCGCGACGACTTTGAGCTCGATTCGCTCGATGCTGCCTATACCGACCTGATGGGTCGCGAGGTGGTCGACGAGCGCTTCGGTTCGCTCGGCACGATCGTCGAGATCATGTCGACGCCCGCTAACGATGTTTGGGTTGTCGAGGGCGATCGGTACGGCGAGGTACTGATTCCCGTGATCGAGCAGGTTGTGCTCGATCTTCCCGACACAGGAACAATTTCCGTCCACGTTATGGACGGCCTGATCGATATGGACAAGTAGGGAGGACAACATGCTGATCGAGACCCTTTCGGTCTTTCCCGAGATGTTTGAGCCCGTCATGTCCACATCGATTTTGGGCCGCGCCCGCAAGGCCGGCCTTTTTGATTTTAAGGCGTATAACCTGCGCGACTGGACGCACGACCGCCATCGTACCGTCGATGACGAGCCGTACGGCGGCGGGCAGGGCATGCTCATGAAGGTCGAGCCTATTGCCGTGGCCATCGAGGCTATTAGCTCCGAGGGTCCTAAGCCCACCGTGGTGTTTTTTACCCCCTGTGGCGAGCCCTTTACACAGCATGTGGCCGAGCGCCTGCTCAAAAGCGAGCGCTTGCTGTTTGTGTGCAGCCGTTACGAGGGTGTCGACGAGCGTGCCTATGCGTATGCCGACGAGCGCCTGTCGATCGGCGATTACGTGCTCACGGGCGGCGAGCTTCCCGCTATGGTCGTTGCCGATGCCGTCGTACGCCTGATTCCCGGCGCCCTTGGTGACGAGATGAGCAACGTCGACGAGTCGTTCTCGACCGCCGAGGACGGAGGCCTGCTCGAGTATGCGCAGTACACTCGCCCTGCTGAATTCAACGGCGAGGGCGTGCCGCCTGTGCTCGTGAGCGGTGACCATGCCAAGGTTGACGCCTGGCGCCGTAAGAATGCCATCGAGCGCACCTGCCGCTGGCGTCCCGACCTGATCGAGACGGCGCGGCTTACGTCCCAGGAGCGCGCATACGCGCAGGAGATTCTGGACGCTTCGTATTCGCAGAGCGAGGAGTGAGAATGGTTCCATCGCAGCATTCCGCGTTGAGGGGCGCCTTTGAGTGGATCGCGGTCATCGCAATCGCGCTCGTGGCCACCTTCCTGATCCGCACCTTTGTGGTCGAGCCCTTTGTGGTGCCCACCGGCTCCATGGAGGATACGATCGAGATCGGCGATCAGATTCTGGCGCAGAAGGTGACGCTCGAACTCGGTCAGCCCGTCAAACAGGGTGATATCGTGGTGTTCCACAACCCCGATGCCACGTCCGAGCATGACGTGCTGGTAAAGCGCGTCATCGCCACGGCCGGTCAGACGGTCGACCTTCAGGACGGCAAGGTCGTCGTCGACGGCCAGGCGCTCGATGAGGACTATACGACCGGCATGAGCTGGCCGCTTTCGGTCCAAGCCCCCGCTGCCCAGGTGAGCTATCCCTACACTGTCCCTGACGACTGTGTGTGGGTGATGGGCGACAATCGAGAGAACTCTGCCGACTCACGCTACTTTGGTCCCGTCGATCGCTCTGATTTGATCGCTGTGGCGCTTGTGCGTTACTGGCCGCTCAACCGCATCGGCGCTATCGACTAAAAACCGCTATAGTACAGTACCTAACCGTGTAATCGTTTCGACGAGGGGATATTAGAGGCATGAACGCTTCATCGCTTTCCTTCCAAGACATCATCCTGCGCCTCCAGCAGTACTGGGGCGAGCAGGGCTGCGTCATTATGCAGCCCTATGACTCCGAGGTCGGTGCCGGTACCTTCCACACCGCGACCACGCTGCGCTCGCTCGGTCCCGCCGAGTGGCGCACCTGCTATGCGCAGCCCTGCCGCCGTCCCGCTGACGGCCGCTACGGCGAGAACCCCAACCGCATGCAGCACTACTATCAGTTCCAGGTGCTCATCAAGCCCTCGCCGGTCAACGCCCAGGAGCTCTACCTGGGTTCGCTGGCCGCCATTGGCCTGGACCCCAACGACCATGACGTCCGTTTTGTCGAGGATGACTGGGAGAGCCCGACCCTGGGCGCCTGGGGCCTTGGCTGGGAGGTCTGGCTCAACGGCATGGAGGTCACGCAGTTTACGTACTTCCAGCAGGTGGGCGGTATCGAGGTCGACCCTGTGCCCGTCGAGATCACCTATGGCCTGGAGCGTATCGCCATGTACGCCCAGGGTGTCAACTCCGTCTACGACCTGGTGTGGAGCTATCTGCCCGACGGCACGCCCATGACCTATGGTGACGTGTTCCTCGAGAACGAGCGCGAGTTTAGCGCTTACAACTTTGAGGTCGCCAACGTCGAGATGATGCGTCAGAAGTTTGATGACTACGAGGCCGAGTGCCACTCCTGCCTGGAGCGCAAACTGCCGCTGCCGGCGTACGACTGCGTCATGAAGTGCAGCCATGCCTTCAACCTGCTCGATGCCCGTGGCGCCCTGTCCGCGGTCGAGCGTGCCAACTACATCCTGCGCGTCCGCGCCGTCGCCAAGGCGTGCTGCGAGGCCTACATGGCCGAGGTCGCCGGAGTCAACGAGAATGCTGATCAGGAAGGCGAGGTGGCGTAAGCCATGGCAGACGCTAAGGATTTCCTGTTTGAGATCGGTACGGAGGAAATGCCCTCCGCACCGCTGAACAATGCTGTCAAGCAGCTTGGCACCATGATCGCCAAGGGCCTCGACGAGGCCGGTCTGGCCCATGGCGAGGTCCGCGTGATCTCGAGTCCGCGTCGTCTGGCTGCGCTCGTGGCCAACGTCGCCACTGCGACCGATGAGGTTCACGAGGTCAAGCGTGGCCCTGCGGCCAACATCGCCTTCGACGCTGACGGTAACGCCACCAAGGCCGCCCAGGGCTTCGCCCGCAAGTGCGGTGTGGCTGCCGAGGATCTGGTCCGTCGCGAGGACACCGACGGCCGTGAGTACGTCTTTGCCGAGAAGAACATTCCTTCCGCTCCGGCTACTCCGATCCTGACGGCCCTGTGCGAGAAGACCATCGCCGGCCTGCAGTGGCCCAACTACCGTAGTCAGCGCTGGGGCCACGAGCACGCCACCTTCGTGCGCCCGGTCCGCTGGATCTGCTGCCTTCTGGGCGAGGATGTTGTGCCCGTGTCGTTTGCCGACGTGACGAGCGGCAACACTACGCGCGGCCATCGCGTGCTTGGCCCCGGTGACCACGTTGTCGCTAGCCCCGCCGCCTACGAGCAGGTGCTCGAGGACGCCGGCGTGCTTTCTGCCGAGCGCCGTCGCGAGGCGATTCTAGCCGGTATCGCCGAGGTCGAGGCTGCCCGTCCCGGCTGCCATGTCGATACGCCCAAGAAGGTCTTTGAGGAGGTTATCAACCTCTGCGAGTGGCCGACGGTGCTCGTCGGTACCTTCGATGAGGAGTTCCTCAAGGTCCCGCACGAGATCATCTGCGAGTCCATGCTCACCAACCAGCGCTACTTCCCGATCTATGACGGCGAGGGCAAGCTGACGCGTGAGTTCGTGGTCGTCTCCAACAGCAAGCCCGAGAATGCCGAGCGCGTGATCGACGGTAACGAGCGCGTCGTGCGCGCCCGTCTGGACGACGCTAAGTTCTTCTACGAGGAGGACCTGAAGATCTCCCTCGACGAGTTCCGTGAGCGTCTGTCCAAGGTTGCCTTCCAGGAGAAGCTCGGCAGCGTGCTCGCCAAGTCCGAGCGTATTGAGCAGCTCGCGCTCGCTATTGCCCGCGAGGCTCATTTGGGCGCCCATCTTGCCGCCGACGCTGCTCGTGCCGCGCACCTGTGCAAGGCCGACCTGGTATCCAACGCCGTCGTCGAATTCACGAGTCAGCAGGGCGTGATGGGCGGTTACTACGCCACCGCGATGGGGGAGAACGACGAGGTCGCCCACGCCATTCGCGATCACTATCGTCCCCGTTTTGCCGGTGACGAGCTGCCCGAGGGCACCGCTGGCTGCATCGTGGCCTGCGCCGACAAGCTTGATACCATCGCCGGTATCTTTGCCATCGGCGAGCCCCCGACTGGCTCCTCCGATCCCTACGCGCTGCGTCGTGCCGCTATCGGTATCATCAACATCCTGCGCGACCGTCTGCCGATCGATCCCACGTCGCTCATCGACTTTGCGCTCGAGCTCTATAGCGAGCAGGGCATTGAGTTCGACGCCGCCGAGGTCGCCCAGCAGGTTCGTGACTTCTTCCATGGCCGCCTGGTGAGCATGGCCCGCGACGAAAAGATCCCGGCCGATACCGTTGCCGCCGTCTCCGCGGTGCACATTATCGCCCCGTCCGTCTTCTTCGCCCGCTGCGCCGCCCTCGACGAGGCCCGCAAGAACGACGCTGAGACGTTCGACAACCTGGCGACCGCCTATGCCCGCGCCGCGCATATCTCCAAGCCTGAGCTTGGTGCGGAGTATGACCGCAGCCTGATGGGCGAGGTCGAGCTCGCGCTCGCCGACGCCTCCGAGGCCGCTCAGACCGCTGTCGATGCCGCCCTTGCTGTCGAGGACTACCCGGCCGCATTTGCCGCCCTCGCTGCCCTGCGCGCGCCCATCGACCGTTTCTTCGATGAGGTCATGGTCATGGACAAAGACGAGCAGCTTCGCGATAATCGCCTTAAGCTGCTCAACCGCTTCGAGGCCGTTTTCTCCGGCATTGCCAACATCGGTGAGCTTGCCCGCAAAAAGTAAGCCAGCCTGCGCATAAGCGCAAAAGGAGCCCCGCATGGATTGCCCGGTCACCGCTCGTCCCACCGTTATCGTTATCTCCGACTCGCTCGGCGATACCGCTTGTGAGGTGGTGCTTGCGGCGTCCGGGCAATTTGATGTAGGGGCTTTTCGCGTTTTGCGCCTGCCTAAGGTGACCTCCGTGGAGCAGGTCAAGTCATTTGTGGGGCCGCGCGTCGATGCCGACCATCGCGATATCGCCGTGTTCCACACCATCGTCGATCCGGCGCTTCGCGCCCGCGTGCTCGATTATTTGGGCATGCTGCACATTCGCTCGGTCGACCTGATCGGTCCGACGCTCGCCGTATTGTCGTCGCTCATCGGTGTGCCGCCCAAAGGCGTTGCGGGCGTGATTCACAAGACCGACGATCGGTATTTCCATCGTATCGAGGCCATGGAGTATTTCGTTGAGCACGATGACGGGCGCGGTTGCGACGATCTGTCGGGTGCCGATATCGTGCTGCTGGGTGTGTCGCGTACATCCAAGACGCCGCTGTCGATGTATTTAGCCTATCAGGGCTACAAGGTCGCCAATGTTCCGTTGGCGCATGGCATGGAGCCGCCCAAGTCGATTTACGAGGTTGACCCGATGCGCCTGTTCGGCTTGATTTCGACCGTCGATGTGATTTCCGAGATTCGCGATAGCCGCTTGGGCGACGACTACGCCCGCGCCGTCGCAGGCTCCTATGCCGAGCCTGAGTGCGTGCGCAGCGAGCTTGAGGATGCCCGTGCCCTCATGAAGCGCCTGGGCTGCTTTGTGGTGCGCACCGACGGCAAAGCCATCGAGGAAAGCGCTGCCGAGATCATTGCCCACCTCGAGGAGATCCAGGAAGCCAGAGCCCGCCGTGCCGCCCGCCGCGCTCAACAAAAGTAGCTCACTTGGGACAAGGTTGTTTGGGTAGCTAATTTGGGACGGGGCTCTTTTAGCTAACCAAAGAGAATACTTGGAATTAATGCTGATAAATGGTAAAGCGATTTAGCAAAAACATCGCATCCGACCTGCACTTTCCTTGTAGTGGTATCTTCATAAGGTAACCACCTTTACCTACCGTTTACCGTCGGTTTTAGCACGTTTACCAAACCGCGCACCCTCTGCTCAAGCCTGTCCAAAACCCGCCGTATAGTTCCCTCACGGCCCGCATCCGGCGGGTCGATTCGTTACCACGGTCGTGCGCGTAAGCGCATGGAAGGGGAAGTATCGTGAGCGATTGCAAGAGGGTTTACCGTTTTGGAACCGACGCCCAGGGCACCTGTGTCACTGAGGGCGACAAATCCATGAACTTCGTGCTTGGCGGCAAAGGCGCAAACCTTGCCGAGATGAGCCGCATCGGTCTGCCGGTTCCCGGTGGCTTTACCATTACCTGCCAGACCTGTGTCGAGTACTCCGGTGCCGGCAACGTCTGGCCCGAAGGCGCACTCGATGAGATCGTTGCCGCCGAGGCGGACCTCGAGGCCCGTTGCGGCAAGAAACTCGGCGATGCCTCCGATCCGCTGCTCGTGTCGGTTCGCTCGGGCGCTCCGTTCTCCATGCCCGGCATGATGGACACGGTCCTCAACCTGGGCCTCAACGACGATTCCGTCCAGGGCCTTATTGCGCAGACGCAGAACCCGCGCTTTGCCTGGGACAGCTACCGTCGCTTTATCCAGATGTTCTCCAACGTCGTCATGGGCGTCGACGCCGACCTATTCGAGAACGCTCTGACCCAGGCCCGCCTGGTCGCCGGCGTTCGTGTCGATTCCGAGCTTTCGGCCGAGGACCTGCAGGAGCTCGTCGAGACCTTTAAGGGCATCTTCTCCGAGAACGTCGAGGCGACCCTGTATCCCGAGCTTGAGGTTGCCGACGGCAAGCCCGTCTTCCCGCATGATCCGGAGCTCCAGTTGCGCCTTGCCATCCAGGCCGTCTTTGGCAGCTGGATGAACGAGCGTGCCTGCATTTACCGCAAACAGCACGGCATCTCTGACGAGCTCGGTACCGCCGTCAACGTCCAGGCCATGGCCTTTGGCAACAAGGGCGAGACCTCTGCGACCGGCGTCGCCTTTACGCGCAACCCGGCCGACGGCACCAAGGAGTTCTATGGCGACTTTTTGGTGAATGCCCAGGGCGAGGACGTCGTCGCCGGCATCCGCAACACTGAGCCCATCGCCGACCTCAAGACCACCCCGGGCCTCGAGTCCGCTGGTGAGGAGCTCGAGCGCGTGTTCCTGACGCTCGAGGATCATTACCGCGATATGTGCGATATCGAATTCACCATCGAGCAGGGTAAACTTTGGATGCTTCAGACCCGCGTGGGCAAGCGCACCGCTACCGCCGCGCTGCGCATCGCTATCGAGATGGTCGAGGAGGGCCTGATCACCCGCGAGGAGGCCGTGAGCCGCATCGATCCCGCGCAGCTCGATCAGCTCCTGCACCCGCAGTTCGACTCCTCCAAGAAGTACGAGGCCCTGGCCAGCGGCCTTAACGCCAGCCCCGGTGCCGCCGTGGGCGAGGTCGTGTTCTCGAGTGATGACGCCGTCGCGCGCGCCAACGAGGGCCACAAGGTCATTCTGGTCCGCTGGGAGACCAACCCCGACGACCTGAAGGGCATGGTCGCCGCCGAGGGCATCCTGACCAGCCACGGTGGCAAGACGAGCCATGCCGCCGTTATCGCCCGCGGCATGGGTACGCCCTGCGTTTGCGGCGTTGAGCGCTTCCACATTGACGCGGCAGAGAAGGTCGTGCGCATCGAGGGCAGCGACCGCGTGCTGCGCGAGGGCGATGTCATCTCCATCGACGGCACCCAGGGTATCGTCGTCGACGGCGCGGTCGACCTGGTCTCTGCAGAGCTCACCGGCGACCTGGACACCATCCTGTCTTGGGCCGATGAGATCCGTTTGGACGAGACCGACGGTCACGCCAACCACGTGCGCGTCAACGCCGACAACCCCGAGGATGCCGAGCTCGCGCTCGAGTTTGGCGCCGAGGCCATCGGTCTGTGCCGCACCGAGCACATGTTCCTGGGCGATCGCAAGAACATCATCCAAAGCTTTATCCTGTCTGACGATGAGGCCGTGAAGCAGCAGGCCCTGGCCGACTTGCTCAAGGTTCAGACCGAGGACTTCCTGGCGATGTTCAAGACCATGTCCGGTCGCGATGTGGTCGTCCGCCTGCTCGATCCGCCGCTTCATGAGTTCCTGGATAATCCTCGCGAGCTCGAGGTCGCCATCACCAAGAAGGAGGCCGCCGGCGCTCCCGAGGAGGAGCTCACTGCCCTGCGCGCCCGCCTGCGTCGCATTGACGGCATGGTCGAGTCCAACCCCATGCTGGGCTTGCGCGGCGTGCGCCTGTCCGTCGTCTTTGGCGATCTGCCGCTCATGCAGGTTCGCGCCGTCGCCACGGCCGCTGCCCGCCTTATCAAGGAGGGTGTCGACCCGCGCCCCGAGATCATGGTTCCGCTCGTTTCCATCACGGCCGAGCATGTCCAGACCCGCGAGGTTATCGAGCGCGTGATCGCCGAGGTTTCCGCCGAGGAAGGCGTCGAGCTCAATATTCCCGTGGGCACGATGCTCGAGCTGCCGCGTGCCTGCATGGTCGCTGACGAGATCGCCCATCATGCCGACTTCTTCTGCTTTGGCACCAACGACCTCACCCAGACGACCTTTGGCTTCTCGCGCGATGACGCCGAGGCCAAGTTCATCCCGCTGTACATGCATAAAAAGATCCTGAAAGACAACCCCTTCGAGACCATCGACGCGGCAGTGCTGGAGCTCGTGCGCTTGGCCGTCGAGAAGGGCCGCGCCACCAATCCCGACATGCACTTTGGCGTGTGCGGCGAGCACGGCGGCGACCCCAAGTCCATCAAGGGCCTGTTTAACGTGGCCGACGTGGACTACGTTTCCTGCTCGCCCTATCGTGTGCCCCTCGCGCGCCTGGCTGCCGCTCAGGCCAAGCTCGAGGCCAAGCGTTCCGCCTAGCGTTTAGCGTTTAGACGCCTAGCGTAGTCCCCCTTCATGCCGCCCGTCTCATTCGTGAGACGGGCGGTTATCATGTGCGGGTTTTGTCTTTTTGTCTGCGTAAAAAATTGTTCTTGCAGCAGAAACCCGCGCGTGTATACTCGAATACGTTTGTTCAACTACGTGCCGGCCAAGGTGGTACGGCACCTCTAGAAGAGTAAGGAATTGCACATGGATTACATCCGCGCAATCGAGCGTCAGCAGATCCGCGAGGACATTCCTCAGGTTCGCGTCGCCGACAACGTCAAGGTTCACTACCGCATTAAGGAAGGCGACCGCGAGCGCATTCAGGTCTTCCAGGGCGACGTCATCCGCATGGCCGGCGCCGGTGCCCGCGAGACCTTCACCGTCCGCAAGATGTCCTTCGGTGTCGGTGTTGAGCGTACCTTCCCGCTTCACAGCCCCAAGATCGCCAAGCTCGAGGTCGTTCGTCATGGTCGCGTCCGTCGCGCCAAGCTGTACTACCTCCGCGACAAGGTGGGCAAGGCTGCTCGCATCCCCGAGAAGCGCTAAGAAGATCGCAGCGTCTGTCCACTCGTTTGGACACAAGGGTCACCTTCGGGTGGCCCTTCTTTTTATCTGATTTGCATGCAAGGAGGGCCTGGTATGGCCAATATGACGAGCTCGGTTTCGGCATCGCAGGTTGCCGGTGAGTTGGCGAGCGCTACGTTTGAGGAGATCCCCGCCCTCGTGGAGCATTATCGCGAGGACCCGCGCCAGCAGGTGATCAAGGCTTGCGAGCGTGCTCTTAAGCGCCATGCCAAGGAACTTGCCGAGCGCGAGCGCGTCAATGACATGTACGAGCTTATGCATGAGCTTGGCGGCGATGGGGTGGTCGTTGGTGTCGACGAGGTGGGTCGCGGATCGGTGGCCGGTCCTTTGACGGTATGCGCCGTCTGCCTTCCTATGGAGCCGCGCGTCTGGGGCATCAACGATTCCAAAAAGCTCACGCCGGCGCGCCGCGAGTTGCTCTCAGTGAAGATTGCCGAGGTGGCGACGGCAATTGGTTTTTGCCATATCGCGCCTAAGGATATCGATGAGATGGGCATGGCCCGCGCCATTCGAGCCGCTGTCGCGGGCGCCGTGGCCGATACGGGGCTCGAGCCCGATTGCGTGCTTATGGACGGTAACCCCTTGGGCGCCGTTCCCAACGAGCGCGACGTGGTGAAGGGCGATGCCAAGATCGCCTGTATCGCCGCGGCGTCCATCATGGCCAAGGTCACGCGTGATGAGATGATGGTCGAGTACGATGCCGAGTATCCCGAGTACCATTTGGCCGAATCGAAAGGCTACGCAAGCCCCGAGCACATCGAGGCCATTCGCAAACATGGACTTTGTCCACTGCACCGCGTGAGCTTTTGCGGAAACTTTCTGCAGACTGAGCGCCTTTTCTAGGTCAATTGTGGAGACAGGGACCTCAGGGGTTTTATAAACCTGCTGGTAGCGGGCCGTATACAACACCATTGCTGCGTACGGCCTGTTTTTTGACGGCATTTGGTCAGCTTTTGGTTTGCTTCCGGTACTTACCCGCATGAAAGGTGCCCTCATCATCGGGGCAATGCAGCGTGCGGGAAAGGAGACCCCATGAGTGCCGCAAACAAAAAGAGCAAGACGCAGCAGCTCAAGGAGCGTTGGGAAAACGGCGAGCTCGACTGCGGGGCGATGACGCCCGAGTTTATCAAGGGACTCAGTCCCCGCGAGCTGGGCATGCTGGGCGAGCTGATCACCATCGACTACTTTAACGAGCGCGGCTACACCTTGCTGGAGCAGGGTTATCGTTGCACCGAGGGCGAGGCCGATCTGGTGCTGCTCGATGAGCTCGACGATGTCGTGGTGATGGCCGAGGTCAAGACCAGACGCGTTGCACTGGATTGCAGCACGCGGGTCTTTCCCGAGGAGGCCGTGGACGCTCAAAAGCAACGCCGCTACCGCCGCATCGCAAGTTGCTATCTCATGGAGCATTATCCGCTCAAGGCGATTCGCTTCGATGCCGTGGGTGTCACCATTCGTGGCGGGCATATCGCTGAGATCGAGCATCAGTACAACGCGTTCGATTGGCAGGTGTCGTGATGGCGTTCGAGACGTTTGCCGTTCACGCGGCCTGCATCCGTGGCGTCGAGGCGATTCACGTCACGGTCGAGGTCTCGCTTGCCGGTGGTGTTCCGGGCATCCAAATGCTCGGCATTCCGAGCATGGAGGTGATGGAGTCACGCGGTCGTATTCGCTGCGCGATGCGCTCCGCCGGGTTCGAGATCCCGCGCTCGGGCATTACGGTCAACCTAGCGCCCGGCGATATTCGCAAGACCGGTAGCGGCTTTGATCTGCCCATCGCCATCGCGGTTCTGGCGGCCGATGGGCAGATTCCCCGTGACAACCTCGATCGCTGCCTTATCGCCGGCGAGCTCGGCTTGGACGGTACGGTGCTTCCTGTCAAGGGCGAGGTGGCGTTTCAGCTGCTGGCTCGCGACATGGGGCTGTCTTTTATCGCCGGCAGGTCAGACCAGCATGTGCCACTCGCGGGCGTGGATTGTGGATTCATCGATCATTTGTCTCAGCTTGCCCATGGCATGGGCGATGCCGCGCGGCACTACTTGGATTCTGAAGTGCTCGAGGCGACCTTTGAGCCCGAGCTCGACTATGCCGACGTACTGGGGCAGGAGGTCGCCAAGCGCGGCATGGCGCTTGCGGCGGCAGGAGAACTCGGCTTGCTCATGATCGGGTCCCCGGGATCGGGCAAGACGATGCTCGCGCGTCGTATGACCGGCATCCTGCCCGAGCTTTCCGTTGAGGATCAACAGGAGGCGCTGTGCATCCATTCGGTTTTGGGTGAGAACATTGATGGCTTGTTGGCGGGGCACCGGCCCTTCCGCAGCCCCCATCACAGTATTTCGACCGCAGGTCTTATCGGCGGTGGGCGCCCGGTGCACCCGGGTGAGATCAGCCTTGCTCATGGCGGCGTGCTATTTTTGGACGAGCTTGCCGAGTTTCCCACGGGTGTGCTGCAGACGCTGCGTCAGCCCATCGAACGCGGCTACGTCAGGATCGTACGCGTCGACGGGGCTTTTACCTTCCCGTCGCGCTTTCAGCTGCTGGCTGCGAGCAATCCCTGCCCCTGCGGCTTTTTGGGCGATCGTGAGGTACCGTGTCGCTGCTCGGCGGCGATGGTCGAGCGCTATCGGTCTAAACTGCGCGGTCCTTTGGCCGACCGTATCGACATGATGATCGATGTGACCCGTCCCGACCCTCAGGTGATTATCGAGGGCGCGGAGGGTATGTCGTCAGCTGAGTTACGTGACTACGTTGTGCGCGGTCGCGCTTTTCGCGCTTGGCGCGAATCCCGTATGGACGATGCTGATGCCGAGGCCGGGGATGACGAGACACGGTCCATTGACGGCGTCGTTTCGACCTTTGAGCTCGATGATGCGGCGGAGAAGTGTGTGCTCGGCCTGTCGAAGCGCACGCATCTCACGGGCCGCGGCATCGTGCGCCTGGTGCGTATCGCGCGTACAATCGCTGACGTCGCCGAGAGCGAGCAAGTGACGCAGGACCACGTGCTCGAGGCAGCGATGTACCAGGGAAGGAGGGACCAATGATGGCCGAGGGGACCTTCGAGCTGCATCCAGGTGACGCGTTGTATCCCGAGACCGTTTTGGAGCTTTCTGATGTGCCCCAGACACTCTATGTGCGCGGCAACCCCGAGGTGCTTTCGACGCCCGCGCTCTCCATCATCGGCGCGCGCAAGGCCTCTCCGTATGGTCTTGCCGTGGCAGAGCTTGCGGCAAAGGTTGCGGTCGAGGCGGGCGTGACGGTAGTTTCGGGCGGCGCGGTCGGTTGTGACCAGGCCTCGGGTTGGGCTGCGGTCAATTCCGGCGGCAAACACGTCGTGGTGCTGGGGACGGGCGCCGACGTGGTCTATCCGCGCTCGAGTGCTGGCCTCATCACGCGCACACTCGATACGGGCGGCGCGGTCGTGTCGATCTCCCCGTGGGGCATGGGTCCGCGCAGGTTTGCCTTTCCGCGCCGCAATCGCGTGATCGCGGCCCTGTCGCAAGCCCTCTTTGTATCCGAGGCGGGTATGCCTTCCGGGACGTTTTCTACAGCCGAGGCTGCTATGGATTTGGGGCGAGAACTTCTTGCCGTGCCGGGGTCGATCCTATCGCCCGAGTCGCGTGGCACGAATTACCTCATTGCGAACGGTGCCTGCTGCATCATCGACGAGGAATCTATCGAGATAGCTATCTCACGCATCTACGGCACCCTGCGCTACTCGCGCCCCGATGCTCCCGGCATTGCCGACCTGGATCCAACGCAGCAGACCGTGATGCATGCGCTCATCGCCTCTCCGCTCAAAGTCGACGACATCGCGGCGCTCGTCTCGCTCGATGCCGTCGGCGTACTTAAACTCCTGGGTTCGCTTGAGCTCGAGGGCCTTATCGAGCGCATGATGGATGGAAGGTATGCGCCCTCCAAGTTTGCTCTTCACGCCCAGACACCCTTCGGTCACAATGGAAAACATGTCAATTAGAAAGGTGTTTGCAGATGCTGTTTGATCAGGTGACGGTTGTCGGTGGCGGTCTGGCGGGTTCGGAGTGCGCGATTCAGCTGGCAGACCGCGGGTTTGCCGTAAAGCTGCGCGAGATGCGCCCCCAGGTGAGCTCCCCGGCCCACCATACCGATCACCTGGCAGAGCTCGTCTGTTCCAATTCGTTTAAATCGACCCGTCCGGACTCTGCGGCGGGCTTGTTAAAGGCCGAGCTTGAGCGCATGGGTTCAGTCCTGCTCGATTGCGCCCATCGCGCGGCTGTTCCCGCCGGTGGCGCCTTGGCGGTCGACCGCGTCAAGTTTTCCGAGCTTGTCGAGGCCGAGGTTGCCGCCCGTCCCAATATCGAGGTCGTGCACGGCGAGGTCACGCAGATTCCCGAGGGCCACGTGGTCATTGCCGCGGGCCCGCTGTGTTCACCGGCGCTGAGCGAAGAGGTCATGAAGCTCGTCGGTGGCGACGCCCTTGCGTTCTTCGATGCCGCGGCGCCGATCGTCGATGCCTCCACGCTCGATATGGACGTGCTGTTTTCGCAGTCGCGCTACGAGGAGCAGGGGAGCGGCGACTATCTCAACGCTCCGCTCAACAAGGAGGAGTACGAGGCCTTTATCGAGGCACTTACCACGGCCGACCGCGTGGTGCTCAAAGACTTTGAGGGCGGCGATCTGTTTCAGGCCTGCCAACCTGCCGAGGAAGTTGCGCGCACCGGCAAGGACGCCATTCGCTTTGGCGCCATGAAGCCCGTCGGCCTCACCGACCCGCGTACCGGACGTCGCCCTTGGGCGGCGATTCAGCTGCGTGCCGAGAACAAGGAGAAGACCGCCTATAACCTGGTGGGCTTCCAGACCAACCTGACCTTTGGCGAGCAGAAGCGCGTCTTCCATATGGTGCCGGGCCTGGAGAACGCTGAGTTCTTCCGCTACGGTGTCATGCACCGCAATACCTTTGTCGACGCCCCGCACGTGCTCGATGGCACCTTTGCCGTGCCTGGTACCGGCGTGCGCCTGGCCGGTCAGATCACCGGCACCGAGGGGTACATGGAAGCCGTGGCGACCGGTCTGCTCGCGGCGCTCAACACCTATGCCGAGGCTATCGGCGCCGCGGGCGTCGAGTTGCCCCGCGTGGGCGCCCTGGGCGCGCTCGTGGGCTATGCGACCGATCCTGCCACCGTGGGCTACCAGCCCATGCATGTCAACTTTGGCCTGGTGCCGCCACTCGAGGATGGTAAGCGCCGCAGCAAGCGCGACCGCTACCAGGCCTATGCGGACCGTGCGCTCGAGGCCCTTGATGCCTATCTGGCCACTCGCCCCGATCTGTTTGGAGGCGACCGGTCATAGCCTTTGACCTGTACGATGCCGTCGACTCGTTTATCGCCTATATCGCACGTGTCGAGGGACTTTCTCCCAACACGGTGACGGCCTATGGCTCGAGGCTGGAGCGCTTTGCTGCCTGGTGCGAGCGCGAGGATATCGATGCTTTCGCTGCCGACGTGCGCACCATTCGCCGCTATCTTGCCGAGCTTTCGCGTGAGCAGGTGGCTCCCCGAACGCTTGCGGCGCATCTGTCGGCTATCCGATCGCTCTATCGATGGATGGCTGCCGAGGGGGTCGTGGAGGGCGATGTGGTCTCGGCAATTTCCTCGCCCAAGCTTCCGCGCGATCTACCCGGTGTGCTGACGACCCAACAGGTGGAGGCGCTGCTCAAGACGCCTGATACCTCAACACCCGCGGGACTGCGCGATGCGGCGATGCTCGAGCTGCTCTATGCCTCGGGCGCCCGTATCTCTGAGCTCGCAGCACTCAATGTGGAGTCCATTGCGTGGTCCGAACGCACGCTGCGCCTGTGGGGCAAGGGGAGCAAAGAACGTATCGTCCCTCTGTATCGTCGTGCGCTCGAGGCGACGCGTCTCTATATTGAGGAGGGAAGGCCGGAGTTGCTCGCTCAGGCAAAGCGTCGTGACCCCGTTACCGGGCCGCATCCGCTGCTTATATCGGCGCGCGGTAATCGCATGAGTGCCGCCATGCTCAGGCGGCGGTTTCATACGCTGGCGACGCTCGCCGGCATGCCTGCCGACATCGCCCCGCATGCGATGCGCCATACCTTTGCGACCGACTTGCTCGAGGGCGGTGCGGACCTGCGCTCGGTTCAAGAGCTGCTGGGCCATGCGAGCCTGTCCACGACGCAGATCTACACGCATCTCACACCCGATCGGCTTAAGCGGGCTGTGGCTCAAGCCCATCCCCGCGGCGAATAGTGGCTGGGACGTCCCGCGCCGCGCTCAGGTGTGTGGTTTTGATTGCGGGTTGGCAGGAAGATGCATTCCTGCTATCATTCATCGGGTTGCTTCACGGCAACAGGTTTTTATCACGCACGCGCGGCTACTTCATACCGTGGTGCCCGGGCTTTGGTAGCACATGTCCGGGTTGGTTTTGGAGGATGACCCCGCGCGGAGGCAAACCACAGGAGGTTTAACATGGCTACCAAGATTAATATCCGCACCCTGCTCGAGGCCGGCTGCCACTTCGGTCACCAGACCCGTCGTTGGAACCCCAAGATGAAGCCGTTCATCTTCGGTGAGCGCAACGGCATCTACATCCTCGACCTCAAGCAGACCATCCTCGACGCCGACCAGGCCTACACCTTCGTCAAGAACGTCGCCAAGGGCGGCAACGTGCTGTTCGTCGGCACCAAGAAGCAGGCTCAGGAGGCCGTCAAGAACGCTGCTGAGCGCGCCAACATGCCTTACATCAACCAGCGTTGGCTCGGCGGCATGCTGACCAACTTCGTCACCATCCGCTCCCGCATCAACCGCATGGAGGAGCTCGAGGCCATGGTCGAGGACGGCCGCATGGCAGTGCTCCCCAAGAAGGAGCAGGCTGTTCTCGGCAAGGAGCTCACCAAGCTCCAGACCAACCTCGGTGGTGCCCGCGACATGAAGGGTCTGCCCCAGGCTCTCTTCGTCATCGACACCAAGCGCGAGGAGAACGCCATCAAGGAGGCTCAGCGCCTGAACATCCCCGTCGTCGCTCTGATCGACACCAACTCCGATCCCGACGAGGTCGAGTACGGCATCCCCTGCAACGATGACGCTATCTCTGCTGTCACCCTTATGTGCGAGCTCATGGCTGACGCCTGCCTCGCTGGCTCCGGCAAGGAGCAGGTCTCCGAGGCCGAGATGGCCGCTGAGCCCAAGGCCGAGTAAATCAGTCTTAGTTAATTCTTTTTCATCTCTTTGAAAGGAACCACAATGGCCCAGATTACCGCCGCTATGGTCAAGCAGCTCCGCGAGATGACCGACTCCCCGATGATGGAGTGCAAGAAGGCTCTCGTCGAGGCTGACGGCGACATGGACGCCGCTGTCGACGTTCTGCGTAAGAACGGCCTTGCCAAGGCTGCCAAGAAGGCTGGCCGTGAGACCAACGAGGGCGCTGTCGCCGCGTTCGTCTCCGAGGATGGCAAGACCGGCGCTCTGCTCGAGCTCTCCTGCGAGACCGACTTCGTTGGCTCCAACGCCAAGTTCACTGGCTTTGCTTCCAAGGTCGCTGAGGTTGTCGCTACCACCGAGCCTGCTGACGTCGACGCTCTGCTCGAGAAGCCGATGGGCGAGGAGACCGTTTCCTCCGAGCTCACCGAGATGATTCACATCATGGGCGAGAACATGAAGATCTCCCGCTTCGCTGCCCGCAAGGCCGAGAACGGCGCGCTCGCTTCTTACATCCACATGGGTGGTAAGATCGGCGTCCTCGTCGAGTTCGCCTTCGAGAAGGCCGAGACCGCTCAGGCTGAGTCCTTCAAGACCTTCGCTCACGACGTTGCCCTTCAGGTTGCCGCCGTCGCACCGATCTGCGCCACCCGCGATCAGGTTCCGGCCGAGACCGTCGAGCACGAGAAGCAGATCTACATGGCCCAGGCTGCCGAGTCCGGCAAGCCCGAGGCTATCCAGGAGAAGATGGCTGTTGGCCGTCTGGAGAAGTTCTACAAGCAGTCCGTGCTCACCGAGCAGGAGTTCATCAAGGACAGCTCCCTCACCATCAAGAAGTACGCTGAGCAGGTCTCCAAGGAGCTCGGCGACACCATTACCGTCGTTGCCTTTGACCGTCTGGTCCGTGGCGAGTAAATAAGCTCTTGTAGCTGGTAATGAGCAGGCTGTGGGTTTTACTCACAGCCTGCTTTTTCATGGCTCTTATCAGAGCCTTTGATATCATATTGAGAGTCTAATTAAAGGAGGATCGCTTTGTCCGACATCCGATATAAACGCGTGCTTCTTAAGCTTTCCGGCGAAGCACTGATGGGCGACGGCCAATATGGCATTGACCCCAAGGTTACCGACCATCTTGCCAAGCAGGTCAAGGAGCTGCTCGCCGTTGGCCATGAGGTCGGCGTCGTTGTCGGCGGCGGCAATATTTTCCGCGGCATGGCAGGCGCTGCCGGTGGCATGGAGCGTGCTCAGGCCGACTACATGGGCATGCTGGCAACCGTTATGAACGCGCTCGCTCTGCAGGATGCCTTCGAGCATAACGATGTTCCCTGCCGCGTGATGAGCGCTATCCAGATGAACGAGATCTGCGAGCCCTATATTCGCCGTCGCGCTATCAACCACCTTTCCAAGGGCAACGTTGTTATTTTTGCCGCCGGTTCGGGTAATCCGTACTTTACGACCGACACCGCCGCGGCTCTTCGTGCGTGCGAGATCGGCGCCGAGATTCTGATTAAAGCCACCAAGGTTGACGGCATCTACGACAAGGATCCCGTCAAGTGTGCCGATGCCGTCCGTTTTGACAAGATTACTTATCACGAGGTTCTCGTTCGCGGCCTGCAGGTTATGGATTCCACAGCTACGGCCCTGTGCCAGGATAACCGTATGCCTATTTTGGTCCTCAACATCGATGGCGAGGACACCGTCAAACGCGCGCTCGCGGGTGAGCCCGTCGGCACGCTCGTCTATCAGGAGGATTAAGCATGGCAGAGAACATCACCGCCCATATGGACAAGTCGCTCGAGTCCCTCAAGCATAACTTCTCCAAGGTCCGTACCGGTCGCGCCAACGCCAACATTCTGTCCGACATCACCGTCGATTATTACGGTGTCCCCACGCCGGTCACGCAGGTTGCCGCCGTCAAGACCCCCGAGGCTCACATGCTGCTCATCGAGCCGTGGGACAAGGCCCTCATCAACGCTATCGTCAAGGCCATCGGCGCTTCCGATCTGGGTATTACCCCCAACTCCGATGGCACCGTCGTTCGTCTTCCGTTCCCGGCGCCTACTGAGGAGCGCCGTCGCGAGCTCGTCAAGGAGTGCCGCGAGTACGCCGAGCAGGCCAAGGTGTCTATCCGTAACATCCGTCGCGACTTCAACAACAAGCTCGAGCGCGATGAGGAGCTCACCGAGGACGATGTCCGTCGCGAGCAGGCCAAGGTCCAGAAGCACACCGATGAGTATGTCGCCAAGGTCGAGGAGCTTCTGAAGGAAAAAGAAGCCGAGGTCATGGAGATCTAAGGTGCAATACGACGAGCATAAACTGGTCGAGTACTTTGCCGACGCCCCTGTGGGCGTCGGTTTTTCCGACCTTGACCTCAATAACATTCCGCACCATATCTCGTGCATCATGGACGGCAACGGTCGTTGGGCCACATCGCGCGGTCTTGCACGCACCGAGGGCCACAAGGCGGGTATCGTCTCCCTTCGCGAGATTATTACCGCCTGCGTGCGTCTGGGCGTCGACGTGCTTTCGGCCTATGCGTTTTCTACCGAAAACTGGAACCGCCCGCAGCATGAGGTCAACGTCTTGATGCACCTGTTTGCCAAGACGTTTATCGACGAGCTGCCGCTTCTGAAGCGCGAAAACGTGCGCGTTGTCTTTTTGGGTGACATTTCCGCGCTGCCCAAGAAGACCCGCGACGTTTTTGAACGCGGTCTTGCCGAGTGCGCCAATCACACCGGCATGACGCTGGCGCTTGCCGTCAACTACGGCGCGCGTGCCGAGATTACCCGCGCTGTCCGTCAAATCGCACTCGACGCTGCCGCCGGTAAGATCGATCCTGGCGCAATTGATGACGACATGGTGGCTTCCCACCTCTATACCGCCGGCCTTCCCGATCCTGAGCTTGTGATTCGCACTTCTGGTGAGCTGCGCCTTTCGAACTATCTGCTGTGGCAGGTGGCCTATTCCGAATTCTACGTCACCGATACCTATTGGCCCGACTTTGATCGTTGGGGCCTTGTCGACGCCATTTTGGCCTATCAGGGCCGTGACCGTAGGTTTGGTGGACTGAGCAAGACCGAGGAGGCTTAATCGTGTCCGATCGTCCCAAGGCATCTGCTCCCAAGACGCCAGTTTCGGCGGCGCCTGCGCGCAAGGCTGCCGCTGCGGGAGCACCTGCAGCAAAGAGCGGCACCGGTTCGTGGCTGGCGGGCTTTATTACCCGTGCCGCCGCCGGTATCGTCTACGCCGTTGTCTTTATCCTGTGCCTGGTTTTGGGTATCGTGCCCACGGCCATCTTTGTTTCTGTCATGAGCGGTCTGTGCTGCTATGAGTTTTTCCGTATGACAAGGCTCGATGGCAAGATGGCTAACGAGCGCATGGGTATCGCTGCCGCCGTACTCTTTCCGCTGTCGGCGTTGGGCGATTCGATGTTGCTGAATGCCCTGCTTTTTGCCTTGATGCTCGCTGTGGGCATTTGGTATGTCTGGTCGCCGCGTACCCGCATCTCTGATGTGGCCGTGACGCTCATGGGTCCCATCTACACTGGCTTTATGCTGTCGGCTATCGTGCTGCTGCGCGATGCCGTGCCCGGTTTTGCCGGCGCCCTGCTTTCAGTGGGCGTTTGCGCGTCCCTTTGGGTCTCCGATTCGTTTGCCTACATCGTGGGCAGCCGTATCGGCAAGCACAAGATGGTTCCCAAGATCTCTCCCAAAAAGAGCTGGGAGGGGTTTGCCGGCGGCATCTTGGGCTCGGTTTTGATTTGGCTCATCCTGTGGGCGACGCACTTCTACAAGCTCAGCCTGCCCTATGCGCTGCTGTGCGGCGTGGTCGTGTCCATTCTGGGCGTTATCGGCGACCTTATCGAGTCGCGCATCAAGCGCGGTGTGGGCGTCAAAGATTCCGGCAACCTTATCCCGGGCCATGGCGGCATGCTCGACCGTAGCGATTCGCTTATCTTTGGCTGCATTACCGCGCAGCTGCTTTTGATGATCGGAGGCGTGCTGTAATGTCCTTCCAAACGACGTATGGCCCCGATGGACGCCTTCGCGTTGCCATCCTGGGTTGTACGGGCTCCATCGGCACCCAGGCACTCGATGTGTGCCGTCAGCATGCCGATCGCCTGCAGGTGACGGCGCTGTCCGTTAACTCCAGTACCTCCGAGCTCGTTGCCGCTGCCCGCGAGTTCTCGGTTCCGGCGGTTGCCGTGGCCGATGTCGCTCATGGCGATGACGCCGTGCTGCAGGAGTTGCCCGAGGGCACGCAGCTCGGTGTTGGCGCGCAGGCGGTTTGCGAGCTCGCGCGTCGCGACGATGTCGACTGCGTGCTCGTCGCTATTGTGGGCGCCGCCGGTCTCGAGGCGAGCCATGCGGCCTTGACCTCGAATAAGCGCCTTGCCCTTGCCAACAAGGAGTCCCTCGTCGTCGGTGGCGACTTGCTTATGCCGTTGGCGCAACCGGGCCAGCTTATTCCGGTCGACTCTGAGCATTCCGCCATCTACCAGTGCTATCTGGGGGAGAACCCGCGCGAGGCCCACTGCATTTGGCTCACCTGCTCGGGCGGTCCGTTCTTTGGCCGCACGCGCGACGAGCTCGATCGCGTGACGCGTGCCGATGCCCTCGCGCATCCCACGTGGGCCATGGGTGCCAAGATCACCATTGACTCCGCCACCCTCATGAACAAGGGCCTAGAGCGCATTGAGGCCATGCATCTGTTTAACTGCGACCTCGATTTCATTAACGTGGTCGTGCAGCGTCAGTCCAAGATTCACTCTATGGTCGAGTTCGCCGACGGCTCCGTGATGGCGCATCTCGGTGCATCCGACATGCGTATTCCCATCCAGTTCGCGTTCTCGTATCCCGAGCGTTGGGATACCCCGGCGCCTCGTATCGATTTCCGCGAGCTGGGGCAGCTCACGTTTGATGCTGCCGACATGGATACCTTCCGCTGTCTGGCACTGGCCGAGCGTGCCGGCAAGACGGGTGGCACCATGCCGTGCGTGCTCAATGCCGCCAACGAGGTCGCCGTCGATGCCTTCCTGCACGATGGCTGCAGCTTTACCGATATCGATCGCATTGTGGAATCCTGCATGGACGCCCACGATTTGCAGGTGGTCGATTCGTTTGAGCAGCTTCGCGACATCGATGCGTGGGCGCGTGAAAAGGCTGCGCAGGTGCTCGCCGCAACCCGTTCCTAACCCATAAGGATTGCTTTTTCGTTTTATGGATACTGTTCTGAGCGTTCTCTCATCGGTCTTTTGGGGCCTGCTGATGCTTTCCGTCCTCGTGTTTTTGCACGAGGGCGGCCACTTTTTGGCGGCGCGTGCCTGCGGCGTCCGTGTGACCGAGTTCTTTTTGGGTCTGCCGTGCCGCTTTGACATCCATTACACGTCGCGTCGCATTGGAACCAAGTTTGGCGTGACCCCGCTGCTGCTGGGTGGCTACGCTGCCATCTGCGGTATGGATCCGACCGACGTCTCGTGTGCCGATCGCGTGCTCGCGGCCATCTATCGCCACGGCCGGGTGACGGTGGCCGATCTTGCCGTCGAGCTCGAGCTGTCCGAGGAGGATGTGCTCGAGGCCTGTGCTTTGCTGTTGGGCTGGGGCTCTATCGCTCCCTGGTATGAAGAAGGGGAAAAGCCTTCGCCCAGCTACTATCCCACCAAGTACCAGACTCTGCCGCGTGACGCGGCGGGTTATACCACCTTTGACGGCCGTCGGTTCGATCGCGGGCATGCGACTGCCGAGGGCGATGTATGGGAACTGCCGTGCGACGAGGCCGAATTCCTTGCGCGCGAGCGCTCGCACACCTATTTGGGCCAGGGCTTTGTCAAGCGTGCCTTTATGCTGCTTGCGGGCATTATCGTCAATATCCTGACGGGTTTTTTGCTCCTTATGAGCATCTATTCCATCGCAGGTGTCACCGTGCCGGTGGATACCAATGTGATTGGCCAGGTTGACGAAGGCTCGATTGCCGCCTCGGCGGGAATCGAGGGCGGCGACGCGATTCTTTCGGTCGACGGAGTATCGTGCTCTACCTGGATGGACGTTTACGATGCCATCGGCAAGGCTGCCGGTAAGGACGATATCGCCATTGAGTACGAGCGTGACGGCAAGCAGCATTCGACCACGGTTGCGCTCAAAGAGGACGATCGCCTAGGTGTGTATGCCTCTACGCAGGTGGTCCGTTTAGACCCCATCACGTCGGCTCGCCTGTCGTTCTCCTATGTTGTGCAGACAGCGGAGGGCGTGATGCGCCTGCTCCAGCCGCAGCATACGATGGAGATTCTCGATCAGTCCTCTTCGATCGTGGGTATTAGCGTTATGTCCTCACAGGCTGCTGCTGCCGGCCCTGCCACGTTCCTTTCGTTTGCCGCCCTCATTTCATTCTCGCTTGGCTTTATGAACCTGCTGCCCATCCCGCCACTCGATGGCGGCAAGCTAGTCATCGAGATCATTCAGAAGATTGCGGGCCGCGAGCTTCCGCTCAAGGTCCAGACGATTGTGAGCTATGTGGGCATCGCGCTCTTTGCGCTGCTGTTTGTCTATATGCTTCGTTCCGACATCCTTCGATTTATTTTGTAGGGGAGTGTTTGGATTGTCTTTATCCCATCCTTTGCCTCGCGAGCTGACGCGCCCCGTGCATGTGGGCGGCGTGCAGATCGGTGGCGGCGCGCCGGTGGTGGTCCAATCTATGACCTGCACCGATACCGCTGATGCCCAGGCAACGCTTGCGCAAGTGTGCGCGTTGGCGCAGGCTGGCTGCGATATCGTGCGCGTGAGCGTGCCTACCGAGGCTGCGCTCGAGGGCTTTCGCACGATTTGTGCCGAGTCTCCGGTACCAATCGTCGCCGATATCCATTTTAACCATAAGCTTGCCATTGGCGCTGTCGAGGCTGGTGCCTCTAAGCTGCGCATCAACCCCGGCAATATCGGCGATTGGGCTAAGGTCGATGCCGTCATCGATGCCGCGGGTGCCGCGGGCTGCGCGATTCGCATTGGCGTGAACGCGGGCTCGCTTGAGCAAGATATTGCCGAGCGCGACGACCTCACGCAGCCCGAAAAGCTCGTGATGTCGAGCGAACGCTTTGTGCGGCACTTTGAGGACCGTGGGTTTACCAACATCGTGCTATCCGCCAAGGCCCATAGCGTACAGACGACACTTGATACCTATCGCGCCCTGTCGCGCGAGATACCGCATGTTCCGCTCCACCTGGGCGTGACGGAGGCGGGGACCAAGCTTCAGGGCACCATCAAGAGCTCTGTAGGCTTGGGTATCTTGCTTTCCGAAGGCATCGGTGACACCATGCGTGTGTCGCTCACGGCCGATCCGGTTGAGGAGCCGCCGGTCGCCTGGGGAATTCTACAGTCGCTGGGCCTGCGTCGCCGTGGTCCCGAGATCGTCTCGTGCCCCACGTGCGCCCGCTGCCAGGTTAACCTGATTCCCATCGCCGAGGAGGTCACCGAGCGGCTTAAGAACTATTCCGCGCCGCTTTCGATCGCCGTGATGGGATGTGCGGTCAACGGCCCCGGAGAGGCATCTGACGCCGACCTGGGTGTTGCCTGCGGACGTGGTCAGGGCCTGCTCTTTTCGCATGGCCAGATCATTGGTAAAGTAGCTGAGGATCAAATTGTCGACGCGCTTATGGCCGAGGTCGACAAACTTATTGAGGAGAAATAAATGACCCGAGCAATGTATATGTCTAAGCTCTATGCGCCGACGCTCAAAGAGGATCCGGCGGACGCTGAGCTCGCCAGCAACCGCCTGCTGCTCCGTGCCGGCATGATCCGCAAGGAGGCCGCCGGTCTGTATTCCTACCTGCCGCTCGCATGGCGCTCGATTCGCAAGATTGAGAACATCGTGCGCGACGAGATGGACGCCGCCGGCGCCCAGGAGCTTATGATGCCCATTATGGTCGACGCCGAGTTGTGGCGTGAGTCCGGCCGTATCGATGCCTATGGCAAGGAGCTTGTGCGCTTTGACGACCGTCATGGTCGCGAGTTCGTGCTGGGCCCCACGCACGAGGAGACCGTCACGGCCCTGGTGCGCAACGAGCTGCGCTCCTATAAGCAGCTGCCAGTGAACCTCTATCACATCCAGGATAAGTTCCGCGACGAGTTCCGTCCCCGTTTTGGCCTGATGCGCGGTCGCGAGTTCATCATGAAGGATGCCTACAGCTTCTCCGCCACGCAGGAGAGCTTGCAGGAGGAGTATGACAAGATGAAGCAGGCCTACGCTAACATTTGCGAGCGCTGCTACATCAAGGCCTTGCCCGTCGTTGCCGACTCCGGCGAGATCGGTGGCGATACCTCCGTCGAGTACATGGCTTTGGCCGACGCCGGCGAGGCTTCTCTCGTCTATTGCGATGACTGCGGTTTTGCCGCCGATGATGAGGCTGCAAGCACCAAGGTCGTCGTGACCGAGGGCCCCGGCGACGGTACGCTTACCAAGGTCGAGACTCCGGGCATGGGCACCATTGAGGCCGTTGCTAAGTTCTTTGGGTTCCCCGAGAACGGCACGCGCAAGTCCCTGGCGCTCATCGATGCCGAGGGCAAGCCCGTCGTGGCCATCGTCCCGGGCGAT
>CAJLJQ010000018.1:0-27974 GCA_905207015.1 uncultured Collinsella sp. | reverse complement strand
GACCTTCTGGTCATGCCTTGCCCTTTGAATGACAAATTGTCGCTCTGGGCGGCGCGCAGCGTCGAGCCGTTACGCCGTTCGGTAGAACGGCGTAACCTACAAGTCCCCGCCGGCGCCCAAAAGTTTGCGCATGACTTGCTCGGGGTTGACCGAGCCGTCGCGCGGGGCCAGGGCGGTGATCTTCTTCTGCATCTTATACTCGTGCAGCTCGTCCTCGAGCTGGCGCACGCGGGCGCGGAGCTTTTCGTTCTCGCGCTCGCGCTCCTCGGCACGCTCCTTCATATCGAGGATGCGCACCACGCCGGCAAGGTTGATGCCCTCGTCGGTCAGCTGGTTGATGAGCTCCAAGCGCTCGATATCGGCACGCGAATACAGACGCGTGTTGCCGCCCGAGCGCTGGGGGTTCACCAGGCCCTTGGACTCGTAGACGCGCAGAGTCTGCGGATGCATGCCGGTCAACTCGGCCGCCACGCTGATCATGTACAGCGGTTTATTCCTATTGTCCTCGGCCATGCTACCTGACCCCTTTCCGTCTCGTTATCGTCCATCATAAGCCCGCGGGCGCGGGTGTGCGCCACGACCGCCCTAGTATGTCGCCTTGTAACGGTTGACCTTCTCGCGGTAGTCGCGCGTGTCGGCCTCGCGCAGCTTGGCCATGGCATCGCGCTCGTCATCGGATAGGTTCGTGGGGACCTGCACCTTGATCTCGACGAGCAGCGCGCCCGTACGGCCACGGTGTTTAACGTCGGGCGCTCCCATCTCCTTAAAGCGGAACTTCTTGCCCGTCTGGGTACCCGCGGGCACCTTCAGACGGACCGTCGCACCGCCGGGCGTGGGCACGTCCACCGTGCAGCCGAGCGCCGCCTCGTAGACCGAGACCGGTACCTCCATGGTCACGTCGGCGCCTTTGCGCTTGAACAGCGGGTGCTCCTCCACATGCGTGGTCACGACCAGGTCGCCGCGCTCGCCACCCGCAACGCCATACTCGCCGCGACGCTTGTAGCGTAGCTTGCCGCCATCGACCGCGCCCGCGGGCACCGAGACCGTGATGGTCTGCTGCTCGCCTGTCGAGGGAATGCGATAGGTGACCTTGTGCGTCACGCCGCGAAACGCGTCCTCGGCCGTCACATCGACGGTCAGCGATAGGTCGCCGCCCTTGCGAGCGCGGCTGCGACCCGCGCCGGCACCGGCAGCGCCCGCAGCCCCGGCAAAGCCCGAGCCCCAATCGCTACCCCAGGCGCCATTGCCGCTGAAGATGCTGTCGAAGATATCGCCCCAGCCGCTGGCGCCCGCGCCGGCACCGTAGCCGCCGCCATACGCGCCGCCCGCGCCCGGCATGCCGCCGAACATGAGCATCTGGTCGTACTCTTTGCGCTTCTTCTCGTCCGAAAGCGTCTCGTAGGCCTCGCTAATCTCCTTGAACTTGGCCTCGTCGCCGCCGGCATCGGGGTGATATTTTTGCGCGAGCTTGCGAAACGCGCTCTTGATCTCTTTGTCGGAGGCGCTCTTGGATACGCCCAGGATGTCATAGAAGGTTTTGCCTGCAGCCATCGTAGCTCCTCTCCTGTTACGTCCGCCGCCCATGCAGACGACGGCTCATGCTTTCATATGGCACTAGGCCAGAAAGGGCCCCGGGTGTTGCCCCGGGGCCCTTCTCAATTACTCCTCGGTGCTCTCGGCCGTATCGGCCGAAGCATCCTCGGGCGCCGCTTCGGGCTCCGGTGCGGGGCGCTTCTCGCCACCGTAGGTCACCGTCACCATCGCGGAACGCAGGATGCGATCCGCCATGCGGTAGCCCTTCTGGTACACGTCGTTGACGGTCTCGTCGTACTGCGATGCGTCCTCGACGCGACCCACAGCCTGGTGCTCGAGCGGATCGAACGCCTCGCCCTTGGGGTCGATGGGCTCAACGCCCTCGTGCGCAAACACATCGAGCAGCTTGGCATGCACCGCGTCGACGCCATCGACGAACTGCTTAAAATCGTCGGAAAGCTCCTGGCTACGGGCATGGTCGATCGCGCGCTCGATATCGTCAATCACCGGCAGCAGCGCAGTGACAAGCTTCTCGGTCGCGCGCTCGCGCTCAGCGATGCGCTCGTTGGCGGTGCGACGACGAAAGTTCTCCCAGTCGGCCTGTAGACGGGCAGTGCGCTCGGTGGCGTCCTTTGCCTTGTCCTCGGCAGCCTTCTGAGCCTCTGCCGCAGCATCGAGCTCGCTGCGCACGTCGGCAAGCTCCTTTTGGGCCTGCTCGAACTTGAGCTTAAAGTCGTTGTCGGCGGCTTCCTCACCGGCGCGGATAGCGGCTTCCACCATCTCGTCCTCGGTCATCGTCGCCTCCTTGTTGGAATCCTCTACCTGGTTCTCGGCAGCCTCGGCGGCCTCGGCCTCGTTGGCCTCGGTATCGTCGACGGCCTCTACGGGAATCTTCACGTCCTTCTCCTCAGAGTCAACGGGGGCGGCGCCAGCGGCAGCCGCCTCCGTGCGAGCTTTACGGGCGGACATGATTACTTGTCCTCGTCGTCCACAACCTCGTAGTCGGCGTCGACCACGTCATCGTCGGCAGGCTGGGCGCCGGCGGCACCGTCGGTCTGCTGCTGAGCGTCGGCGTAGACAACCTGGGCCAGCTCGTAGGCCACGGACTGCAGGGACTCGCCGGCGGCCTTGATGGCCTCGACGTCAGAGCCCTCGAGCGCCTTCTTGGCGTCGGCGATAGCGGTCTCGGCCTTGGACTTCACTTCGGCGGAAACCTTGTCGCCCAGCTCGTTGAGGGTCTGCTCGGTGGAGTAGCACAGGCTATCGGTCTGGTTGCGGACCTCGACCTCCTCCTTCTGCTTCTTGTCCTCCTCGGCATGGGCCTCGGCGTCCTTGACCATGCGATCGACTTCGTCATCGGAAAGCGCGGTGGAGCCAGAAATGGTGATCTGCTGCTCCTTGCCGGTGCCCTTGTCCTTAGCGGAGACCTTGACGATGCCGTTGGCGTCGATGTCGAAGGTGACCTCGATCTGCGGCACGCCGCGGCGGGCAGCCGGGATGCCGGTCAGCTGGAACTTACCGAGCGACTTGTTGTCGCGGGCAAGCTCGCGCTCGCCCTGGAGCACGTTGATCTCGACGCTGGTCTGGTTGTCGGCAGCGGTGGAGTAAACCTCGGTCTTGGAGGTCGGGATCGTGGTGTTGCGGTCGATCATCTTGGTCATGATGCCGCCCATGGTCTCGACGCCCAGCGACAGCGGGGTAACGTCGAGCAGCAGGATGCCCTCGACGTCGCCGGTGAGCACGCCGCCCTGGACGGCAGCGCCGTCGGCAACGACCTCGTCGGGGTTCACGGACATGTTGGGCTGCTTGCCGGTCATGGTCTTGACCAGATCCTGGACGGCGGGCATACGGGTGGAGCCGCCGACGAGGATGACCTCGGTCAGATCGGAGAGCTTGAGCTTAGCGTCGCGCAGGGCGTTGGTGACAGGCTGCTTGCAGCGCTCGAGCAGGTCGCGGGTGATCTTCTCGAACTCGGCGCGGGTCAGCGTGTAGTTGAGGTGCAGCGGGCCAGACTGGTTCATGGTGATGAACGGCAGGTTGATGGTGGACTGCTGGGCGGCGGAGAGCTCCTTCTTGGCGTTCTCGGCGGCCTCCTTCAGACGCTGCAGGGCCATGGGGTCCTGACGCAGGTCGACACCGTTCTCCTGCTGGAACTTATCGGCCATCCAGTCGATGACGCGCTGATCCCAGTCGTCGCCGCCCAGGTGGTTGTCGCCCGAGGTGGACAGAACCTCAAACACGCCGTCGGCGAGGTCGAGGATGGAGACGTCGAAGGTGCCGCCGCCCAGGTCGAAGACCAGGATGCGCTGGTCGGTGCCCTGCTTGTCCAGGCCATAGGCAAGAGCAGCAGCGGTCGGCTCGTTGACGATACGCTTGACGTTGAGGCCGGCGATCTTACCGGCGTCCTTGGTGGCCTGACGCTGGGCGTCGTTGAAGTAAGCCGGAACGGTGATGACGGCGTCGGTGACGGTCTCGCCCAGATACTTCTCGGCGTCGGCCTTCATCTTGGCGAGCGTCATGGCGCTCACCTGCTCGGCGGTGTAATCCTTGCCCTCGATATCGACGACGGCACGGCCACCCTGGCCCTCCTTGACCTCATACGGCACGGTCTTGATCTCGGAGGTGCACTCGGAGTACTTGCGGCCCATGAAGCGCTTGATGGAGAACACGGTGTTCTTGGGGTTGGTGACAGCCTGGTTCTTAGCGGCCTTACCCACGACGCGGTCGCCGTCGGCACGGAAGCCCACGACGGACGGGGTGGTGCGGTCGCCCTCGGCGTTCACGATAATGGTCGGAGAACCGCCCTCGAGAACGGCCATTGCGGAGTTAGTAGTACCAAGGTCGATACCAAGAATCTTGCCCATTAGAAATTCCCTCTCTCTTGTGCGTTTGCACCGACTCGGCGGTCTGCCGAGCGGTGTTTCGGCTTGTCTTTCAGGATGTAGTGTATCCCCTTATGGGCCGGAATATACAAAATCTAAGTCAATTCATATAAGATTTCTTATTGCCAAGAGTTTAGGTCCGCAAATACGCAGGTAGACGCACTGTTTGAGTTCTCGGCAAATCTATCGAGATCTATGTAGAGATGGCTGAGGCTTGGGTCCGAAGGTGTCTGGAGCTGCCTTGCGGAAAGCTCGTCCCGTTTTGAGAGCTGATGCCGGCTCGCAGTTTCCGCTAGCGGGCCTAACCGGAAACTGCGACCCGGTTTTCGGCCAAATAACGGGATGCCCTTTCCGCAGGCGCGCTCAATAGGTCAATATTACAAGTCACCTATAGCTAACATTTGCGCAGCTCAACGGCCCCACCTGCGCGTTTTTTAGTAAACCTTGGCATACTCGGCGAACGGTATGAAGATGCCGGCCAGAGGGTATTGCAAACGGTCGCTCCCGTGGTATGTTTTTGCCCGAATCAAACCGGCGCGCATCGCCTGTAGCGTCGGTCAACAGAGAGGAAACTACCATGGCTCATCCCGTAATTGATGCCGACGAGTGCATCGCTTGTGGCGTTTGCGTCGACTCCTGCCCCGCTGGCGTTCTGGAGCTCCAGGACGTCGCTACCGTCGCTGACGAGGACTCCTGCGTCGCCTGTGGCGCTTGCCAGGACGCTTGCCCCGCCGGCGCGATCACCGAGATCGTCGAGGAGTAACAACTCCCGCACTTGCACACTCACAAGTACACCGTGCACAAAAAGGAGGCCTCCGCATCGCCGCGGAGGCCTCCTTTTTTGTGCGGATAACTAATTTGGCACCGTCGCAGGTTGAGCTCACGTCAGCGAAAACGCCCCTAAGCGAGCAAGGTGACGTGAAAGAGGAGGGAAGCGTACTTTGGTACGCGACCGACGATTGAACGTCAGATTGCCGCTTAGGAGCGTTTGCAGCGTCGGCTAAGAGAGATCGTCCTCGTAGGGCATTAAATCGGCAAGGTAGCCCTTCTCCTTGAGCATGGCCTCGATCTCGTCGAGGGTCTGTTCGTCCTCCGCCGCAATGCGATGGAAGTGATAGCCGCTCGTCACCGTTAGCAGCGGAAAGCTTTTGCCACTCTCGATATCGCGCAGATAGCGCTCGACATCGCGGCGGTTGCGGATGTCCAGGTCGGCCGTGATCTTGCCGTACACACGATGGTTGACGATCACGTTGAGCACGGCGCCACCCGCGTCGACGATACTCGTAAGCTCGTCGCCCGCCTGCTCCACACTGTGGCGCACCTTAACAAGACGCGTGGGCACGGCGGGGCTACTCGCGGCTTCCTGCAGCACGTAACCGCGGTTGGTTGCCACGACATCGTGCCCATCGGCACGCAACAGGGCAATATCCTGAACCACGACCTGACGGCTCACGCCAACCTCGCGGGCAAGTGCGCTGCCCGAAACGGGCTCCTTGGCTCCTTCGAGCACGCCCATGATGGCACGGCGACGCTCGCGGGCGTTCATTATTTACCGTCCAGCAGACGCAGGTGCTTAAGCGAGAGGTCGAGGATCGGCGCAGAGTGCGTCAGGGCGCCCGAGCTAATATAGTCGACACCCAGATCGGCCAGGGCGCGAATGTTGCTGGCGTCCACGTTGCCCGAGCACTCGGTCTTGGCGCGACCGGCGATAAGCTCGATCGCGGCGGCCATGTCGTCATGGGTCATGTTGTCGAACATGATGATGTCGGCACCGGCCTCCACGGCCTCGCGCACCATGTCCAGGTTCTCGCACTCAATCTCGACCGTCGTGGTAAACGACGCGTGGGCGCGCGCCATCTCGATCGCGTGTGCCACGCCACCGGCGGCGTCGATATGGTTGTCCTTGAGCATGACGGCCGTCGACAGGTTGTAGCGATGGTTGCTGCCGCCGCCGATCTCAACCGCCGCCTTCTCGAAAACGCGCATGCCCGGCGTGGTCTTGCGTGTGTCGACAAGCACGGTCTTGGTACCCTCGAGCGCCGCTGCCATTCTGTGCGTATAGGTAGCGATACCGCTCATGCGCTGCAGGTAGTTGAGCGCCACGCGCTCGCCCGAAAGCAGCACGCGCGCATCGCCGCGCACCTGGCCCACGTGGTCGCCGGCGTGCACCTCGTCACCGTCGGCAACATCAAACAGCACCGAGCTCTGCGAATCCAGCAGCTCAAAGGTGCGGGCGAACACATCCAAGCCCGCGATGATGCCATCGGCCTTGGCGATGAGCTCCACCGTGGCGGGGCGCGCCGTGGGGCACACGCTCGCCGTGCTCACGTCCTCAAACGTAATGTCCTCGCGTAGAGCCTGCAGAATCAGATCATCGACGACGAGCTTCATGGTAATGGGATTCATGGTCTACTCCTCCACGGCCTGCGTGCCGGCGGCACGGGCCAAATCATCGATTGCCAGGGAGTCGGCGCTCAGGGCGCGATGACGCCCGTCGAGCGCGGGCTCGCCCGCCTGCTCCACGGCGAGCGACTCGCCGGTGCGCATACGCCAAGCAGCGCGGCGGCCCCAAACTAGGGACTCGAGCAGGCTGTTGGAAGCTAGACGATTCTTGCCGTGAACACCGTTGCAGGCCGTCTCGCCAGCGGCGTAGAGCTCGGGCATCGAGGTGCGGCCGTCCTTGTCGACCCACACGCCGCCCATAAAGTAGTGCTGCGTGGGCGTAACGGGAATGGGCTCGTCCAAGATGTCGCGACCGTCCTCCAGACAGCGCGCGCGGATGTTGGCAAAGTGCCCGGTCACCACGTCGCGCTCGACGGGGGCAAAGCTCAGCCACTCGTGCTCGGTGCCGTCGAGCTTCATCTGCTCGCGAATAGCGGCGGCGACAACATCGCGCGGCTGCAGCTCGTCGGTAAAGCGCTCACCGGCGGCATTGAGCAGAATCGCGCCTTCGCCGCGGCAGCTCTCGCTGATCAGGAAGGTGCGGCCCGGCTGCGGCGAGAACAGTCCCGTGGGATGGATCTGCACGTAGTCCAGGTGCTCCATCGTGATGCCGTGCTCCTGCGCGATGTAGCAGGCGTCACCGGTGAGCTGCGGGTAGTTGGTCGAATGGTCGTACACGCCGCCGATACCGCCCGTCGCCCACAGCGTATGGTGGGCATGGATCTTAAACGGCTCGCCGGCATGCACGCCCTCGGCGGCATTTGCCAGCTCGTCGGCGGGACGAACCGAGTTGTCCTCGTCCACGGAAACGGCGACGACACCGGTGCACACCGTGGCGCCATCACGCTCGCCCGTCAGGATGTCGGTCATGGCCACGTGCTCCAAAATCTGCACGTTATCCAGCTTGCGAACGGCCTGGAGCAGCTTGGTCGTGATCTCCTTGCCCGTAATGTCGGCATGGAAGGCAATACGCGGACGGCTGTGCGCGCCCTCGCGGGTAAAGTTGAGGCTGCCGTCGGCCTTGCGCTCAAAATCCACGCCCATCGCTAGCAGATCGTTGATGACCGAACGGCTCGAACGGATCATGATGTCGACGCTCTCGCGGCGATTCTCGTAGTGGCCGGCGTGCATGGTGTCCTCAAAGAAGGCATCGTAGTCCGAGCCCTCGGGCAGTACGCAGATGCCGCCCTGCGCGAGCATCGAATCGCACTCGTCGACAGCGCCCTTGGAGAGCATGATCACGCGCGTGCTCGTCGGCAGGTTGAGAGCCGCGTACAGGCCCGCCACGCCACAGCCGGCAATGACGACGTCGCACTCCATGTCGGGGTATTGTTTGGTTTCCACAGGAATCCTCTCCCTTGTAATGTGACATGCGGGACTGTCCCTCATGTCACATTGTTCTAGCGCGCTGCGTACTCGAGCATACGGTCGAGCGTGAGCTTGGCCTGGTCTGCCGCCTCGTCCGAGACGCCGATCTGCACCTCGCCCTCGCCCGTCTCCAGGCAGCGCACGAGCTTTTCGAGCGTGATGAGGTCCATGTTGACGCAGGTGGGCTTCACCGCGGGGAAGTGGAACTTCTTGCCGGTGCCCTGGCAGCGGCGCTCGAGCTCGTAGAGCACGCCGCGGACCGTCACGATAATGAACTCGCTGGCGTCGGACTCCTCGGCATACTTGATGATGCCGGCGGTGGAGCCGATGTAGTCGGCCTCGGCCAGGACGTCGGCCTTGCACTCAGGATGCGCCAGCACGAGCGCGTCGGGGTGGGCCTCCGTCGCGTCGACGATCTGCTCGACGGTGATGATGTGATGGCGCGGGCAGTAGCCGTTGTTGAGGATGACGTGCTTTTGCGGCACCTGCTCGGCTACGAAGCGGCCCAGGTTTTGGTCGGGGATGAACAGGACGTGCTGCTGCGGCAGCTCGGACACGATCTTGACGGCGTTGGAGCTGGTGACGCACACGTCGCTCCAGCTCTTGATCTCGACCGTGGAGTTGACGTAGCAGACCACGGCAAGGTCGTCACCGTACTCGGCGCGCGCCGCGTCGACCGTCTCACGCTTGACCATGTGAGCCATGGGGCAATCCGCGCCCGGCTCGGGCAGCAGCACGGTCTTGGTGGGGTTGAGCAGCTTGGCGCTCTCGCCCATAAACTCCACGCCGCACAGCACGATGGTCTGCTGCGGCAAGCTTTTGGCGAGCTTTGCCAGGTAGAAGCTGTCGCCGACGTAATCGGCAACGGCTTGGACCTCGGGCGCCACATAGTAGTGCGCCAAAATCACCGCGTCACGTTGGGTTTTTAGTTGCTGAATGGCCTCGACGAGCTCTGCGGGCACCAATGCCGCGCGCTCCGTTGCCGTCGTTGCCGATGCTAGGCCGGCCGCGATATCGCGTGCAAGCTCCGACGCATCCATGTTCGCGCTCTGTGCCATCAAGGCCCCTCTCTTTTGGCGAATCTTGGGGCTTTAGTATGACACCTAGGTTTACAGCTGACAAGACAGCTGTAAACCTAGGTGTAAAGTTGAAATAAAGATTCGATCTTGGGCTGGGTCGCTTTCGAGCCGAAGCGCTATAGGTAGACGAGGTTGGACCTGATTTAATATTTAACCCCCTGTTTATCGCCTTAGCCGAAGGGGCGTGGGCAAAAAAGGGCAAATATGAGTACTGTTACCAAACTAGTAACAGCGATTTTCCGGTCCAGAACGGCAAAATCGCCTAATTTGGGACCCGATCGTGGCTCTGCCGGGCGGAAATCGATGCAATTTTGGCCCGACAACACGCTTTTTAGGGCAATTTTGCTGTTACTAAAATGGTGACAGTACTCATATTTGGCATTTTTTTGCCCACCGGGTTTCCGACAGGCCCAAAAACGGGCCCGGATCGCTCAATCCGGGCCCGCTGGGAACTGGCATGCGGTTAAACGCGGCGCTTCATAGTCCACGCCAGCAGCAGAGCCGCCATGCCGGCAGCGAACACAGCACCAGCCATGACGTACGCGCTGTCGCCGGACTCAGGCAACGTCTCCTTGCCAGCCTTCTTCTTAGGCTTGGAAGTCGTAGTCGTGGTCGTAGTAGTCGTGGTGGTCTGGCCAGGAGCGGGCTTGGCGGCCTCGGCAATGGTAAAGGTCGTCTCAGCCGTGCCCGTGGTCGAAACCACGCTCAGCTTATGCTCGCCCACACCAAGCGTCTTCACGAAGCTCGTCTTGAGCGTCACGATCGTGGAACCCTCGGTGAGCGCGTAGTTCTCGGCGTCGACTTCCTTGTCGTCGACCAGCACCTTCTGGAAGTACTTGATCGGTGCGTTCGAGCGGAAGCTCAGGTCCTTGGCGGTGTCGACCGTGATCGCCTGGCCTGCGCCCTCGATAATCGTGGGTGCCAGGATCGCGATGCCCTCGGTTGCGCCCTTCTCGCCGCAAGCCGTGCACTCCTGGTGCCTCTCGCCCTTGGCCTCGGTGGTCGCCGGCTTGTCGACAACCCACTCAAAGGTATGCTCGGCCTTGTCGAGGACCTCGCCGCAGCGGCAGATATGCCAGTGGTTCTTGGCGTCGTGTGCCCAGCCGGAGCCGTCGGGCTCGTGTTTGAGCACGCCCTCGACCGTCACGTTCACATCGCCCTCTACGTCCTTGAGTTCATAGGTGCCGTCGTCAGCAAGCTTAACGGCCTTGCCGTTGACGCTGACGGCATAGTTCTTGCCCGTAAAGTACGCGCCGTCGATGCTGATGGCGAGCTTTGCGGAGCCGTGCCAGTCGAGCTCGGTTGCCGTCGAGGTGAGCGTGTAGCCCACCTGATTACCCGGCAGCGTCACGACGAGCTTGCGGCCCGCCTTCACGGTAACCTCGGTAACGGCAGAGGCGTCGTAGTTGGCCTTAGCCTGGTAGCGCACCTCGTACACGCCGGCGGCGAGGTCCTTGAGCTCGGTCACGTCCTTGCCCACGGCCTGGTACTCGGCGGCGCCCCGAGCGCGCCACTCCATGGTGCCGTCGACGCCCGTGATCTTGCCGTCCTTCTTGCCGCTCACGGTCTCGGCCTCAGCCTGGACCACCGGCGCGTCCTGCGCGGCATTCTTGATGGAGAACTCGCATGTCAAGCCATCGGCGGGCAGCGTGTAGTTGCCCGCGGCCTTGCCCGTCAGCTCGGCGAGGGTCGCCGTGTACGAAGCACCCACCTCGGTCTGGGAACCGTCAACGAGTGCACCAAGGTCATCCTTGCCGATGACGTTGCCAAGCTCTGCCACGGGGCAGTGCTCCTTACCGTCGTAGACGAATTCGGTGGTACCCCACGTCACGGTGAGCGGACGCTGGTTGATGATGAACGTGCCGTCGACGAACGTGACGCTGTAGTTGGGGCTCGCGCCCTCGAGCTGTGTCAAGCGCAGAGCATAGCCACCCTCGCGCACGTCGTCACAGTCTTCGCGCTCGATCTCGAGCTCAAGCGTATCGTCCCCGACGAGCTCGCCAGAGGTGATCGACCACTCAAAGACGGGGTCTTTCTCGCCGTAAATCTTGGAGGCGTCCTGAGCGGTGACCGTGATCGCACGCGGCGTAACCTCGAGCGTCACTTTGCCCTCGACCGTCGCACCGCCAATCATCACCTTATAGGCAACATCCAGCGCGCCGGCGTCCTTGATCTCGGGGGCAGAGGTAGACCAGGTCTTGCCGTCGTCGGTGCTGTACTCGGCCGTCGCACCCTCGGGCAGCGCCGAAGCATTGACCGTGTGATACGCGCCGTCGTATTCGCCGGAGTAACCGGAGATAGCAGCAGCCGGAATCTCCTCGGGGGCAAGGGCGTACCCGCAGACGACGCACTGACGGTGACCGAAGCCCTTCTCGGTCGCCGTGGGAGGCGTGTCGACAACCCACGTAAAGGTGTGCTCGGCCTCGTCAATCTTGCCGCTGCAAGTGCACTCGTGCCAGTGCGTATTGTCGTCGGAGATCCACGTATCGCTCACGGCCTCGTGCTTGCGCACGCCCTCGACCGTCACCCTCACGTCGCCCTCGACGTCCTGGACGGTGAACTCGCCGCGTTCGTTGAGCGTCACGGCACTTCCGTTGACCTTGACGGCATAGGTGAGTGAGTCGGCAAAGTAGCCGTCCTCGATGCTGATAGTGAGGGTGGCAGAGCCATGCCAGTCGAGCTCGGTCGCGTCAGCCGTGAGCTTGTAGCCGACCTGTTCGGCGGGCAGCGCCACAGCGAGCTTGCGGCCCGTGGCAACCGTAACCTTGGTCGCGGCGGAGGCTTCGTGGTCGTCATCAGCGCGGTAGCGCACTTCGTACGTGCCCGCGGCAAGACCGCTGAGCTCGGTCGCGCCTTCGGACACGGCCTGATACTCACCCGAGTCCTTGGCACGCCACTCCATAGCGGCGTTGACACCCGTGATCTTGCCGTCAGCCTTGGCACTGACGGTCTCGGCCACACCCTGGACCACCGGTGCGCCCTTGGGAGCCTTCTTGATGGAGAACTCGCGCGTCAGGCCCGTTGCCGGCAGCTTGTAGTTGCCCTTGTCGGCGCCCGTCAGCTCGATGATCTTCGCCGTGTAAGCGCCGGCCTTGACCGCAGCACCGTCAACATATGCAGAGACGTCGTCATCTCCAATGACGTTGCCGAGTTCCGCCTCGGGGCAGTGCTTCTCGCCGTCGTAGGTGAACTCGGTGGTAGCGTCCCACGTCACGGTGAGCTCGCGCTTGTTAATGATGAACTTGCCATCAACGAACGTAATATCGTAGTTGGGGTTGGCGCCCTCGGACTGCGACGCCGTCACGACGTAGCCGCCCTTGCGCACGGTCTCGCCGGCCTCGCGAGAGACGGTGATGTCCTGGAGGCTCTCGCCCTCGACGAGCTCGCCCTCGGTGACCTTCCAGCCCAGTTCGGGATCATCGTTGCCGTAGGTCTTGGAGGCATCGGACGCCGTCACAGTGACCTTGCGCGGCGTCACCACAAGCTTCGCCTCGCCCTCGATAGCGGCTCCGTCGACGATCGCGCTGTACTTGAACGGCAGGGTGCCGACGTCCTTGATCTCGGGAGCGGAGGCAGACCAATTGACGCCATCGTCGATGCTGTACGTGACCGCCGTGCCCTCGGGCAGGGCCGAGACATCGGCAGTGTGGACCTTGCCGTCATACTCGCCGGAGTAGCCGGCAACAGAGGCCGCCGGGATTACAACCTTATCGGAGGAGTTGTAGTCACAGACAGTGCAGTGCAAATGCTTGGATCCGGGCTTCTCGACCGTAGGCTTCTCGTCGATTATCCACTCGAAGGAATGCTCGGCCACGTCGATCCGCTCACCGCACGTGCAAACATGCCAGTGAGAAGAACCGTCGCTCTTCCAGCCGGTACCATCGGGCTCATGCTTGGCGATGCCCTCGACGGTAATCACGGTGTCTTTCTCCACCTTAGACAGTTGGTAAACGCCCTGCTCGCTGGGCTTGATGGTCTCGCCGTTTGCCTTAACGGAAAAATCCTTAGTCGCGTAATAGTCGTCCGCGACCGTAAACTTAAGCGTCGCAGAACCGTGCCAGTCGAGCTCGGTCGCGTCAGCCGTGAGCGCGTAGCCCGCCTGCTCGGCCGGCAGCGTCACCTTGAGCTTGCGGCCGGCATCGACCGTAACGGTAACGGTCTTGGAAGCGTTGTAATTCGTCGTAGCCCCGTAGCACAGGCGATAGGAACCAGGCGCCAGATTCTCAAGCTTGTCGCCATCAACCAGATCACTTGCCTTGATGAACATCATCTGCTTGCTAGGCTTGCCCAGCATCATCGATGTATCAACGCCCTCAATCTTACCGTCGTGTTTACCACTCACGGTCTCCGCTGTCGCCTTTACATTGGGAGCACTGTCCCGTTTGGCCTTGGCGATAGCATACGTGCATTCAATACCCGAGGGCTTGCGGTAATTAGAGAGAACCTTATCCTCACCGACGAGCCCAGTCACCCTCGCCGTATACGTGCCGGCATCTACCTTTGCGGCGTCAGTGACCTTGAGAGACACGTCGTCGTTGTTGACCAGATTGGTTATCTCTGCCGTGGGACCCTGTTCTTGGCCGTTGTAAACGTATTGACCAACATTCCACGTCACATCGATAGTACGGCGCGTAATGGTGAACTTGCCCGCCTCAAACGTAATGTCGTAATTAGCGTTGGCGCCCTCTTCCTGAGAAGCCGTCACCTTGTACGTCTTATAACCGGTCAGGACATTCTCGCCCTCATCACGCTTGTACGTAATACCGGAAAGCGTATCGCCCTCCATAAGAGAGCCGGCCGTCACTTCATAGGTAAAGTCGGGGTCCGGGTCGCCATACGTTTTAGAAGCAGGAGCTGGCGCCACCGTAATCGGGCACGGCATCACCTCGAGCGTCACCTGCCCCTTGATGTCAGAAGCACCAGGGGTGGTCACCTTATAGTCGACCGTGGTCTTGCCGACGTTTTTGATTGCAGGAGCATCCGTTTTCCACGTTTTGCCGCCGTCGATGCTGAACTGAGCCGTCGCGCCAGCCTTAAGGTCAACGCTCACGGCATGCTCTTTGCCGTCATACACGCCGACATAACCGCCGATGCACGCCGGGGGAATCTCCTCCTCGCGCAGGACATAGCCGCACGTGGAGCATTGATACCGCTTTAGACCGGGCTTCTCGGTGGTGGGAGCCTTAACTTCCTCCCAAGAGAAGACATGCGTGTCTTCGTTGAGCTTCTTGCCGCATCGACACACCTGCCAGTGGGCACCACTCGAACCCTTGGTTTTATACCAAGTACCGTCAGCGGACGCGCAAGGACCCTCCGCAATTTCGAAGACGTTGGCCCCCGAAGCGTAGTGGTTGTTGTCCTTTTTGAAGCGCACCTCATACTTCCCGGCAGCAAGCGACTCGATTGAAGTTTTACCAGCACGGATGGATTCCCAGTATGTGTCCCCGAATTTTCTCCACTCATAGGTCTCATTCAGGTTGGAAAGCGATCCATCGCCAAGCAAATGTGCACTCTCGTCCTTGACCTTGACACCTGTGCCTTCGCTAGCGATATAACGCCAAGGAACAGGCTGGCTGGCGGGCGTAATCTTGATTTCAACCGACCCGCTCTTTGTCACATAGTCTTTCGCGGTGATGCGATAATCGACCGTCACGGAGCGAACCTCGCCCCTGCGAGTGCGCTGAACGTCCGTGTAGCTCGGAACCTCCGTCGTCCATTCGTCGCTCTCATCCACGCTGTACTCAATCTTCATGTCGGCAGGGGCATTCGATACCGAGATGTTGACGCCATGCGCCTGCCCATCATAGGGGCCTTCGAATCCCTCGGCCATCACGTCCTCGAACTGCGTGCCCGTAATAGTCCAGCATGCATATCTCGAGCCCGTGTAGTTGCCCTTGCCCTTGATATAGACCTGGTAGTACGGGTAATAAGAATTGGAACTGGGAGGACCGATCGCGCTCACCGTGCTATACGACGGATCATTATCAATCTCGTAGTCGTCGCCCTTGACAAAGTACGACCAGCTTTGAGTGTCGTAGTTGTAGACCTTAACAGAGAAGCTCGGCGCAATCGTCTTACCCGTCCACGGGTACGCACGAACTGTCTCACCATTGATCTTGGCGTCTTCTCCGCCGTCATTGAATTCAAACGTGAGCCCGCTGACCTTGCTCAGCTCTAGCGGCTTAATCTGGAACTCGCGAGTAAGCGTCAGGTCGCCCTCTTGACCCTTGACCTTAACCGTAGACTCGATACGGTAGATCCCTGCATCGGTAGGGACATACTCCAGCGGCTCGCCCGCGTCATCGCCCCACTTCGAAAGCTTGTAATACCGAGACCCGGAGATGTGTACGCCTCCCGTCGAGACGATATCGTCTCGAGCATAGCCGTCCTTATTCGACATCGTCAGCGTTGGAGCGACTTCGCCGCCGCTGTATGTAACGCCAAGCTTTCCCTTATCCGACGTTGCTCCATCGATGCCCAGCTCGACGGCATAACCATTTTTGTAGTTGCAATCGCTCGGGCGCATCTTGCCGGAGCAGGTGACCTTCAGTTGACATGAGCTGTTGGTGGCCTTTTCCACCGACCACACATGCTTGTGCGGCAGGCGCGAGGCGTACACATATCCGTCGTCCGTCTTTCCAATGCCGACACTTGGATCGTCCGTAGTAACGCGAGCGCGCAGGTCGGCCTCATCGATATCGCAAGTGCCAAGTTTCCACTGTGTGCCCTTATAAGCGCCCAGCTGATCGTCCTTGAGCGACAGCTGGACCTTGCCCGTGAAGGATTCTGCAATGTTCAATTTGCTGAGGTAATAAATCCCCGGCGTGTCGAGCGCGAGGCCTCGGGCGCCCTTATCACCGTTAGTAGTAATGGTCGTATTACCGGCGAGCGTCACCGTTCCGTGAGCATACACGGTGTTTCGACGTGTATTCGCATCTTTGTATTCACCTGTGCCCACGGCATAGGTATCGGATATATACGTATTGTTAAGCGTACATGTCGAGCCTTTAGCAACTGCGATTGCACTCGTCATGACCATGTCCTGCGTATAGTTCGCCGCCGGAACCCGCGAGTCCGTCGACTGAACGATGCAGTTATTGAGCGTGACATCCGAATTGTTAACGACAATATTGCCCGCATGAGTGTGTTCGTTTGTATCCTCGACCCCAAGGCTCTTACACCAGATCGACTCCTGCCTGTTGTTGTTAAACGTGCAGTTATTGAGCACGACACTGGGACGGAACCCACGGCCCACAACGCTCAATGCGCCAGCGCAGTGGTCACGGTTGCCCTCGAACTTACAGTTGTTAAAGGTTACGTCCAGATTCTTCCCGCTGTTCTGCGAACCGCGGATGGTAACCGGAGCAGGAGAGGCGGTATATAGGTAAGTACTGTTCCCGTAGCTATGGTCATGTCCATAACTCGCCGTTCCCGTTCTGCAATCCCAATCAATTACAGAGACGTCCTCGAATACGGCCGATTCGCCCCCGTCCATCGTGCCGTATAGCGCGATAGCGCGTTTGGAACTTTTTCCTTTAATGGTTCGCAGGTCGATGCCGCTCATCTTGAAGTTTAAGCTCCCACCGGCACGTCTCTTGTCGATAACAGAATCTGCGCCATACGTTTTATCCGGATTTGCATCGTCAGACAAGAAACTATGACCATTGCAGTTAAACGTAGTTTCAAAGGAACCGTTGGTGCCGATAAATTCGATATAGCCGCCCTTGAGGACAAAGAGCTCGCCGGCCGTAGAACCTCTCTTGTCGACTATCTGGCCACCGTATTTAGGTTTGTTGGAAAAGTAAACACGCGTCGGATCGTCCTTGGTGCCGCCCTCGACCTCATAGTGGCCAAGGGTAATTTCACCGCCGATGACGTAGTCTTTTCCCGCCTCGAGCTTCACCGAGTAGGGGTATTGGAGGCCCGTATCGCTTCTCTGGGCCAGAATCGCGTCGCGCGGAATATCCGTCGTAGTCGCCGCCTCGGCCACCGCCGGCGACGCCACGAGCGCGCATGCCACGGTGGCGATGCCCAGCAGGCGCGTCAGCACGGCGCGCATTCCCGTATTCTTCTCCCTCATCGTAGCTCCCCTTATCCCTATGCTTCGCGATGTCTGGCATCGTTTGGCGCTGGCGGCTGGCGTGTTCCCCGGCCAGCCACCAGCATGTATTGACATGTTTATCCACGGATTATTTTGCTGCTGCACTTTCTAACGCCCTGCCGCTTGGCGCGAGTTGCACGCCGTGGGGCGCAAACGGTGCGCACCCCCGCGAGCGGTACGCACCCAATGTGGCAAAATCGAATTACTAAGGGGGCCGAATGCTCAAGATTATTGCCTGCGACGACGACGTCGCTTTTCTAGATAGACTGCACCGAATGATCGACCGTTGGTCGACCGAGACGGGCACGACGGTCGATGTTGCGCTCGTCACGCGCGGCGAGGACCTGCTGGCCCGCCATGCCACGTCGCGCGCCGACATCATCCTGCTCGACATGATCATGCCGCTCGTTAACGGCATGGATACCGCGCGCGAATTGCGCCAGACCGATACCGCCGTGCGCCTGGTGTTTCTCACCTCATCGCCCGAGTTTGCACTGGAGTCCTACGAGGTCCGCGCCTTCGACTATCTGCTCAAGCCCGTGACTTACGAACGCCTGGCGCAACTGCTCGACGAGCTTTCGAGCATGCGTCCGGCAGCGACCGACGAGCTCGTGATCAAAACGTCCTTTGGCTACCATGCCCTGCGCCTGTCCGACATCGAATATGCCGAGGCGCGCAACAAGCACGTGGTCTTCCACCTGCGCGACGGGCGCGATATCGAGGCACTCGAGTCGTTCCGCAGCGTCGAGGACCGTTTGGCGCAAAATGCCACCTTCTTTAAATGCCACCGTAGCTACCAGGTCAACTTGCGCAACATCGACCACTTCGATCGCACGGACATCGTCATGCGCTCCGGCGCGTGCATTCCGCTGTCGCGCAGCAGCAAACAGGGGTTCCAAGACGCCTACTTTGCGGTGCGCTTTGAGGGCAGGAGGCGCTGATGGCCTCCTCGGTCGAAATGGTCCTTTGGGCAATCCACCACGCCACGACGCTGCTCTTTGGCGTCTTTGCCTCGGCGGCGCTGTGCGGTGTCGAAATCAACCGACGCCACGCGCTTGAGCTGCTGGGGGCCGGCGTCGTGACCGGCGCCGCCTTCTCGATCGCCAATGTCGTTGGCGGCGAACTATTTGCCCGCCAGGCTTATCCGCTCGTCGTGCACCTGCCGCTTATCGTCTACCTGTGTGCGCGCTACCGCCTGAGTCCACTGCTTGCCGCGCTCGGCATTACGAGTGCCTATCTGAGCTGTCAGTTCAGCAATTGGATGGGTATCGCCGCCTTTGCCGCAACCGATTCTCAGATTGCGTACTATCTGGCACGCATCGCTACCACGCTCGGCGTCTTTGCCGTCCTGCTGCATTGGGCCGGCGACATTGGACCCCGCCTGGCGATTAAAAGCCCCACCGAGCTGGGCATCCTTTTAATCCTGCCGCTCGTCTATTACATCTTTGACTACGCCACCAACGTCTACACCACGCTGTTCCACTCGGGCTCGGTGGTGACGGTTGAGTTTTTGGCCTTTGCGCTCTGTGCGTTCTACCTTATGTTCCTCGCCGTCTACCTGCGTGAATACGAAGAAAAAGAGGCTGCCGAGCGTGAACGCTGGATGCTCGAGACACGCGATAGCTCGGCCATGAAGGAACTCGATGCATGGCGCCAGTCCGGACGCGAGCTGTCGATTCTGCGCCACGACATGCGGCACTTCTTGCGCGGTCTGGCCGTCTTGATCGAAGAAGGCCGCACCGACGAGGCGCTCGATCGCATCGATACGCTATGCGAGGCCAACGACCGCACCGCCGTGCGCCGCTACAGCGCCAACGAGACCGTCAACATCGCGCTTTCGTCGTTTGGCTCGGATATCAGCAAGCGCGGCATTTCCGCCGACTTGCGCGCCGCCGTGCCCCAGAGCGTGCATGTGGCCGATGTCGACCTGTTCAGCGTGCTTTCGAATGCCCTGGAAAACGCCATTGACGCGGCGAGCACCGCCCCCGAGGGCAAGCGCTTTGTCGATCTTGATCTGCGGTTTGAGGACGGGCAGCTGCTGCTTTCGGTTTCCAACACATTTGGACGGGCGCCGCACATGGTCGACGGCATGCCCGTGGCTCAGCACGCCGGTCACGGCTTTGGCACCAAGAGCATTAAACTCGCCGTGGAGCGCATGAACGGCAACTGCCAGTTCCGCATTAACGGCGATCGGTTTGAGCTGCGCGCTGTGATGTAAGGGCGCGGGCGCGACGGATTTGCGTTCCGCGGGTACGGCTCGCCCGCTCGGGGTCGTTTGTCGACGCGGGCTCGCTACAGCGGAGCGGCCGCCGGAGTCAGCTGCTTGATGTAGGCCCACATGCGCTGCTTAGCGGCCTTGTCGGTGAGTGCCGCCTCAAAACCGTCGAGCGCGAGCACGCGGCGACCCTGCACATGAGCGACCAAGCCGGGCTTGAGCATGGCGGTGTCGAAGTCATCGATCGCCACGAGCATATCGGCGTAGGTCTCGCGCATGGCGTCAGCCGCGTTGTTGTCGAGCAGTAGCACCGCCTCGGGGTCCAAAGCCTCAAGCGCCTCACGGAACAGCTCGCACGGCAGCGTCTCGCCCACCGCGACCGCTCCGTCACCCACGCCGGCGACGCTTGCCAGCACGCAAAAATCCTCGGGCGCGTAGCCGATGGCCCCAAGCGCCTTGCGCAACGCCGCGCCATCCGGGCCGGCGGCAAGCTCGCCACCCGAACGCTCGGCCTCGTCCAAATCGCCTTTGACCAGCACGATCGGCGAGCACGCGTTGCCCGCGATACGCACGCCACGGACCGCAAGCGATGTGAGCTCCTGCTCGGCCGCCTGGGCGATGGCTTCTTTTTTCTGGCTTTGTGACGTGGACATGCGCTCTCCAATCGTTTGCGTGCCCACCATTATATAAAAGAGCTGCCCGCGAGTGGTTGCTTTGCGGGCGGCTGGGTATAAGCACGGTCGTACTGAGTTTTACGCGGCCAAGCCGCGTCGCATTATGGAGGTCACCATGGCTGACATTAAGCAGATTACCCCCGAGAATTTCGATTCCGTCGTTAACGACAGCCTGCCCGTGCTGGTCGATTTTTGGGCACCGTGGTGCGGGCCCTGTCGATCCCTCTCGCCCATCGTTGACGAGGTTGCCGATGAGCTGGCGGGCAAGCTTGCCGTTGCCAAATGCAACGTCGACGACAACCAGGACCTGGCCATGAAGTATGGCGTCATGAGCATCCCCACGCTGATTGTGTTTAAGAACGGCGAAGAGATTGACCGCTCGGTTGGCGCTCTGCCCAAGGCGAGGCTGCAGGCGCTGCTGGAGAAGCATCTGTAATACGCTTGTTACTTACCCGCCGTCCATGAGCGCTTTTGCACCGCTCGCCGGACTTCTGGATGCACCGAGTGCAACCACGGATAGTATGGTAGTCACAAACAGCCCCCAGTGAACGGGTGCGAGTCGCACAGACTCGCACCCGTTTTCTTATGCAGCGGCGCGCAGAGCGGGCGTAGTAAAATCTGAACCACTGGATTACCGTCCACACAAGGAGATTTCCCATGCATGATGTTGGAATGAACATGAGCCAGCTTGCCATGAGCGTCAAGCAGGTCGACGACACCATCGAGCTCGCTCACGAGTGGAGCCATCAGTTGCTGCATGCGACCGAGAATTTTGACATGGAGCGCATCGGCGCCAAGCTCGAGGCAGCCATGGCCGCGCTGCACGAGGCCCACGACGCACTCGAGGGCTACGAAGAGGCCATCGAGGCCGACCACAACTCCGTCGGCTCCGTGAAGCTGGTGTAACGTGGCCGAACACGAGCACGGCTGCGGGTACGAGCACGAGCATCCGCACGGGGCGGACGGTGACGCAGGCTGCCACTGTAGTGGCTCCGGCTCCGAGCTGGTCCGCTTTTCGGTTACCGCACCGGACGACCTGCTGCGCCGTTTTGACGAACAGATCGCGCGCCGCGGCGACGTGGCCAACCGCTCCGAGGCCGTGCGCGACCTGATTCGCGCCTCGATCGCCAAGGAGCAGATGCGCACGCCCGATGAGCATGTTATCGGGTCGCTCACCATGATCTACGACCACCATACCGGCGACCTGACGCGCCGTCTGGACGAAGTGCAGCACGACTACACCGACGAGATCGTATCGACCATGCACGTGCATCTGGATCACCACAACTGCTTAGAGATTCTGGCGCTCAAGGGTCGCGGCGAGCGCGTCTACGAACTAGCCGACCGCCTGCTGGGCCTGCGCGGCGTTAAGCACGGTGAGCTCACGTGCGCCGCCACCAAGCAGAGCCTGGGGCTGTAGCGCACCTGTCCCTATTTGGTCGGTTTTGATGAGGGGTGTCGCATGCGACATGTGCATATCCATGTAACGGGCATTGTGCAGGGCGTCGGCATGCGGCCATTTGTGTATCGCGAGGCTATGGCGCATGGCATCTGCGGCTGGGTGCTCAACGCGGGCGATGGCGTACACATCGAGGCGCATGCTTTGAGCGAGGCGCTCGACGAATTTGTCACCGCGCTGTCGGAGCACGCGCCGGCCGCAGCCCGCGTTGAGCATGTCGCTGTTGCAGACCTGGAGCCCGACGCTTGGGATGCCGACGATGAGCAGGTCTTTCGTATTGTAGCGTCGCAGGATCAGACCGTGCACACGACGCTCATCTCCCCCGATGTCGCCACCTGTGACGACTGCCTGCGCGAACTGTTCGACCCCGCCGACCGTCGCTATCACTACCCCTTTATCAACTGCACCAACTGCGGGCCGCGCTTTACCATCATCCGGTCGCTGCCTTATGACCGAGCGGCCACGTCGATGGATTGCTTTCCTATGTGCCCCGAGTGCGCTGCAGAGTATGGCGACCCGCTTGACCGGCGCTTTCATGCGCAGCCCGATGCCTGCTTTGACTGCGGGCCACATATTACCTGGCGCGAGGCGGCGGGCGACATGGAGCTCGAAGGCTCGGGGGCGATGCCGGCCGTCGGCAGCACGCGCGAAACCAGCGATGCCATTATTGACCGCTGTGTCGAGCTGCTGGCCAGCGGCGGTATTGTCGCCATCAAGGGGCTGGGCGGATTCCATCTGGCCTGCAACGCCGCCAATGAGCAGGCGGTGGTCGAGCTGCGCCGTCGCAAGCGCCGCAGCAACAAGCCGCTTGCCGTTATGGTGCGCAGCCTTGCCGATACTGAACGCCTGTGCCATGTCGATGATGCCGAGCGCGACTTGCTGGCCGGCAGCATCCGCCCCATTGTGCTGCTGCGCCGCCGTGCTGTTGGCGAGGGAGATTCCCCCGACGGCCTTACACTCGCGCCATCCGTCGCGCACGATCTACCCGAGCTCGGCGTCATGCTCCCCTATACACCGCTTCAGCATCTGCTGCTTGCAGCTGCCTCGTCGCATGGCATGCACGCGCTGGTCATGACCAGCGGAAACCTGAGCGAGGAACCTATCGAGACCGACGATGCCCTTGCATGGGAACATCTTGTTGCCGCCGGCATCGCCGACGCGCTACTTGGCAACGACCGTGCGATTCTCTCACGCTACGACGACTCCGTGGTACGTGTGGTCGACGGCACCGTCATGCCTGTGCGTCGCGCACGCGGATATGCGCCGCAACCGTTGTCGCTGCCGGCGCTCGACGGCACTGCACCCTGCGTGCTCGCCTGCGGGCCGCAGCAAAAAGCCACGATCGCGCTCACGCGCGAGGACGCCGACGGCCATGTGGCCTGTTTTGTGTCGCAGCATATCGGCGATGTCGAAAACGGCGCGACCTTCGATGCCTGGAGCGCCGCCCGCGCACGTCTAGAAAACCTCTTTGACCTGACGCCTGCCGCCCTGGCATGCGACATGCATCCCAACTATCTATCGAGCCAGTGGGCGCGTGAGCGGGCACGGGAGCACAGTCTGCCGCTAATCGAAATCCAGCATCATCATGCGCACATCGCGAGCGTAATGGCAGAGGCGATTGTCGCTGGCCGGCTTGCGCCCGATGCGCGCGTCCTCGGTATTGCCTTCGATGGTACGGGTGCCGGCACCGACGGCACCATATGGGGCGGCGAGTTTCTTATCGCCGGCCATGCCGATTTTGAACGCGCCGCGCACCTGCGCACCTGGGCGCTGCCAGGCGGAGCCGCATCCGTGCGCGATGCCCGGCGCAATGCCTTTGCCCTGCTGAGCGAGCTCGGCCTGCTCGAGCATCCGGGTGCCGCGGGGCTATTGGGCACCCTCGACGAGCAAACACGCAGCGTGACAGCCACCATGATCGAGCGCGGCATCAACAGCCCGCGTACCAGCAGCATGGGGCGTCTCTTTGATGCCGCGGCAGCGATTCTGGGCATCTGCGGCAAGGCAACCTACGAGGGCGAACCCGCCATAGAACTCGAAGCCGCCGCCTGGCGCGCGCTCGGCGGTAAGCCCGTTCGTCTCGACGGCAATCATACAGGCGTATTCACGTCTGCCGACGACTCCCCCATCTTGGACCCCCAACCGCTCATCGAAGCTCTTCTGAATGGAATCGAGGCAGGCGCGCCGGCCGACCGGCTCGCCCTCGGGTTTCACATCGCCATTACGCACGCTACGACCCACATCGCACGCGAAATCTGTGCGCGCGGAGGCCTCGATACCGTCGCGCTCTCGGGCGGTGTGTTCATGAACCGGCTTTTGCTTCAGCTCCTCACCCACGAACTCAAAGACGCCGGTCTTGCCGTCTTGGTCCCCCACGCTGTACCCGCCAACGACGGCTGCATCGCCTACGGTCAGGCCGCCATCGCTCGCGCTCGCCTCGCGCAGACGGCGTTGCGATAGGCTGTTTTGCCAGCCTGCGCGCCGCCGTCTCACAGGTGTAACGCGTTTGCTCGTGACTCCCGCGAGCGCTACCATCAATTGATGGGTAATTAGGCGCCTATCCAGCGCAAAACGTATAAAAGGGGAACATTATGTGCCTTGCCGTTCCCGGTAAAGTGGTCAAACGCGACGACGACCTTAAGGCGACCGTCGACATGATGGGCATCGAGCGCCCCGTTTCGCTGCGCCTCGTGCCGACGGCACAGGTAGGCGACTATATTCTCGTGCACGCCGGCTTTGGCATTCAGATCGTCGACGAGCAGGAAGCCCAAGAGACACTCGAACTCGTCAATACCATGGCCGAGCTGGCCGAAGAGGACCAGCTCGCCACCAACCCGGCCGAGGCATACTAGTGGCGGCGGCGCAGCCGGTTCGCTCCGGTATCGACTTTTCGGCATTTCGCGACCCCAAGCTGGCTCGCGAGCTCATTGATCGTATTCACGAGCTTGTCGGCAACCGCAGCATCAACCTTATGGAAGTCTGCGGTACGCATACCGTGAGCATTGGCCGCTATGGCTTTCGCTCCATTATGCCGACGGGACTCAAACTGCTAAGCGGCCCGGGATGCCCCGTTTGCGTCACCGCCAACCGCGATATCGACCATGCAATCGCGCTCGCCAAGATGGACGGCGCCATCATCACCACCTTTGGCGACATGATGCGCGTGCCCGGGTCGTCTACCTCGCTCGCCGCGCAAAAGGCGGCGGGGCGCGATATTCGCATTGTGTACTCCCCGCTCGATGCACTCGATATCGCCGAACACAACCCCGATCGCCCGGTCATCTTTATGGGCGTCGGCTTTGAGACCACGACGCCCACCATCGCCGCCGCCATTTTGGAGGCCGATGCACGCGGACTCCAGAACTTCTCGGTCTATTGCGCCCACAAGACCACGCCGCCGGCTCTGCGTGCGATCTCCAACGACCCCGAGACGACCATCGACGGCTTTATCCTGCCTGGTCACGTCGCTACCATCACGGGCCTGGCACCCTTTAGGTTTTTGGTCGATGAGTTCGAGACCCCCGGCGTGGTCACGGGATTTGAGCCGGTCGATATCTTGCAGGGCATCAGCATGCTGGTCCAGATGGTTGTCGAGCACAGGCCCGCAATCGACAACGCCTACCGCCGTGGCGTCAACGCTGACGGCAACCCCGTGGCACGCCAGCTGGTCGAGCAGGTGTTTGAGCCGTGCGACACCACGTGGCGCGGGCTGGGACCGATTGCCAACTCGGGTCTTTCCATCCGACCCGAATTCGCGCGCTTTGATGCCGGCGCCCGCTTTGACGTGCCCATTGAGGCGACGGTCGAGCCGCGCGGGTGCCGCTGCGGCGACGTGCTGCGCGGTGCCATCACGCCGAGCGACTGCCCATTGTTTGGCCGCACCTGCACGCCCGAGCACCCCGTCGGCCCGTGCATGGTGAGCTCCGAAGGCAGCTGCGCGGCGTACTACCGCTACCGCGACTAACCCGGACGCGCCCGCATGCTGACACCACCCACGATTGGAGTTTTCGATATGTCCCGTACTGCCACCGATAGCACTGTCCTGCTGGGCCACGGCTCCGGCGGCCAGATGATGAAGCGCATTATCGATGAGGTCTTTCTGGATGCCTTTGGGTCGCCCGAGCTGCTTGCGGGCAACGATGCTGGTGTCGCCGCGCTGCCCGCAAGCGAGCGAATCGCCATGTCGACCGACAGCTTTGTGGTAACGCCGCAGTTCTTCCCCGGCGGCAATATCGGCCGCCTCGCCGTATGTGGAACCGTCAACGACGTCGCGACCTCGGGCGCTAACGTGCGCTACCTCTCATGCGGCTTTATCCTCGAAGAGGGCTATCCCATGGACAAGCTGCGCCAGATTGTGCAGACCATGGCCGAAACGGCGCGCGAGGCGGGCGTGAAGATTATCACCGGCGACACCAAGGTGGTCGAGCGTGGCGGTGCCGACGGCGTCTACATCAATACCGCCGGCGTGGGCGAGGTGCCCGCGGGCGTGGCGCTCAGCGGCGCCAACTGCCGCCCCAGCGACGTCATCCTGGTCTCAGGCACGCTAGGCGACCACGGCATCGCCATCATGAGCCAGCGCGAGGGCTTGGCGTTTTCGAGCGCGATTGAAAGCGACGCCGCACCGCTCAACCACCTGATTGCCGATGTGCTTGCCGCAGCACCCGACACACGCTGCTTCCGCGACCCCACGCGCGGCGGCCTGGCATCCACGCTCAACGAGTTTGCCCAGGCCAGCGGCGTTGCCATGGAGATCGACGAGGATGCCGTGCCCGTGCGCCCCGACGTACAGGCGGCATGTGAGATGCTCGGCTACGATGTGTTGCAGGTAGCAAACGAGGGCAAGATGGTCGCCGTCGTGCCGGCCGAGCAGGCCGATGCCGCACTGGCAGCCATGCGCGCCGCGCGCTACGGCGAAAACGCCGCGATTATCGGTCGCGTGCTGCCGCTTGCCGAGGACACCCGCCCCGCCGTACGCGTGCGCACCGGCTGGGGATCGACCCGCATCCTCGACATGCTTGTGGGAGAACAACTGCCGAGGATTTGCTAACGACAAAGGCTCAGGGCTATTAAAGATATTCAGATTCCAAACATGCCCGGCACGCATGCCCAGTATCATGGGGTGCGTTTTACAACTCAAGCGGCAGGAGCACCCATGGCAGCAGCTTTTTCCCATGTGATCTTTGATCTGGATGGCACCATCCTCAACACGCTCGAGGACCTGGCGGCCGCCGGCAACCACACCTGCGAGATGCACGGCTGGCCCACGTTTGCCGTGGACGAGTACCGCTACAAGGTGGGAAACGGCATGCTTAAGCTGGTCGAGCGCTTTATGCCCGCCGAGTACGCGGGCGACGGCCGTATGTTTGAGCAGACGCTTGCCGAGTTTAGGGCCTATTACGGCGAGCACAAGGAGGACCACACCTCACCCTACGCCGGCACGATCGAGATGCTCGACCGCCTGCGCACCGCGGGCGTGCAGCTTGCCGTGCTCACCAACAAGGACCATGTTTCGGCCGCTCCGCTTATCGAAAGATACTTTGGTTCCGAGCGCTTTGCGCTGGTGCAGGGCCGCGTCGATGCGTTTCCTCCCAAGCCCGAGGCGCCTGTTACGCTGCATGTGATGGAAGAGCTAGGCGCCGACCCGGCAACCACGCTCTATGTGGGCGATTCCAATGTCGATGTTCTGACCGGTCACAACGCCGGCCTCAAGAGCGCCGGTGTCAGCTGGGGCTTCCGCGGCCGCGCAGAGCTGGAGTCCGCCGGCGCCGACTACGTGGTGGACACCCAAGACGAGCTCGCGGCGCTGATTCTGGGCGAGTAGCGGGGCTGTCGCTCAACACGGCTGCATAGATTCTGTCGCGCGGAAAGCGCATCCCGTTTTGCCGCCCCAGAATGGGATGCGCTTTCCGGTTGAGCCTTGTCGGGGAAACGGCATCCCGTTTCAGAGCAATATTCCGGGTCGCACTTTCCACAACCCACCCCATCCGGAAACCGCGACCCGCTATTCGGCCAAATACCGGCTCGTATTTTCCCGAGCATTCGATGCGCCAACCGCGCCCAAAGAATGTCCCCAACGACTAGTCGTTTAAGAACGCCCCCAACGACTACTCATTTAAGTCTGTCCCCAATGAGTACGCCGCCAAGGGAACGCCGTTGTTTTGGCAACGACAGCGAAAGCCCGCCAGAGCGAGCAAGGTGCCTTGAAACAAGGCGGCATTGACCTT
>CAJLJQ010000017.1:0-29348 GCA_905207015.1 uncultured Collinsella sp. | reverse complement strand
GCGGCTCCTTGCTCGGCAATCGCCGGCGCCACGCTCACCGCACAGGCGAAGCGCTCGGTCACAAAGGCGGCTTGATCACTTTCGCCGCCGCCCGGCATGTCATTCGCTGTCAGCACCACATGGCAGCGCGTCGCCAACGCGGTGTCAGCCATCGTGGAAACGAGCTCGCGGAGGCGCTGGGGGCCAACCGCGTTCCAGCCCTCAATGCAAAGGGTCAGCCCCGTTTGGAACAGCGGCGATTCGGAGCTTTTGAGCACATGGCGCCAGCCCCGATCGGTGAGCTCATCGAGCGCGACGGAAACAAAGGGTTGATCGGCAAAAGGACCGTCCAGATAGAGGCGCTTGGCGATCTCGACCTGACCCGCGCCCAGCTCGCCCTCGAGCATAAGGGGCACGCCGCGCGCATAGCTCTCGGCCACCGGTGCAGCTACCGCAGCGGCACCCTCAACGACGCCGTACGCGCTCGATTCGTAGCGGGCCTCAACTTCGTCGGCGTTGAGCCACTCGATGCCCGCATGCGCCGCGGCGCCGCGTACCTCGCGGACCACGACGACCCAAAGGCCCCCGCCTTCTTTGTCGGTGGGGCGAACGGTCAGGCTCAGGCGCGTACCCGCACGCCCCATAACCAGACGCGCGCCGTCTCCTATACGGTCGAGGCGCTCAGCGACAAAAGCCGCCACATCCCGCTCAAGCGCCGCGTCATTCATGGTCGAAATCGCGACGTCCCCACGCGCATCGATTGCCAATGCCGAGGCCCCGGCAGCAGCCAGGGCCTCGGTCAAGATGTTCAGCTTGGCATCGCTATCCATGATTTGCCCCTGTCCGCGGCGACGTGCAACCGCCGACGGTCGCACGACCGAGTGTTTCAAAATTGAACGATATTGCTCACCAAACACTATAGGGCAGAAAGCGCCGTCCTGCGAGTATAGGTGTTGCCCCGCATCGCCATCCTGGCGGGGCGATAAGAGCTCTTCGGGGCTTATAAACCTGCGGACAAGCCATACCCGCAAGAGCTCCTATCGCTCCACCGCAGGCTTGCGCTCACCAGCAACCAGCAACCAGCACGCGAATAAGCTACTTCTCTACCAGATTCCCAGCACGTGCTGCATTCCCAAACTCATGCACGCAATGCCAATCCAGCAGCAAAAGCCCAGCGCGATGGGCTTGCCGCCCTTTTTGACCAGCTCGACGATATCGGTATTAAAGCCAATAGCCGCCATGGCCATCACGATAAAGAACTTCGACAGCTCCTTGATGGGCGCCGTGATGGACACGGGAAGCTGAAGCACCGTGGTGATTACGCTCGCCAGCACAAAGAACAGCACAAACATGGGAAACGCGCGTTTAAGCGAGAACGTGCTTTTGGCGTCGCCGCCGGCCTTGCGCGCCAGATGCATCTGCCAGCATGCGAGGACCAACGTGATGGGAATAATGGCCAGCGTCCTGGTGAGCTTGACCACCGTGGCGCTCTCGAGCACATTGGCGCCGGGATGCATGCTGTCCCAAGCGCTCGCTGCAGCCGTTACGGACGAGGTGTCGTTGATGGCGGTGCCGGCAAACAGGCCAAAGCCCTCGTTGGTCAGCCCGAGCATACCGCCGAGCGTCGGAAACACGAGCGCCGCGATAACGTTAAACAGGAAGATGACCGAAATAGCCTGGGCAATCTCGCGATCGTCGGCATCGATGACGGGCGCGGTCGCGGCGATGGCAGAACCGCCGCAAATTGACGAGCCCACGCCCACAAGCGTCGCGATCTTGCTCGGCACGTTCATAACGCGGCAGAGCACAAAGGCGATGACAAGCGAGGTCGAGATTGTCGCCACGATAATCGGTAGCGACTGGGCGCCCTTGGACAGAATCTGGGAGAGGTTCATGCCAAAGCCAAGCAGGATAACCGCGTACTGCAAGACTTTTTTAGACGTATAGGTGACACCGACGGCGAGCTGTTCGCGGCGATTCTTGGGAAAGACGAGCGCCAGAACCATGCCGAAGAGGATGGCGAATACCGGCCCACCGACCACCTCAATCTGTTTGCCGAGCAGCGTTGCGGGGATAGCGATGATCAGGCAGAACAAGACACCCTTCCAGCGCTCGCGTACGATATTCGCCAGTTGCATATGGGATTCCTTCTTTCTCTTTCACGTTTGCGACGGCTTATGATACGGCAACATTGAGCGCAGCCTTGCGTAAACAAAGACTAAGATGCCGCAATAGTTCTTGGGCAACAGCCGAATTACCCACCGCGGAAAGCTGATTCGCGGCATAATTAACAGCTGACATATCAGTGTGATAGAACGGTTGCGAGGCACTATGGAAGAATCGATGCACGTCGGCGAGCAGGAAACGAGCCTACAGGACCAGTCCTACCACACCATTCGACGCAAAATCGTCTACCTGGACTACAAACCGGGCGAAAAACTGGGTGTCAAGCAGCTTTGTGACGACCTGGATATGGGGCGCACCCCTGTGCGCGAGGCGCTGGTGCGTCTGGCGCAAGAGGGCCTGGTGCGTACCGTGCCCCAAAGCGGCACCTATGTCTCGCCCATCAACCTCACTCTTGCCGAGAGCGCCTGCTACATTCGCGAGCACCTGGAAAAGCAGGTGATTGTAGAGTGCTGCGCCCGTGCCACCTCGGCAGGCATCGAGCAGCTCGACCGAGCCATCGCGCTGCAGGAAAAGACCATGGCCGAGGAGGATCGCATCGGCTTCTTTTTAAGCGACAACCTCATGCACCGCATGATCTTTAACATCGCGTGCCGCAGCACCGTGTGGTCGTGGCTCGAGGCGACCAATGCCGACCTGGAGCGCTTCCGCTGGCTGCGCGCCGCCACGCAGAGGCTCGACAATCAGGAGATTGTTAACGAGCACAAGAAAATCCGCCGCGCTATCGCCGGTCGCGACCCCATCGAGGCGAGCTTTTTGGTCAGCAAGCACCTGCATATGATGTTCCGCAACCAGACCGAGGTCCTGGACCAATATCCCAAGTACTTCGAGACCAGCAAGCTCCGCTAACCTGCCAAAAAGGGACAGGTTTATTTTGGCAGGTTTTATCTGGGCAAATGCAACAAGGCCCGGCTCCGCTGCAACGGAGCCGGGCCTCGGTCACTAGAACGGCGGAACAACAATTATTCGACCGTGACGCTTTTCGCCAGGTTGCGAGGTTGGTCAACGTCGCAACCGCGCAGGATGGCCACCTCGCGGGCGAGCAACTGCAGCGGGACGCTCGCCGTGATGGGGCTGAACACGTCGCGGACTGCCGGCACGCGGATGATGCAGTCGGCGATCTTGTTGATCTCCTCGTCGCCCTCAGTGGCAACGACGATGACCTTGGCGCCGCGCGCCTTGCACTCCATAAGGTTCGACACGGTCTTGTCGTAGGTGGCGCTCTTGGTGGCCACGGCGATGACAGGGAAGCCCGGATCGATCAGTGCGATGGGACCGTGCTTCATCTCGCCGGCGGCGTAGGCCTCGGCGTGCAGGTAGCTGACCTCTTTGAGCTTGAGCGCGCCCTCGTAGGAAATAGCGGCACCCATGCCGCGACCCACGAACAGTGCGGACTGCGCGTCCTTGCACAGCAGGGCGGCCTCATGCACGGCCTCGGTCTGGGTATCCAAAATCCACTGGATCTGCTCGGCCGTATCGGAAAGCTCGCGGAACAGCATGCGCGCCTGCTTGGTGGTCAGGCGGTACTTGACCTGCGCTAGCAGCAGAGCCAGCAGCGTCAGGCTCACGACCTGGCCGATGAAGCTCTTGGTCGAGGCGACCGCGATCTCCTTGTTGGCCTTGGTGTAGATGACGCCGTCGCTCTCACGCGCCACGGGGCTGCCCACCACGTTGGTGATGCCGAAGACCTTGGCACCCTTGATGCGCGCGTCGCGAATGGCGGCAAGGGTATCGGCCGTCTCGCCCGACTGGGACACGGCAACGACAAGCGTCGTCGGCGTAATGATGGGGTTGCGATAACGGAACTCGCTGGCCGCCTCCACCTCGGTGGGGATGCGAGCCCAGCCCTCAATGAGATTCTTGGCAATGAGGCCAGCGTGATAGCTGGTTCCGCAAGCGATCACGTAGACGCGGTCGATGTCGTTGAGTTCCTCGAGCGAAAGGCCCAGCTCGTCGATGTCGAGCTCGCCGGCCGGCGTCATACGACCGACCAGCGTGTCGCGCACGACGCGCGGCTGCTCGTGGATTTCCTTGAGCATAAAGTCGGGATAACCGCCCTTTTCTGCCATGTCCAGGTCCCAGTCGATGTGGGTGACCTTGGGCTCGATAACGTTGCCGACCTCGTCGGTGTACTCGACGCCTGCGGGCGTGAGCTTGGCAAACTGACCGTCCTCGAGCACCACGACATCGCGGGTGGCGTCGATGAGCGCGATGACATCGGAGGCGACATAGGAGCCGGTTTCGCCCACGCCGACTACGATCGGGGAATCCTTGCGGGCCACGGCGATCACGCCGGGCTCGTCAGCGCACACGGCGGCCAGACCATAGGCACCGACCACGTGGGTGCAAGCCTCGCGCACGGAGGCCATCAGGTCGTGCGTCTCGGCATAGGCCTCTTCGATCAGATGCGCGAAGACCTCGGTATCGGTCTCGCTCTTAAAGTGGTGGCCGCGGCCCTCCAGCTCTTCGCGCAGCTCGGCGAAGTTCTCGATGATGCCGTTGTGGACGATGGCGATACGACCGTCGCAGCTGGTGTGGGGATGGGCGTTAACGACGGAGGGCTTGCCGTGGGTGGCCCAACGGGTGTGGCCGATACCGCAGGTAGCGTCACTGTCGATGTTGGAAAGCTCGCTCTCCAGGCCCGCGACCTTGCCCACGCGGCGGATGACGTCGAGGTGCGCCGCGGCGCCCTCACCCACCTCGAGCGCGACGCCCGAGGAGTCATAGCCGCGATACTCCATACGCTTGAGGCCCGTGACCAGGATGTTCTTTGCAATATCAGAGCCGGTGTAGCCGACAATTCCGCACATAGGATAAATCCCTTCGTTCGCGTGACTGCAAGACGTCCACGCACAGGGGGCGCTGAGACGTATAACGTTCGAGTATTGTACTCACGCAAACGCAAGCTGATATACCAGAAGTGGTATCTCAACTTAGATACCACCCGATGCACACATGCCCAGCCGGTCCAAACCGCCACAATGGGGACAGGCACCTTTGTGGTGGTCGCGCTGGCAACGGCGTTTCCCCAGATAAAACCTGCCAAAATAAACCTGTCTCTTTTTGGTAGGTTTGGGATGCTACAATCTGGTTTGTACTTGAAACGCATCAAAGGGGCCGCTATGGCAAAGGTGAAAATCAGCGACGTCGCGCGCGAGGCCGGGGTTTCGCTGGGCACGGTTTCCAACGCGCTCAACCACCCCGAAAAGCTGCGCTCCGAGACCCTCAAGCTCATCAACGAGACCATCAATCGCTTGGGCTACCTGCCCAACCAAAGCGCTCGTCAGCTCGCGGGCGGCGCCACCAAGTCTTTTGGCCTGGTGCTCCCCCGTCTCGATCACGGCTTTTCGCTCCAAATCGCCAGCGGCGCCCACAACGAGGCCCGCAAGCACGGCTACGACCTGCTCATCGCCAACGCCGATAACGACGATATTCTCGAGGACCATTACCTGCGTTACTTTATGGGCACGCAGATGTCCGGCGTCATGGTTCAGCCCATGGCATCCCCCGATTGGCACCCCGCCATGGCCAAGATGCCCGTGCCGATCGTCCACCTGGATATCCACTGTTCCGAGCCCGGTTACTACGTGGCCGCCGACAACGAGGCACAGGGGCGCATTATCGCCGAGCTCGCCATCGCCCGCGGCGCACGCCATATTGTCGTTGTGGGTCGAGCAGCATTCATGCAGCTCACTCTGCGCGTCCTTGGCATCCACAAGGCACTTGCCCTGCATCCCGATATCAAAATTGAGGTCATCGACGCCGGCGAATGGAATACCGCAGCCGACGGCTACAGTATCGGTGCCCAGATTGCCGAGCGCCCTGCTGACGAGCGCCCCGATTTTGTCATCGGCCTGACCGACGTATTGGCCTCGGGCGTTATCTCGGCGCTGGTCGACAAGGGCATTTCCGTCCCCGGCCAGATTCTTGTTGCCGGCTGCGATGGCAACCCGCTTGCCTGGAGCGGATCGGTCCCCCTCACCACGGTAGCACCACCGGGCTACGAGATCGGCCGCAAGGGCGTGCAGCTGCTCATGGAACAAATCGAGGATAAACCTACCGCCAAGACCAAACGAGTCCGCATCGGCTCCGCCGCGCGTACCGTCACCACGGTCACGGCCACCGAGGACATTAACCGTCAGGAGCTCGTGCGCCCCTTCTTGCTCGAACGTATGAGCACCCAAAAGGCCGAGCAGCACCCGACGGGCCCATCCGCGGCCCCAATAACCGACATCAACCTGGGCGCCTACCTGTAACAAAAAACGCCGCAACGGGAACAGCCCCGCTGCGGCGTTTTTGCTGGCCCCACGGGCCTTCCCCATTTAGCCGGACCTGCGGCTACGGATATTTATGGAATGTAATCCATTTTTCATTAGCTTTTTTGTTAAAATAGACTCAATTCCATATTTTTAGATATTTCCTATAAGTATTGATTTTGCTCCAGTTTTTTCTCGCCAAGAAAGGGGTTTCATGAATCTGATTGATCGCAAACAGTACCTCGACTGGCTCATTTCGTGGAAAGACTCACACGTCATCAAGGTCGTTTCGGGCGTGCGAAGGTCCGGCAAATCAAAGCTATTCGAAATCTACCGTAGCTACCTGCGCGATCATGGAATCACAGGCGACCAGGTTATATCCCTCAACTTTGAAGACCTGGAGTTCGAGTCGCTTACGTCGTATAGAGCGCTCTACGACTACATTTCCGCCAGACTCGTCCCCGATAAGATGAACTACGTTTTTCTGGACGAGATACAGCACGTCGAGCATTTCGAAAAAGCCGTCGACAGTCTTTTTATCAAGGACAATGTCGACCTCCACATAACCGGTTCCAACGCTTATCTGCTCTCGAGCGAGCTGGCAACTTTGCTCTCCGGCCGCTACGTAGAGCTCAAGATGCTGCCCCTATCCTTTAAAGAGTTTTGCTCGGCAAAAACCAATGACGGAAAGGCTCCCGCGCAGTTGTTTGACGAGTACATAACCAGGGGCTCTTTTCCCTTTATCGCCGAGACGGGTATTCAGGGACCCCAGGCGCGCGATTATCTTATGAGCCTCTACGATACCATCGTCATACGCGACGTTATCGAACGCCTGAAGGTCTCGGACGTCCCGACCCTGCGCGATATCACCAAGTTCCTACTCCATAGCATTGGAAACCGGATCTCGATTAAAAAAATCTCCGACACGCTCTCGTCCAACGGCAACAAAACCGACCAGAAAACCGTAGCCAAGTACCTCAAAGGCTTAACAGACAGCCTTGTGCTGTACTTTGCTCCGCGCTATAACGTGCGCGGTCGGCAGCTTCTTTCAACAAACGGCAAATACTACGCCGTTGACCTTGGACTTAGAGGCGCTCTCGTCAAAACCCAAAGCAGCGATATCGGTCATATCCTCGAAAATGTTGTTTATCTCGAGCTCCTACGCCGTGGATACGACGTCTACGTGGGCGATATCGACGGCGGGGAAATTGATTTTGTTGCCCTAAAGTCAGACGAGACAGCCTATTTTCAGGTTTCAGCCACAACGCTCGACGAAACTACCCTCGATCGAGAGTTGGCCCCCTTTAAGAAAGTCCGAGACAACTACCCCAAGACGCTTCTTACGCTCGACACGCTGTTTGCGCTTGCGAACTACGAAGGAGTCCGCAAGCGCAACGTGATCGACTGGCTCCTGGAGTAACTTGTAACGTCATAACCCTCCGCCAGCTCCTTACCAAGGCCGCAGCCCCAGTCGCTTAAAGCACAATGCCCCTCTTATCGGCCAAAACAGCAATCTTGGCGTGATAAGAGGGGCTGACTGCGTCAGCGCCTCCACGCAGGCGCCGTTACCGTCACCGTCCTGCGGGATCGGGCGCGGGGCATGGCGACTCGCGTGCAAACGCTAGCGCACGGCCTTGACCGCGGCCGGCAGATCGAACAGCGTATCGAGAACGGCCTCGCAGCCATCCACCACGTCCTGCGGCAGCGGCACGATATCGGGAACGGCAAAGACGTGGCAGCCGGCCGTGATGCCCGAGACGCAGCCGTTGCGGGAATCCTCGACCACGGCACACTCCTCGGGCGCAAAGCCCGCGCGCTCGCAGGCGAGCAGGTACATCTCGGGATCGGGCTTGCCGTGTGCGACGTCCTCGCCGCAGGTCACCGTCTCAAACTTGTCAAAGAGGCCGACCGTCTTAAGGTTGCGCTCGGCGGTAACATGGCGCGACGACGTCGCAAGACCCACGTGATAGCCCGCGGTCAGCAGCTCGTCTAGGCACTCGGCGGCGCCGGCCTTAAGCTCCAGGTCGGTCTTGACCATCTCGTCGCGAATCTCCTTGTGACGACGATAGATCGCCTCAGCGGTTTCGCTGCTGTTGTAATGCTCCTCAAGGATGCCCATGACATCGGGCAGCGTACGACCGATAAACTGATGGATCAGCGCATCATCAATCGCGAATCCCAGCTCGGCCGCTCCCGCCTTCCACGCCTTGATACCCAAACGCTCGGTATCGACCAGCGTTCCGTCCATATCAAAAATAACAGCCTTGATCATATCGGTCCCCCATCGCTTCGCGCTGCTGTACTCCCGCAACTTTACCGCACCTGTAAACTTGTATATAACGTATATAGCATATTGCACTTTCGTTACATAGATAGAAGTCTTATGACAAGTGGCTCGGTAGGATTATAGTTTTCGACCGAGTACTCAACGGCAAGGATCGATTCATGCTTTCAGACACCACCGCACCTGCAGAGGGGCTTCAGGACAAACTCGCAGCGCTCGAGCAGCTGCTTTTGGCATACGGACGCGTCGCCATCGGCTTTTCCGGTGGCGTCGACAGCAGCTTTTTGGCCGCGGTCTGCGCCCGCATCATGCCCGCCAGCACGCTTCTCGTTCACCTCACCACGCCGCTCATCGGCACGCCCGAGCAGGCTTCGTTTGAGCGGTCCGTTGACGGGCAGGCCAATGAAGGGCCGCATTTTAAGCTCCCCGTGCTCAATCTTTCGGTCGATCAGCTGCGGCTCCCCCAAGTAGCCTGCAACGATGCCGACCGCTGCTACCACTGCAAGCGCGCCGGCTTTACCGCCATCGTCAACCACGCCAGGTCGCTGGGTTTTCCCACCGTCATCGACGGCAGCAACGCAAGCGACCGCGGCGACTACCGCCCCGGCATGCGCGCCGCCCAGGAGCTCGGCGTGCGCTCGCCCCTCATGGAGGTCGGCTTTACCAAGGACGAAGAGCGCGAGCTGCTGCGCGCCTGGGGCTATCCCGTTTGGAACCTGCCGGCAGGAGCCTGCCTGGCCACGCGTGTCCCCACGGGCGAGGAGCTCACGCGCGAGAAGGTCGATGTAATACGCGCCTGTGAGGACTACCTGCACGACCTTGGCCTGGACCAGGTCCGCGCACGCCTCGTCGGCGGCTGCATGCATATCGAGGCCGCGCCGGCAGACGTCGCCAAGATCGCCGCCCTCGGCAGGACCGCGGTCAACGACGAGGGCAAGGCCCCGCTTCCCGCCGCCATCGAATCTGCCCTGCGCAACCTAGGCTGCGGCCATATCTCCCCCGAGGTCACCCCCTACATCCACGGCAACATGAACCTTTAAGTTACGCCGTTTTACAAACGGCGTAACCGCTCGGCGCTGCGCGGGTTCCGGGCACGGCAAACTGACGTTCAACTTCACGGGCGCGACCAAAAGGTCAGCGCCCGCTTGTTTCACGTCACCTTGCCGCACCCGGAACCCGCTCGCTCGCTTATGCTCAACCTGGGCTACATAAATTGTCGCCAACCTACCAAAAGAGAACAGGTTTATTTTGGCAGGTTTTATCTGGGAAAACGCAAGCGGGGCCACGCCGAAGCCACCGTCATCAACCTCGGCGCATGCCTTTAGCGCACTGCCCTGACCGCTGCCGGCAGATCGAACAGCGTATCGAGAACGGCCTCGCAGCCATCCACCACGTCCTGCGGCAGCGGCACGATATCGGGAACGGCAAAGACGTGGCAGCCGGCCGTGATGCCCGAGACGCAGCCGTTGCGGGAATCCTCGACCACGGCACACTCCTCGGGCGCAAAGCCCGCGCGCTCGCAGGCGAGCAGGTACATCTCGGGATCGGGCTTGCCGTGTGCGACGTCCTCGCCGCAGGTCACCGTCTCAAACTTGTCAAAGAGGCCGACCGTCTTAAGGTTGCGCTCGGCGGTAACATGGCGCGACGACGTCGCAAGACCCACGTGATAGCCCGCGGTCAGCAGCTCGTCTAGGCACTCGGCGGCGCCGGCCTTAAGCTCCAGGTCGGTCTTGGCCATCTCGGTGTGAAGCTCAATGTTGCGGGCATAAATTGCATCGGCAGTTTCGCCCTTGCCGTAATGTGCCTCAAGGATGCCCTTAACATCGGCATTCGAACGGCCGATAAACTGATGCATCAGCGCGTCATCAATCGCGATACTCAGCTCGGCAGCACCCACCTTCCACGCCTTCATGTCCAAGCGCTCGGTATCGATCAACGTTCCATCCATGTCAAAAATAACAGCCTTGATCATATCGGCCCCCTTCGCCGGCTTGCGTTACCGCAACCCTACCCCCACTTTGCAACTTGTATATAACGTATATATCATATCGCGCCAACCTACTGAAAAGGGACAGGTTTATTTTGGCAAGTTTTATCTGGGGAGACGCAGACGGGGCCGCGATGTCTATAGCGTCGCGGCCCTTTTCCTTGGAGAAGGATCGATTAATGGAACGGAGAGCCCGTTCTAACCCTCGAGCCCGGCGTTGATGAGCTCGGCAATCTCGACAGGATCGGTGCTTTCGCGCACCCTGTCACGGAAGCCGGCATCCATCAGCATCACGGCAGCCTTGGAGAGCAGACGCAGGTGCGTGGTTCCCGCTTCGCCGGCGGGCACGTACAGCGCGAGCGCCACATCGACGGGCACGCCATCAAAGCTCGGCCACTCAACAGGCTCGGACAGCTTGAGCACGGCCACGCCCGGCGTATGGATCGCATCGCTCTTGGCATGCGGAACGGCAAAACCGGCGACGAGGCCAGTCTCGGCCTCGTTTTCGCGAGCAATAAAAGCCGCCTCTACAGCAGACGCGTCATCGGCAAAACCAAGCTCAACAGCCTGCTCGGACAGATAATGCAGCGCGTCCTCGCGCGAGGCGGCGGCGTAGCCAATCGTCACTTGGTTGGCAGATACAAATCCCATGGAAAACACTCCTTACAACACGGACCTGACCGCGGCCTCGATACCCTCGGCGTCTAGGCCATACTTGTGCAGCAAATCGACCGCAGGGCCGGACTCGCCGTACACATCGCGCACGCCGACGCGACGCATCGGCACTGGATGCTGCTCCGCGAGCACCGAGGCAACGGCCTCGCCAAGACCACCGATAATCGAATGCTCCTCGGCGGTGACCACGCGACCGGTCTTCTTGGCGCTGGCAACCACCAAACGCTCATCGAGCGGTTTGATCGTATGCATGTTGATGACCTCAGCATCGATGCCGTCGGCAGCGAGCGCCTCGGCAGCAGCGAGCGCCTCAGCGACCATGAGACCGCACGCGACGATCGTGACATCAGAGCCCTCCCGTACAACAACACCGCGGCCGATCTTGAACTCGTAGTCCTCGTGATCGTTGATGACCGGTGTTGCCAGGCGGCCGAAGCGCATGTAGACCGGCCCCTCAAACTCATAGGCGGCGCGCACACAGGCGCGGGCCTCGACATCGTCGGCGGGAACGACCACCGTCATACCCGGAATCGTACGCATGAGTGCGATATCCTCGCAGCACTGGTGCGTGGCGCCGTCCTCGCCCACCGAAATGCCGGCATGGGTGGCGCCAATCTTGACGTTGAGGTGCGGGTAGCCAATGGAATTGCGGACCTGCTCGTAGGCGCGACCGGCGGCAAACATCGCAAAGGTGCTCGCAAAAGCAACGCGGCCCGTGGTCGCGATGCCGGCGGCAAGACCCATCAGGTTGCTCTCGGCGATGCCGGCATCGTAAAAGCGCTCAGGATGGGCAGCCTTAAACTTACCCGTCTGCGTAGCGGCAGCCAGGTCGGCATCGAGCACTACAAAGTCATCGTGCTCATTGCCCAGCTCGACGAGCGCCTCGCCGTAGCTTACGCGCGTGGCGACTTTTTTGACCTCTGCCATTAGAGCTCCTCTCCTGCTGCCGCGAGCTCGGCCATGGCCTGCTCAAACTGCTCGTCATTGGGCGCCTTGCCATGCCAGCCAACCTGGTTCTCCATAAAGGAGACGCCTTTGCCCTTCACCGTCTCGGCGATGATAGCGACGGGCGCGCCGGTCACCTCGCGAGCTTCGGCGAAAGCCGCCTCAATCTGCGCCATGTCGTTGCCATCGGCTAGCTCTATCACATGCCACTTAAAGGCGCGGAACTTGTCGGCAAGCGGCATGGCCGAGTTGACTTCATCGATCGTGCCGTCAATCTGCAAGCCGTTGTGGTCGACGACGGCAACAAGATTGTCGAGCGCATGGTTGCCGGCAAACATAGCCGCCTCCCACACCTGGCCTTCCTCGCACTCACCGTCGCCCAGCAACGTGTAGACACGGTAGCTGTCGCCCCAGTGCTTAGCGGCAAGCGCCATTCCAACTGCAGCAGAGATGCCCTGACCGAGCGAGCCGGTGGACATATCGATGCCTGGGGTATCGTTCATGTTGGGATGGCCCTGCAGTCGGCTGCCAATATGGCGGAGCGTCTCGAGCTCTTCGACGGGAAAATAGCCGCGATTTGCCAACACCGAATACAGGCCCGGCGCCGCGTGACCCTTGGAGAGCACAAGGCGGTCGCGATCGGCCTTGTGAGGGTCGGCAGGATCGATATTCATTTCCTCAAAGTACAGATACGTCATGATGTCGGCTGCACCGAGCGATCCACCCGGATGTCCCGACTTGGCCGCGTGAACCGCAGTCACGACACCCTTCCTGACCTCATTGGCGACCTTCGCCAGCTCCTGGTTGGTCATACGAATTCCTCTCTTGAGAACAACCCCGGCACCGGATGGCGCGATGCCGAGGGCAACCCGGTCGTTAAGCCTGAGCGACGACCTTCTGCCAGTCAGCCTCAAAAGAGGCGAGGCCCTGGTCGGTCAGCGGGTGATGCAGGCACTTCTTGAGAGCGGCCATGGGCACGGTCGCGATGTCGGCACCAAGAAGAGCCGCCTGGGTCACGTGGTTGGGTGTGCGGACCGAAGCGGTGATGATCTCGACGGTGTCGTCGACGTTCTTGCCGGTCCAGTCATAGTTCTTGATGCATGTCACGACATTGTCGAGCTGCGAGATGCCGTCCTCGGCGATGTCGTCAAAGCGGCCGACAAACGGGCTGATGTAGCGGGCACCGGCGTTGGCGGCCATGAGGGCCTGCGTCGGCGAGAAAACAAGCGTCATGTTGACGCGCACGCCCGCATCGGCCAGGGCGCGGCAGGCGGCGAGGCCGGCCTCGCACACGGGAAGCTTGACCACGATGTTGGGAGCCAGGGCGGCAAGACGCTTGCCCTCCTCGATCATGCCCTCGGCAGTGGTCGCGGTGGACTCAGCAGACACGGGCAGGCCCTCGCAGAGCTCGGCAATCTTGAGCATATGGGGCTCAAAGTCGGCGAGCTTGCCGCCGGTCTTGGCGTACAGGGACGGGTTGGTGGTGACGCCGGCAAGGCAGCCCCAGCTCTTGGCCTCGGCGATCTCGTCAAGGTTGGCGGTATCGATAAAGAACTTCATGGTGCAAACTCCTTCTAAGGAATCCAAAACTCAAAAAATAGGACAAAGGGGATGTCCCTTTGTCCTATGTGCCGGGCCTGCAGCTGGGACATGCCCCAGGCCCGGCGTCGTGTAGGAAAAGCTACTTAGAGAGCCTTCTCGATGCGGCTCGTGACGCCCTTGAGGTTAAGACCGACGACGTACTGCTTGATCGGGCGCTTGATGTGCTCGATCACAAAGCGCTTGCCGTCAATGTCCTGGGCAGCGAGGTTGCGATAGAGCTTCTCGACCTGCTCCTTGACCTCGGGATCGTTGAACGCGTAGTGGCCGGAGACATCCAGAATCTTCAGGCTGAGCTCGTCGTCGACCAGAATGTCGTCAACCTGCAGGTTGACATCGTCGCCGGTCATCCACTTGCGCCAGCGCTCGGTCTTGATGGCCTTGACCAGCAGCGTGTGATACAGATCGGAGGGATCGTCGCACAGGCCGTTGTCGACCAGAATCTGCTCGGTAGCGCAGAGCTTGAGGTAAGCGCGGGTCTCCTCGGTGCCGTACTGAGGGGCAACATTGGAGGCCGTCACGTGAGCCGGGATGTGCTCGAGCAGCGTTGCGTCATCCAGATAGTCGGCGTTGTGCTCCTTCAGGCCCACGCCGTAGCGCTTAGCCATGTCGGCGAGCTCGCGGGCATTCTTAAAGTTGTAATGACCGACCTGCTCGGTCCAACGGGTGAGCGTACCGGTCTGGCCGACGATAAAGGTGGGCATGGGGCAGCCGCGCTTCTCGAGCTCGGGCTGCAGCTGAGAAATGAACTCCTCGTACTTATCGGTAGAGGTCAAGCCGCCATTGGTCTCCTCGGTACCGACCTCATAGGCAACCTCGGGCAGGTTATGCTCGCGACGGTACTGCTCAAGGTAGTCGATAAGATCGATCGTGCGGCGAAGCACCACGTCGAGCGGAATAACCTTGCCGATCTGATAGGGGTCCTTGGTGGGGTCGACCATCAGCAGGTCAAAGCCTGCCTCCATGTCGGCGACGAAGGACTTGCGGGCGAGCTCCATGGCCTCGTCCTCGGGCAGGTGGGCGTTACGCTCCTCGTCGCGCTGCCACGGGCCGCCGTGATCGCGGCACAGGTAGTACGGACCGGTGTAACCCACCTCATCGGCAACCTTCTTGATGTCGGCGGCAAAGCGCGTCTGGTCCCAACCGTTGACGTAGCCGGCGCCCATCTCGTCCATATCGACCTGGTTGCGGCTGGCGATAAACATGGGCGGGAAATCCTCGTCCTTGGCAAGCTCGAACACGGCCTGAATCAGGTTGGGGCTCATGGGGCCAATACCGACCATGGTTGCATGATCGCCGCTATCCTGCAGCTTGAGCATGCCCTGAACGGCCTGGCGGATGGTGAGGTTGGACATTTTGTTCTCCTTCTCCAGAGGATTTTTGACAAAAGTTCCCTGGGACCCAGATGTGGGCCCTATCAGTACGGATGGATTTTGTTGTGTAGGGGCGGTTGTGCGGAGTCAAATCCATCCCTCCGCACAACCGGAGTCCTTAAAGGTTTACTTGGCCTGCTTATCGAGCGTGGGCTTCATGGCAATCAGGATTGCAGCGGCGACCACGGAGCCAATCACGATGTCCAGGCAGAACAGCGCAACGTTGTTGGTGGCAAGGGCGACGATAAAGCCACCGTGCGGGACGTAGCAATCGATGCCCTGGAAGGCGGCAAGCGCCGCACCCACAGCAGAGCCGATGCAAATGCCGGGAAGGGTGTGACCGAGGTCCTTGACCGCGAAGGGGATAGCGCCCTCGGTAATACCGATGCAGCCCATGAACAGCGCGGAGATGCCCATCTGACGGTCGGCGTCATCGAACTTGTTCTTGGCGATGAGCGCAGCGAGGCCACAGGCGATCGGGGGAACGGCGACGGCGACGCGGAACATACCATTAGGACCGTAGATGCCGGAGGCCATGATGGCCATGGTGAAGGTCGAGGCGGTCTTGTTGATGGGACCACCCATATCGAAAGCGGTCATAACGCCAATGACCAGACCCAGGACAACCGCGGAACCGCCCTGCAGGCTGCCGAGCACGCCGGTAAGCCAGTCCATCACAAAGCCAAGCGGCGTGGCCAGGATGTAGATATAGGCCATGCCCAGGACAAGCGAGGTCAGAATCGGGATAATCAGGATGGGCATGATGGTCTGGATGGTGTTGTTGACCTTCCAGGTCTTCATCCAGCGGACAAAGTAGCCGCAGATAACCGCCATGATCATGGCGCCCAAGAAGCCGGTCGAAACGCTGTTGCCGTTAGGGGTAACGACTGCGTTGTTGACCAGGTAGCCCAGGACAAAACCGGGGGCGAGCGCGGGCTTGCCGGCCATCGAGTAGGAGATGTAAGCCGCAAGCACCGGGATCATCATGGAGATGCCGGCCATGCCGATGGTGTTAAGACTCACCATCAGCGGGTTCGTAACCTCCATGCCGTTGGCGCCGGCGGTACCGGATGCCAGCGAGAAGGCGAGAAACACGCCGCCGATAACGACGATGGGGATAAAATAGGAAACGCCGGTATTGAATGCATTGAGCAGCGTCTTACCAGGATCGGCAAAGATAGACTGCTTGGACGCCGGTGTCGGGGCCTGCGGGGCAGCGGAGACGGCCTTCTTCTCTGCCTTGGCCTCGGCCTTGGGCGCGTCAACGGCGCCGCCCGTCGCCTTGATAATCTCAACGGCCTGGTCAATGATCTTCACCGGATCGGCGATTACATCCGAGGTGCCGACCTTCAGGAACTTGCCCTCGGCCATCTTCTGCTCAAAACGATCCTCGTTCTCGACGCCCACGTCGACGGACTCGAGCACCAGGTCGGCGGAATCCACGTCTTCCTGCGTCAGCTCGTTCTCGATACCCAGGCCACCCTGAGCCTCGACTTTGCACTCGATGCCACGGGCGGCGCATTCATCCTGAATCGCCTTCTGGGCCATATACGTGTGGGCGATACCCACGGTACAGGCGGCAACGCCTACGATCTTCATTGCTTCCCTCTTTTCATAGAGTTGCGTGCGCAAGACACCGTTTGCGGAGGCCTCCGGAGCATCCCCTGCCGTTTGGACTTGCTGTCTTTTCGACAAGACCAATATAGGTGCTCGTTTTTCTTAATGCCAGCTTATTTCGGTAAACGCGCAGGTCAGAGCGTTGGTTATGCGATTTAGTTATGCGTTTAACCAAAAATGAATCCTGCGATTTTACCCTCGATTTCAAAAGTCAAGAAGTATTTGATTTTCTCGGTAGACGGCAGATGCGCATGCCGGTCACAAATTTCAACCCCACCCGTATACCGCATTTGTTGCATACTCATATGAAAGGAAAAGGTCGCTCACCGAAGCGCATCCCACACCAAGACTCAAAGTCATCATGTTGGAAAATGCTCATCTGTCGGAAGGAGTCGCTGTGGCAAAACAGCGCGTTACGATCGCAGACGTCGCTCGAGAGGCGGGAGCCTCGACGGCAAGCGTCTCGTATTACCTCAACGACAAACGAGAAAAGCTTAGCGAGAAGACGCAGAACAAAATCGCGCGCGTCATTAAGGAACTCGGATACGTTCCCAACGCCCAAGCGCAGACGCTCACCGGCAAGCAAACCCACGTCATTGCCATCATCATTTTGGATAACACCAACAAATGGGCGGGGCTCGTTCTCAATGGCATGGAGCAGGTCATGCTCCCCGCGGGCTACCAGACGGTCGTTTGCACGAGCAACTTTAACCCCGAGACCGAGCTCATGTACGTCGACAAGATGCTCTCGCTGGGCGTCGATGGCTTTATCATCCAGCCCACGGCAAATTTCAAGGCCGTGCACGACCGCATTAGACGCGCCGGCAAGCCCGTCGTCTTTTTTGACGCGGCCATCTACAGCCCAGGCACCAGCTGGATCAAAACCAACCTCTACGACGGCGTGTACAACGCCACACAGGCACTCCTCGACGCCGGCTACGAAGATTTCTTTTCCATTGCCGCCAACATGACCGAGATGCGCACCCGCATGGAGCGTTTTCAGGGGTATGCCGAGGCGCTGGCAGCGAACGGACAGCTCTACAAAGCGATTCCCATCGACCACAACAAGCCGTCAATCAACGAGCTTACCGAGTACTTTAAATTCAAGTTTAATCCCGCCAAGCGTACGCTCATCTTTGTCCAAAACCAATGGGCGCTCCCCCGCGTCTACAAGGCCCTCCAACCCATGGCCCATCTGCTTCCGCAGCAAATAGGTCTTTTGGGACTCAACTGCGAAGACTGGACTAATCTCACCACACCGACCGTCTCCACCATCATCGAGCCCGTCGACCAGGAAGGCAGGGAGGCGGCCGAGATGCTGCTCGCCTTGCTTGATGGCAGCAGCCAACCCGGCGAGCAGCGCATTCTCGAGTGCAAGCTCAACTGGCTCGACTCCACCTCGATCTAGACCGCGGGACAAATAAATCAGGAGTGTTTGTCCCAAATCTTAAGTATTTGTTCGACAGAACGGCCCCTGTCGGCTCCTGCTAGACTGGTAGATTCGCAACCGACTACCCAGGAGCCCCCATGTCGCGCAAATCCGCCTACAAGCAAGTACTTTCCATCGGCACCGCCGTGGTGCTGGGCTTTGCGCTGTTTACGGGATCGCTCGACGGGGCGCCCAAGCTGCTCTCGCCGCAAAGCGATGAGCAGGCGGCGGCTCTAGCCGAGAAGCAAAGCGAGAGCCCCAACCGCACCGACGACGAAGCGGACTTGGTCGCCCGGCTCGAATCGGGAACAGCGAGCTCCGAGGACTCCGGCGATGGCTCCGAATCCGCCACGACCGGCACCGCTGACGATGTCTCTTCGAACGCCACCCCCGTCGACGAAGTGGAAAACCCCGACCTCAACCGCGCCCGCGGCGTATATCTCAGCAGCATTCCCGACTACGCCGGCAACCCCTACGTTGCCCTCCGCGCCGACGGCACGCATCCGCTCGGCACGCCGTCGTTCACGCTCGATGAATACGAACGGGCCACCGAAGAGGGCTGCTTTAAGAAGTTCTCTAAACTCGACAGCCTGGGCCGTACCCGCAAAGCGCTCGCCTGCATAGGACCCGAATCGCTCGGCCAAGGCAAGCGCGGCGACATCTCGCGCATCCATCCCGCCGGTTGGCACCAGCAGCGCTACGACTTTATTCCAGGCCAGAGCCTCTACAACCGCTGTCACCTTATCGCCTGGTCGCTCTGCGGCGAAAACGCCAACCGCAAAAATCTCCTCACCGGTACTCGCTATCTCAACGAGACAGGCATGTTGCCCTTCGAAGAGCAGATTCTCGGCTACATCCACGACACGGGCAACCACGTGCTCTATCGCGTCACACCCATGTATAACGAAGAGGAACTTGTCTGCCGTGGCGTGCGCCTTGAGGCACAGTCGGTCGAGGACCACGGCAAAACGCTGTGCTTCCACGTGTACTGCTACAACCTGCAACCGCATGTGCAGATTGACTACGCCACCGGCCGCAACCAGGCCTCGGGGGACTAGCCCTAACCACGACAAGAACCGATTTGCATCCCCCAGGGATCAAAAAGGGCCGCTCCGGATTACCCAGAGCGGCCCTTGCATCGGCATGCATGTTGCAGACAAAGCCACACGCTACTTGGCGCGGCCCTCCTCATAGCGCTCGACCAGCTTGGCCTGAACGTCATAGGGCACCTGCTCATAGCCCGCGGGCTTCATGGTAAAGTCGCCCGTGCCGCGCGTGATGGAGCGCAGGCGCGTCGAGTAATCCGTCAGCTCGGCCAGCGGCGCCTGGGCAATGACCACGGTGTCTCCGCGCTCATCGGTCTCCATGCCCGTCACGCGACCGCGCGAGGCCGAGATGTCGCCCATCACGGCGCCGGCGTAGCTCTCGGGGATCGTCACCGTGATTTCCTCGATAGGCTCCAGCACCACTGGATCGGCATCGGCGCATGCCTTGCGCAGGCCGATGCGAGCCGCCGCGCGGAACGCCATCTCGTTGGAGTCGACGCTGTGATACGAACCGTCGTACACAACCACGCGAATGCCCGTGAGCGGGTAGCCGGCGATGATGCCGTCCTTCATAGTCTCCTGGACGCCCTTGTCCACGGCAGGGATCAGCGAGCGCGGAATGCGGCCGCCCACGACCTCGTCTACGAACTCATAACCGTCGCTCGTACCGTCGGCGGTAATCATCGGCTCCACACGCAGCCAGCAGTCACCATACTGGCCGGCGCCGCCGGTCTGCTTCTTATGACGACCCTGGGCACTTGCCGTGCGGCGGATGGTCTCGCGATACGGGATACGGATCGGCACGCTCTTGGCAGCGACCTTGGTGCGGTCCTCCAGACGATTGAGCAGGACCGAAACCTGTGCCTCGCCCACCGCCGAGATAATGGTCTGGCCGGTCTCCTCGTCGCGGTCGATGCTCATGGTCGGATCGGCCTTACAAGCCTTCTCGATAAACGTGTAGAGCTTCTCTTCGTCGCCGCGATTCTCGGCCTCGATGGCGATGCGGTACTGCGAGTTGGGGAACTTAAACGCCGCCGCCTCGACCTTACCGGTAATGGAGAGCGTATCGCCCGTCTCGGCAGCCAGCTTGGGCGCCACGATAATATCGCCGGCATAGGCGTGACCGACTTCGGTCATGTCGCGGCCGCACATCACATACAGGTGAGCCAGACGCTCGCCCTTGCGCGTGCGCGCATTGACCAGCTCAAGGCCCGGCTCAAGCGTGCCCGTCAGCACCTTGATAAAGCTGATACGACCCTGCTGCGGATCGGCCAGGGTCTTAAACACAAACGCCACCGGGCGGTCGTCATCGCTCGAGATCTTGAGCGAATCGCCGTCGATGAGCGGCATCTCACCGTAGTCCGTCGGCGCCGGGAAGTACGTGGCGATGTCGTCCATCAGCGAGTTGACGCCCTGCTCCTTAATGCAATCGCCCGCAAAGACCGGCACAAAGATGCGCTCGGCAATCGCCTTCGACAGCAGGCCCTCGAGCTCCTCCTGCGTCAGCGTCTCCTCGCCTTCCAAGTACTTCATCATCAGTTCGTCGTCAGCCTCGGCCACCAGCTCGCACAGATGGTCATGGGCTTCCTCGGCCTGGGCACGATACTCCTCGGGAATCTCCGACTCAACGGCCTCGGCGCCGTTGCAGTGGCGTGCCTTCATGCGCACCAGGTCGATGATGCCGTCAAAGTCCTCGCCCTCGCCCCAGGGAAGGGTCACGGCGCCCAGGCGCGTACCAAAGCGCTCCTGCAGCAGGTCCATCGTAGTCGCAAAGCTGGCCTCGGAGCGCGACAGGCGGTTTACAAACACCGCACGCGCCAGACGCAGGTCCTCGGCGGCATACCAGAGTTTAACCGTTGTAGGCTGCGGGCCGGCCTCGGCGTCGACCACAAACAGAGCCGTCTCGCAGACGCTCATCGCGGCATAGGCGTCGCCGATAAAATCGGGATAGCACGGGGCATCGAGCACATTGATGCGCGCGCCCTTCCAGTCTATCGGCGCAATGGTCGTCGAGATGGAAAATGCACGCTTGACCTCTTCGGGGTCATAGTCGAGCGTGGGCTTGGTGCCGTCGTGGCCGCCCAGGCGGGCGGTCTTGCCGGAAAGGTGGAGCATGGCCTCGGCGAGTGAAGTCTTGCCCACCCCGCCTTGGCCTACGAGCACCACGTTCCTTACGTTACCGGTCTTGGGAGCACCCATGATGACCTCCTTGCAGGGCCGCGCGCAATGCGCGACGCCAACGGGGAGAGTTCGCGGTCGGTGCCGTCCCAGGAGCAGCATGGTCGGCAGCCGAGCCGACTCACCCTCCAAATGTCCTATGCCACCACCCTACCCTTGCAGCCGCCCATCCATGCACACCTTTCGGCACGCGTATGAATACAGACGGCGAGAGGATGGGGCGAGCAGGCGAGAGGATTATTAAACCCCATCGATACAAATAAAAGCCGCCGCAGACCATAAGACCTGCGACGGCTTCATCTCAATATATAGTTGAGTCTAGCTCTCGATACGGCTCAAGAACTCACGGGTGCGCTGCTCACGCGGATGGTCGATAACCTGCTCGGCAGGACCCTCCTCGACAATGCGGCCGCCGTCCATAAAGACCACGCGGTCGGCAACATCGCGCGCAAACTGCATTGCGTGGGTCACGATCACCATCGTCATGTTCTGCGCCGCAAGGTCTTTAATGACACGCAGCACCTCGGCCGTCAACTCTGGATCGAGCGCCGAGGTCGGCTCATCAAAGAACAAGATTTCCGGGTCGAGCGCCAGGGCGCGGGCAATACTCACGCGCTGCTGCTGGCCGCCCGAAAGCTCACATGGCACCTTGTTCTCATTGCCCGTAAGCCCCATCCGCGCGATCAGCTCGCACGCACGTGCCTCCACCTGCTCGCGCGGGCGCTTGAGCACACGGATCGGAGCGTCGGTGATGTTTTTCATCACGGTATAGTGCGGAAACAGATTGTAGTTCTGAAACACCAAGCCAAACCGCGAGCGCGCCTGCTTGGGCACATCGCCTTTCGCATATACCGTGCCCGAGCCCGCATCCGTCGCAACGGCAAGGTCGCCAAACGAGAGCGAGCCGCCGTCGAGCGTCTCGAGCAGTGTGGCGCAACGCAGCAGCGTGGACTTGCCGCCACCCGAAGGCCCGATAATCGCCACGACCTCGCCACGCTTCACCTCAAGCGAGACATCCTTGAGCACCTCATTGCCGCCAAACGCCTTGCGCGCGTTCGATATATTCATTACCGAATTAATCATGGTAGTAATCCAATTTTTTCTCGGCGGCGCCCAGCAGCATCTCGACCACAAAGTTAAAGACCCAGTAGATCAGCGCCGCAATCGCAAACGGCACCATGCTCACTTGCGAGGCAACCAGTGCCTTGGCCGTCGAGAACATCTCGCCCACGCCAATGGCAAATGCCAGCGACGTGTCCTTGACCAGTGTGATGATCTCGTTGCCCATCGCCGGCAAAATACGCTTAGCGACCTGCGGCATCACGATGTACAAAAAAGTCTGCAATCGCGAATAGCCCAGCACCTCGGCGGCCTCGTATTGACCGCGCGGAATGGACTGCAGGCCCGAGCGATAGATCTCTGCAAAGTAGCCGGCGTAGTTGATGATGAATGCCACAACGCACGCCGTCCATTTGGAATCGGGCGTGAGCGAGATGCCAAACACGTAGTACGGGGCAAAGTAGATGGCAAACATCTGCAGCATGAGCGGCGTGCCACGCATGACCGAAATGTAGATGCGCGCAATCCAGCGAAGCGGCGCGATCTTACTCATACGCATAAACGCCACGGGGATTCCCAACGGAATCGATCCGAGCAGCGTCAGCACAAACAGCTGCAAACTGACCAAGAAGCCCTGGCCAAGCATCTGCATCATGACCTGAATAGACATTATTTCAAAACCCAGTTGTCGAAGGAAAGACCGTAATCTGCATATTTATCGCAGAGGTCCTTGACCGTACCGTCCTCATAGAGCGCCTTGAGCGACTCGGTCACGGCGTCGGCCGACTTGGTGTCGCCCTTCTTAAAGCCGACGGCATAGTGCTCGCTAGACAGCGGCTTATCAAGCTGCGTATAAGCATCGGGCTTGGCGGCAAGCTGATACTGGGCAATCGAAAGGTCGCATGCCACGGCATCGACCGCGCCGCTCTCGAGCTGCATAAAGGCTGTGTTGTACTCACCGATGGTATCGAGCGTGGCAAACGTCGCGGTCAGATCCTTCTGGTCGCCCTCGAGCACATCCTGTGCGGCGGAATCGGTCTGGGTAATCACGGTCTTGCCGGCAAGATCGTCCCAGCTCTTGATACCCGCGTCCTTCTTGACCACGAGCACCTGCTCGTTGAGCATGTACGGCTCGGAGAACGTGTAGCCGTCCTCACGGCCCTCCATGGTAAAGCCGTTCCAGATGCAGTTGATGGCGCCGGAGTTGAGCAGCGTATCCTTGGCGTCCCAGTCGATGGCCTCGTATTTGACCTCCCAGCCCTGCTTATCGGCAACAGCCTTGGCCAGATCGAGATCAAAGCCGGCGTACTCGCCATCGTCGCCCACAAAGCCGTACGGAGGATAGGACTTATCAAAGCCCACCACGAGCTTCTTGGACTCCGCGGCGCCCTTCACATCCTTGGCCGCGGCAGAGCCAGCAGCGGAGCCCTTGCCAGCACCACCGCCGCAACCGACAAGACCAAGGCCAAGCACCGCGGCGAGCGAGCCGGCTAGACCAACAAACTGACGACGAGACATATCGGTATTCATGGTATTCCCCCTTGATGGCACTTTAGTTAGGTAAAGTGAATCATGTAACGTTCAGCATCATACACTTTACCTTGATAGAGTACAAGGGAGGATTTGCCCGCCGGGTGCCGGGGCAGGGGTTAAGCTTGCTGCTCTACAGTCCTGCTCACGACGGAGAGCACATTAAGTGCTCTCCTGTTCGTGCGGAACTCGCGACAAACTTAACCCCAGCCCCGGCACCCGGCGGGCAAACGTCGTTGGGCTTATCACTAACATGAAATGGGTGCTTGCATATCGTCCGCTAGCTTGGCACGGTACAATGCTTTCAGATTTCAATTTGTAAATTAGTGGGGTTAATTCATGGCAGAATCTCGTGCGGAGCGTAGGGCTCGTCGTGCTTTGATCGAAGCGACTGAAGGGTCGGAGGAGAAAAAATCTTCTAAGAAATCCAAGTCGTCTCAGGACGCGAAGGGTAAGTCAGCCAAGGGAAAGGCTAAGGCCAAGCACCCCAGCTCTCGTCGGAGCGGGGATAAGGCATCTCAGGCTCGCCCCAAGCGTTCGCACAAGGATCCGGTTTCGTCTACGCGTAAGGCTGTGGACCCCAAGTCTCCCTGTTCGATCATGAAAGCTTGCGGTGGGTGCACGGCGCTCAATCGTCCTTATAAAAAGCAGTTGGCAGCTAAGCAGGCTGCTATGGAGGAGCTTTTTGCTGCTCTTTGCGAGCGCGAGGGCATTAGCGTCGACCCCATTCGCGGTATGGGCGTCACCTTGGGCGACCCGGGCAAGTATCCTGCGCCGCGTGGTTTTCGTCATAAGGCTGCCACTCCCTTTGCTCCCGGTAAGGAGGGCGCTGTCCGCTGCGGCTTCTTTGAGCGCGGTTCGCACAGAATCGTTGCCGTGCCCGAATGCCCCGTCGAGGTACCGGGCGCCCGACAGATTCTTAACGGCATCGCGCGTGAAGCTGAGCGCCTGCACATTCCCGCCTTTAACGAGGACAAGCATCTGGGGCTGCTTCGCTATGCCGTCGTTCGCTGCGGCTGGCGCACCGACCAGATTATGGTCACCCTCGTGACCGCTCAGCGCGACTTGCCGCATGCGCAGGAGTTCTTTGAGGCTGTCGCCGCACTCGATCCGCATATCGTCACCGTTGCCCAAAACATCAACGGACGCCCCGGTAACGCCATCTTGGGTGAGGAGACTCGCATCGTCTATGGCGCCGAGTGCATGCGCGACCAGCTGCTCGGTTGCGAATTCGATATCTCCCCTACCGCGTTCTACCAGACCAACCCGCAGCAGACCGAGCTGCTCTACCAGCTCGCTATCGATGGCATGGATCTGCGCCAGGACGATGTGCTTATGGATGCCTACTGCGGCAGCGGCACCATCGGTCTTTGCGCAGCCAAGGCCGCCCAGGACAAGGGTATCGGAATCATGCTGCTTGGCGTGGAGCGAAACCCGGCGGGCATTGCCGACGCACGCCGCAATGCCGAGCTCAACGGCCTCACCCGCAGCGCTTGGTTTATGGCCGACGACGCCACCGATTACATCCTGGACGCCGCCGACAACAACGAGCGGATCGATGTCCTTTCCATCGACCCGCCGCGCGCCGGCTCCACCCCCGAGTTCCTCGAAGCCGCCTGCGCACTCAAGCCGCGCCGCATCACCTATATCAGCTGCAACCCTGTGACCCAAGAGCGCGACCTGCACCAGCTCCTCGACGGAGGCTATCGCCTGCTCAAGATCACGCCCGTCGACATGTTCCCCCATACCGACCACACCGAAACCGTAGCGGTCCTCGAGCGCCGCTAATCCACCCCGGTAGATTTTCGAGACAAGAAAGGGGGCGGCCCGTCTGGACCGCCCCCTTCGCTTGGTTTATGAACTCCGCTACATCCCCTTGCGCAGGTCACACACGCCGGCAGCCGCCATCTCGCGCAGCAGCGTCTCGCGGTCGCGCGTCACGATCAGATCCAGCGGGAAGTGAATCTCATCGAGCATCTTGCGCGCCTGCTCGAGCTTGCCAATCGCCATACCAATGTGCGCGTCGGTCGAGACGCCAATCCCCACGCCCAGCTCGGCGCAGCGCTCGGCAATCTTGCGGCACACGCTCCAATGCTCGGCATCGGTGCCATGCTCAAGACTATGGTTGTTGATCTCGATAATCTTGTGCTTGGCCTTGGCCGCCAACAACACCTCATCGATATCAAACGGAACGCCCGAGCGACCCGCGTGGCCCAGCATGAACACCTTGGGGTGCTCCAGGGCATTGATATACATCTCGGTCGCCTGGGCCAACGTCGCACCTTCGGCAATCTGCGGATTATGCACGCTTGCAACCAAATAATCCAAATTGCGCGTAACCAAATCGAACAGCGAATGCTGGCGGCTGTACGAATCGCCAGCAATATCGAGCGTGACAGGAGTGTCCTCGCCAAACAGGCTTCCGTCCAGCGAAACGATATCGGCCTCGGCGCCACGCAGTACCAGTACGCCGCTCCAAATGCGCGGCCAGATATCCTGGTTGATAAAGAACTGGTAACTGCGCAGGTCATTGGGGCAAGGTGAAACCATAGAGCTCAGATGGTCGGCAGATCCGAGCACCTGCAGGCCACGCTCTGCCGCCCAGTACACATTCTCCTCAATGGTCGAATATGCATGCGCAGAGAACATCGTATGGGTATGGATATCACAAGAAAGCAGGTAGGGCATCGGATCTCCTTATCCGGCATGGCCGTCGCGTATATTCATTGTACGCATAGCTTTCGGCAGTCGTAAAACTGCTTCATCCCAATCACACAACGACATAGACAACGGGGTCTGGCTTAAAACCAAACCCCGTTTCACGTAAAACATTGTAAGCAGAGCGCTTTACTTTCGAAGATATTCGTCGGCCAGTTGCTTCCAGGCAGGCAACGAATTGACGATGGTCTCGTAGCTCACACAGTAGCCCAAGCGGAACCAGCCCGGCATGCCAAAGCTGTCCGAAGGCACCGCGAGCAGTTCGTACTTCTTCGCGCGCTCGCAGAACGCATTCGCATCGGGCTCGAGCGCCTTCACCCACAGGTAGAAAGCACCGTCCGGCTCAACATAGGTGTAGCCGTACTCCGCCAATGCATCGGTGAGCGCCGTGCGGTTCCGTGCATAGGCCTCAACGTCACTCGGCTCATCGATGCAATCGATAATCACGCGCTGGAAGAGCGCCGGAGCGCACACGAAGCCCAGCGTACGGGCGGCACCGGCAACGGCGGGCATTAGACGAGCTGCCTGAGGATTCGTATTGGGAACCAGGATCCACCCGACGCGCTCGCCCGGTAGCGAAAGCGACTTGGAATACGAGTAACACACGATGGTGTGCTCGTAGATCGAAGGCACCCAAGGCACCTCGGCGCCATAGACAATCTCGCGATACGGCTCATCCGAGATCAGCATGATCGGATTCTCGGGGTCGCGCTTGGCGTTGATCTCGCACAAAACTTTAGCCAGGCGCGTCAAGGTATCGCGCGTATACACAGCGCCGGTCGGGTTGTTGGGTGAGTCGATAATGACGGCCGCCGTTTTATCGGTAATCGCCTTGAGCACGTTATCCACGCTCAGCTGGAACGTATCTTCATCGGCAGACGCCTCGACACACGTACAGCCGGCCTTCTCAATCCACACGCGATACTCCGGGAAGTACGGGGCGATAACAATGACCTCGTCACCCGGGTTCGTAACGGCATTGAGTGTGCAGGTGAGCGAAGCCGCCGCGCCCACGGTCATAAAGACATCCTTGCCCTCATAGCTCGTGCCGAAACGGCGATTGAGCGACTCAGCCACGGCGGTACGGCACTGCGGCAGACCCGGTGCAGGCGTGTATCCATGCAGCTGGTCGCTCGGCAGCTCCAAGGCCTTCTTAATGGACTCAGCCACGGCGGCAGGCGCCGGAACACTCGGGTTTCCCAGCGAAAAATCGAATACGTTCTCTGCACCGATCTGTGCCTTGCGCTCAAGGCCATAGCTAAAAATCTCACGGATGATGGAACTCTCCGCACCGCGAGCAAACATAGTTTCGTTGATCATCTGTTCCCCTTTCGCATAGGCGGTATTGTACGCTTTAGTCGGGCAAAGCACCGCAGCAATGTTGATTGGGGACGGACTTAAATGCGTGAAAACGCTCATTTAAGTCTGTCCCCAATCAATGAAGAAAAAGCCTCCGCGGGTTTCCCCGCGGAGGCTTTCACTGCAAGAACTATTTGTCGGCGTCGGTGTTGCCATCAGCGTTGACGGCATCGCCATCGCCAGCATCATCGGATGCGGCTTCGGCATCCTCCTGCATGGCCGCCTGCGCAAAAGCCGCGGCATCGGCCGCCAGCTCCTCCTCGCTCATGCGAGGCGTGCGCTTCTTGGTCGGCATGCCGGCCGCCTTGGCATTGCGCTCCTCCTTGGCCGCCAGGATATCGCCCTCGCGCTCAAGGTAGGCATCCCACCCGTTGTCGAGCAGGGCGTTCACGGCGTCGCCTTCGACGGTCTCGCGCTCAAGCAGCACCTTCGCCATCAGATCGAGCTGATCACGACGGGCATCCAAAATCTCGACCGCACGGCGATGGGCCTCGCGCATGATGCGCTGAACCTCGATATCGATGCGGCGCGCCGTCTCCTCGGAGTAATCCTGGTGATCGGCGTAATCGCGGCCCAGGAACACCTGATGTTGCGCCTCGCCAAACACTTGCGTGCCCAGCTCCTCGCTCATGCCCAGGCGCGTGACCATCTCGCGCGCCATCTTGGTTGCGCGCTCCAGATCGTTGCTCGCGCCCGACGTGATGTCGTCGCACATGAGTTCCTCGGCAACGCGACCGCCCAAGAACACGGCGAGCTCGTCGAGCATCTCGTTCTTGGTCTTGAGGAAGTGATCCTCCTGCGGAAGCTGCAGCGTGTAGCCCAGAGCCTGGCCGCGGCTGACAATCGAAATCTTATGAACCGGATCGGAATGCTCCAGGATGTGGCCCACCAGGGCGTGACCGCTCTCGTGGTAGGCAATCGTGGTGCGCTCGGCCTCGGTCATCACGCGACCCTTGCGCTGCGGACCGGCAATCACGCGCTCCATCGACTCCTCGACCTCGTCCATCGAGATCACGGAACGATGGCGGCGGGCAGCCAGCAGCGCAGACTCGTTGAGCAGATTTGCCAGATCGGCGCCGGTGAAGCCCGGGGTGATCTTCGCGATCTTCGCCAGATCGACATCCGACCCG
>CAJLJQ010000016.1:0-29442 GCA_905207015.1 uncultured Collinsella sp. | reverse complement strand
CTGTCGCCGCTTGGGCGACTCCCGTCATGGCAGACTCCTTACCAGCAGCCCTAAGCTCCGCACCAAATCCGTCGAGCGCCATTGCGTGCAAGCGTTTTTCGTTCGCACAGGCCGCAATCTCAACCTCGGGATGCCTTCGTCGTAATACGGACGGCTCGATAGTCGTGGATATCAATCGTTCGAACAAGGCAAACGGCTCCCAGGCGGGGTGCGCCGTCTGCACGTGGCGCTCGATTGCGCTCGATGCAGATGGCGATCCGTGCGATTTGGGGTTGCGCATCGATATCGCTTCGGTCGATGACTCGGCGAACGGAGCGAAGGTCGCCTTCGACGGTGCGTTTTTCGAGAAAGGAGGCGGTATATGTCTGGGCTGCACCGCCGCGAATGCAGACGATGTGCAGCCCACCCTCTCATTCACGGCATCGCTGCGGCTGACCAAGGCGGGCACCGATGCCATCGCGGCGGGAGAAGCATCCCTGCTGTTCTACGCCGCCAGTACCGAAGACACAGACATTCATTTCGAGAAGCCGGCCGGATCGCTCAGCCTTACGCGCGGGACGGAGGCAGGCCCTATTGCGATCGATACCCACACGCTAGGCAGGCAACGCATTCTTGCCGACCCGGCGCTTCTCGAGATGGAGTGGAACGGATCCGGAGCCGTCGGGATTGTCCCCTCCGCGCTTGACGCCAAGACGCTCCCCTCAAACGACGAACCCATCAACGCAACCATACAAGAAGAGAGCACGGACAAAGAAGCAGGTGCGGGCGACACGCCGTCGCCGACAAACAGCGTCCCAGCTTCTTTCGAAGCACCGAATGAGCCCGCTACCGGTCCAAACGATCCCGAGCTCGCGGACAGTCTGGGGCTTACTGATCCTCAGGAGATCGATGAAGGTAACTGCTGCGTGCTTGCCGCCCTCGACCACACAGAGGTCATCGATGCTGCAAACATCGAAGTTGCCGCCGCCAATCAGCCCGTCCGCAAGTCGGCCATCATCGCATTTCCCGAATCCATCGAAGTCGTCTTTTTGCCATCGGGCGAGGTCGTGGCCCCAACGCTGCTCACCTTGTTGGGCGCCAAGAATACTCGAAACGAAATTAAAAAGGTCACGGTTGTCGACCCTGCAACCACCGCTAAACTGCGTCTATACGCCGTTGCCCCAGACGGAGGCAAGACCTTGGAATTCGATGGCGACACACTTCTAGCCTGGCGACGTCTGGACATTATGCAAGACGTCTCGTATCAGATCGAACTCGAAGGGTTTGATCGTGCCCGCGATGCCAATATCATCGCCGCGGCTATTGAATCCCCGCAGCGGCTTATGACACTGCGCTTTGACTACTACCCCTATGTCCCGACAACCACCTGAGGCTTAAATGCTGCGCATCATTCCTAATACCACTTATATAACGTATTAGATGAGTCGCGATGTGCCTCGCATTTCGTTCTGCTACGATTGCCACGTTGGCATCAATACAGGAGGGCTCATGCCGGGCTTGGGAACAATCATCAACGTTGCGCTTTTAGTTGCGGGCGGTCTTTTGGGATTAGCGGGCGGCCGCTTCATTACACCGCACATCCAAGACACGCTCATGAAAGCATCGGGGCTGTGCGTCCTGTTTATCGGCCTGGGCGGCACCATGCAAAAGATGCTCATCATCGATGGAAAGGCGCTAGCGACCACCGGTACCACCATGCTCATCGTCTCATTTGCGCTCGGTTCGCTCATCGGCGAGGCCATCAACTTGGAGGCCGCCATCGAGAACCTTGGCGAATGGCTCAAGCGCAAGACTGGCAGTGAGGGCGATAACAAGTTCACCAACGCTTTTGTCTCGACTTCACTCACCGTGTGCATCGGCGCCATGGCCATTGTGGGATCGATCCAGGACGGCCTGCTCGGCGACTGGTCAACGCTTGCCCTCAAGGGCGCACTGGACTGCATCATCGTCTGCACCATGACGGCCTCGCTTGGCCGCGGCTGCATCTTCTCCGCCCTGCCCGTCGCCGTGTTCCAGGGGACGATCACGTTGTTTGCCGGCTCGCTCTCCCCCATCATGACCACAGCAGCCCTCAACAGCCTTTCGCTCGTAGGCTCCATGCTCATCTTCTGCGTCGGCGTCAACCTCATCCGTCCTCAGACCTTCCGCACGGCCAATATGCTTCCCTCCGTCGTCATCGCCGTCATATACGCCCTCCTGTTCTAAATCTATCAACGCAGCGGTATCTCGAACATCTGTTTGATGCTGTGCTATGATATGAGGTCACCGTAGCTGCGTTCGAGAGGAGGAGCGGTGGCCGACCAGGACATCAAGATGCTCATCGAGCGCATTATGGCCGAGGCCCGGACCCATCAGTCCGCCCGCTTCTCAAACGAAACCTACGCAGACGAGCCGATTCTCAAAACCGGCCGACAGATGCAGAATTTCCTCCCCGACCAGTACCGTAAAATGCGCGAGATATCGCGCTGGCAGGATGACCCCAAGGGCGGTGCGGGCCGCTGGCTTTCGGAAGCCGAGCTTTTTTACCGCCAGGGCCTGCTGATGGCCGACTTTGAGGACGACTGTCCCTACAACGGCACCTTTAAGTCGTACTTTCCCACCTACAACGCCATGAGCGACCGGCAACTGCGCGGCTACTTTACCTGGCGTGCCCAAGTGCGCCGCGGAACCGTCGAGGAAACGTCTACGTCCTTTGCCTTTCTGTATCTCTATGAGCTGATCTGCGGCATTGGCGTAGATAATCCACTCGATGGTTTTAACAAGATCAAGGCTTTTTGGGATGTCTATCGCGCCTTCGAGCCCGGCATCGACCGGTTTGCGCGCGTGTGGCTGCAAGATTACGCCGTGTTCCACGGGCTCGACCCCAAGCTGCTTCGCGACTCTAAAACCGTCATGTTCGATAACGCCCTTATCGAACTGCGGCGCGCGGCACGAGACCTTGTACCGGCACCGTCCGGCCAGACCCCTAAGCGTCGCAAAACCTCCGAGCCCACGCTCCCCCTTCCGCCCGATGAGGTGCGCGAGGAGCGACTCACGGCCGCCATCAACGCCCTCTCCACGTACAACCTAAGTAGCTCGCGGCTCGACCGCAGCCATCACCGCGATCTGCGCCACGTGGCGTGCGCCGTGTATGTCCGCATGGCGCGCTACTATGACACGCACCGAAAGACCGGCATCGTGGCAAGTTTATTTGGGGAGGAGACGGCCATGCCCTACACCATGTTTGCCTCGGCCGTATTCTTTGCGCCCGAGCGCCACGAGGACTGCGAATACCGTCTGGACCCCATCCATATCTACCGTTGCCAAAACGGTTTTTGGGAATGCATACGCATCCACGGCAGCAGACAAAAGAGCAGCAAGCTTGGCGAGATGATGCGCGCCTGCGACCAACGCCTGCGCCTGGCCCTGGACCCCGCCCATCCTCTAAAGGAAGAGAAGGTCCCCAAATATATGGCCAAGATCATCGATGACGAGATCGTGGCATGGCTTTCGTGGGATGCCGCGCACCAGCCCGTCAAGATCGATATCGACCTGAGCCAGCTGGGGCACATTCGGAGCGCCGCCGCGCAAACGCGCGAAGCGCTTTTGATCGATGAGGAGCGCGAGGACGGCACGCTTGCGGATGCCGAGGTGGCAGTTGCCGAACGACGGGAAGCCGAGCCCGTGGCCGACACGATCGCCGAACCAGTCGCGACGACTATGCAGCAGGACGAGGCTAGCGTGCCGACCATCTCCACCGAGCAGTTTGGCGTCGTAGCCCCGCTCCTCGCGCCAACGCCCGCGCCCGCCGACACCACGTCCGCACTCGATCCCGCCGCAGACGCCTATCTTCGAGCACTACTCGAGCAAAACGCAGCATAGACGGCATCGGCGGTGGAACAGTCGGGCAAGAGTGAGGACATGCTTGTCGATACCATCAACGAGGCGCTCTTTGACCTGGTGGGAGACACCGTTATCGAATTCGGCGCGGCAGGGCCGCAGATTATCGAGGACTACGAAGCAGACGTGAGAGGATACCTAGACCATGAGTGATACCGCATCCGCAGCGCCCCGCGTGCCCAAGCGCGTCGCTGCCGTCATTCTCAACTCGCTCAAGGGCGGCGTGGTCCCGCGCATCGGCCTTCCTTACATCACCGTAGGGCGCGAGGTCGAGATCCGCGCCCTGCTCACCGATCTGAGTCTCATCGCCGACGGTGGCGCAAGCTTCCGCTTTCTGGTCGGTCGTTACGGCGCCGGCAAGAGCTTTTTGCTCCAGACCATCCGCACGCACGCCATGGGCGAGGGATTCGTCGTCGCTGATGCCGACCTGTCGCCCGAGCGCCGCCTGCAGGGCGGTCAGGGACAGGGCCTTGCCACCTACCGCGAGCTCATCCGCAATATATCGACCAAGACGCGCCCCGAGGGCGGTGCGCTCAACCTTATCCTGGATCGCTGGGTCGCCTCGTGTGCCGATGCCGACGAGCCTGCCGTCAATGCCCAACTGGCGCCGCTCGAGGAAATGGTCCACGGCTTTGACTTCACCCGCATGCTCCGCCGCTACCGCGCGGCCGTATCCGAGGGCGACGAAGAAGCTATGAGCCGCGTGACCAAATGGATCCGCGGCGAATACCGCACCAAGAGCGAGGCTCGCGCCGAACTGGGGTCCTCAACCATCATCAGCGACGATGACTGGTACGACTACGTCAAACTCATCGCGCGCTTTTTGGTCTGCAGCGGCTACAAGGGCATGCTGGTGCTCATCGACGAGCTCGTGAATCTGTATAAGATTCCCAACGCCATCACACGCCAATACAACTACGAGAAGATCCTGACCATGTACAACGACACGCTCCAGGGCAAGGCGCAGTACTTGGGCATGATCATGGGCGGCACGCCAACCTCCATCGAAGACCGCCGCCGTGGCGTGTTCTCCTACGAGGCCCTGCGCAGCCGACTCGCTCAAGGCCGCTTTGCACGCGAGGATCTTAAGGACATGCTCGCGCCCATCATCCGCCTGCAGCCACTCACCTACGAGGAGTTGCTGGTGCTGATCGAAAAACTCATGCAGATCCATGCTGGCTACTTTGGCTGGACGCCCACGCTTACCGAGAACGACTTGGTAGACTTCCTCAAGATCGAGTTCGGTCGTGTGGGAGCAGACACGCATCTGACGCCGCGTGAGGTCATCCGTGACTTTATCGAGCTGCTCGATATCCTGTGCCAGAATCCCGATGCAAACGTGGCTGAGTTGCTGCAAAGCGTCGGCGGCGTCACGCTGGCGCCGCCAGCTGCAACAGGCGACACCGGCACCGCAGACGGCAACCGCAACTTCGCCGAATTCACCATCTAACCTGCCAAAAAGGGACAGGTTTATTTTGGTAGGTTTTATCTGGGCAAACGCCGATGTTGCAAGATATCGAGCCGTTGCCCGTTGCGTTGATCAGCCCGTTGTTGAGAGGAGGTCCCATGAACGCCTTTGACCGATATGCCCCGTTTATCCAAGACTTCATCTACTCCCACGATTGGGAGAGTCTGCGCTCTATCCAGGTTGCGGCGGCAGACGCCATCTTCAACACGCAAGACAATGTGCTCCTGACGGCATCCACGGCATCTGGCAAAACTGAGGCGGCCTTCTTTCCCATCCTGACCGAGTTTTGGGAGAACCCGCCCGCGAGCGTGGGCGCCCTCTACATCGGCCCCCTCAAAGCGCTCATCAACGATCAGTTCGTCCGTCTCAACGACCTCTGCGAAGAGGCCGATATCCCTGTCTGGCACTGGCATGGCGATGTCTCGCAGTCGCACAAGGCTAAGCTCATCAAAAAACCAAGCGGCATCTTGCAGATTACGCCCGAGTCACTCGAGGCGCTCTTAATCCATAAGCACATGGCGATCCCGCGCATGTTTTGCGACCTGCGCTACGTGGTCATCGATGAGGTCCACTCGCTCATGCGCGGCGACCGTGGCGGGCAAACACTCTGCCTTATCGAGCGACTCTCGCGCATGGCCGGCGTGCAGCCTCGCCGCATTGGCCTTTCCGCTACCATCGGCGACCCCGAGCGCACGGGCGCTTTTCTCTCACAGGGAACGGGGCGCGACTGCGTTATCCCCCGCTTTGAAGAACCGCGCCGCGTGTGGCGCATCTCCATGGAGCACTTCTACAACTCGGGCCCCCAGGCACAGCAGCGGGGATTCGTAGGCACAGGTCCGCAGGAAGCCGAAGTGCTCGCATGCGAGCGCATCGAGGCGGTGGCGCCCACGGCACTGCCGGCCGACACCAAAGACATGCGCCGCAGCGGACAGCTCACACAGGAGGAGCGCCGTCAACGTCGCGAACGGGCACAGGATAAGGCTACCTCCGGGAACCGCCGCACTTCTTCGGCCCCCGAGGGCGAAGTCGATATCCCTCGGGCCGCTGAGCAGGCGCTCCTCAACCCCACCGACACCGCGCCCGAAAACGCCGATCCCGGCATGGGCTATATCTTCGAACACACCCGCGGGCGCAAGTGCTTGGTCTTTGCCAATTCGCGCGAGGAGGCAGAGGCCGTGTGCTCCATGCTGCGCAGCTACTGCGAGAGCCGGCACGAGCCCGACCGCTTTCTCATCCACCATGGCAATCTTTCGGCATCGCTGCGCGAGACGGCCGAGGAACTCATGCGCGATGAGGAGCAGGCGCAGACAACCGTCACCACCTCCACGCTGGAACTCGGCATCGATATCGGCCGTCTGGAACGTGCGTTTCAGATCGATGCGCCGTTTACCGTCAGCTCCTTTTTGCAGCGTATGGGGCGCACGGGCCGCCGCGATCTTCCGCCCGAGATGTGGTTTGTCATGCGCGAGGAGGAGCCCGAGCCGCGCACGATGATGCCCGAAACGATACCTTGGAAGCTCCTGCAGGGCATCGCGCTCGTACAACTCTATCGCGAAGAAAAGTGGGTCGAGCCACCCGAGCTCGATCGACTCCCCTACAGTTTGCTCTATCACCAGACCATGTCGACGCTCGCCAGCACCGGCGAGCTCACACCGGCCGAGCTTGCTCAGCGCGTGCTCACGCTGAGCTATTTCCACCGCGTCTCGGCCGATGACTATCGCGTACTGCTGCGCCACCTCATCAAGATCGACCACATCCAGGTCACCGAGGGCGGTGGGCTCATCGTGGGTCTCGCGGGCGAGCGCATCATCAACAACTTTAAGTTCTACGCCGTGTTCCAGGAAAACGAGGAGTTCACCGTTCGCAGCGAGTCGGCCGAGCTGGGCACGATCGTCAATCCGCCACCGCCTGGTGAGCGCATCGCCATCGCCGGACACTGCTGGATTGTCGAGGAAGTGGACTGGAAGCGCCATACCGTCTTTGCCACGCAGGTCAAGGGACGTGTGCCGGCCTACTTTGGCGACTGCCCCGGCGATATCAATACACACGTACTCGAGCGCATGCGCAAAGCGCTCAACGAGCATGCGGCATATCCGTACCTCATGGGCAACGCGCGGGCACGCCTTGCACGGGCTCGTCATACCGCCGAGATTTCGGGTACGGGAACCAAGCCGCTCATCAACCTGGGCGGAGACACCTGGGTGCTCTTCCCCTGGCTGGGCAGCTACGCATTCCTGGCGCTCGAGCGCATGCTCAAGATTAAATGTGCAGCCGAACTGGGCCTTCGAGGGCTCGATCCGTCGCGCCCGTACTTTATGCAGTTTAAGATGAAGGCCGACGAGGAGACGTTCTTTGAGGTGCTCGCCTCCGAGGTTGAGAAGGACTTCGACCCCATCGAGCTCGTCTATCCCGGCGAGGTGCCTTATTTTGATCGCTACGACGAGTACGTTCCCGAGGAGCTCGTGCGCAAAGGCTTCGCCGAAGGCGTGCTCGACATCGAGGGTATGAAGCAGCGCGTCCTCAGCTGGCGCGACCACGCCTAAGACGGGACTGACTACTCCCAATAGGCTAGTCGTGGAGAGCGGTGCCAAGGAAGTCGGCGTCGAAGGGCACGGCTTCGGCAAAGGCATAGTCGCCGTCACTGGCGATGAGCAGGTAGTTTTCCTCGCCGCCAAACTCCGCATCGCCACATGGGACCACCCAGGCGTGGGCGAATACCTCGAGTGCCGTGGCAGCGCAGTCGCGCAGGAACGTCACGTCGCTCCCCTCGTTTGCGCTCACGATATTGGCAACGTAGATACCCCCGGGGTTCAGGCTGCCTCGCACCAAACGCAACGCCTCAACCGTCGCCAGCTCGCGTACGGGCTCGGCACCGCCAAAGCAATCGCTCACGACCACATCGTAGCGACGATGCCCCACGCTCGTAATGCCCAAATATGAACGAGCCTCGGCGGTTATCACCCGCAGGCGATCGCCCGCCGTGCGCTCCAGCTCGTCTAGGTAGAACCAGCGGCGGGCCAGACGCGTAATCTCTCCGTCATACTCGATGACGTCCATGCGCAAACCCTCGTGCGACATCAGTGCAAACTTGGGATAGGCAAACCCGCCGCCACCCAGCATGAGCATACGGCTGATACCGTGACCATAAACGTCGCGCATCGCATCCTCGGCCTCAAACACGTCGTCAAACGCACGATAGTACGCAAAGGCGGGCTCAGCCCAACGCTCGCCAACGTAACTCGCGCTTTGGTAGACGCCGCCTTGCACCAATACGCGGACTTCGTCGCCGCCCTCGTCGTGCACGCGCTTCACACGCGCCAACCCATTGCGGGTTCGCGCAACCTGCAGACAGGCAGCACGAACAGCGACAGCGGCCGCACCAAGCGCCGCGGCTCCCAGAGCAACGCCGGCAACGACGCCGGCAGAAACACTCGGCTTGTTCATCTAGAGCTCCTTTTGCAGATAAAGGCCATGGTCATAAAAACCAAGATGGCGATAGTACTCGCGCGTACCGATCGCGCTGATCACGTTGATGCGCGCATAGCCGGCATCCCGGGCAATCTCGCACGCACGCTCTACGAGCAAACGCCCCAACCCGTGATGCTGCGCCGCCTGGCCCTGGTCGCCCACGCGTGCCGCCATGCCATACACGTGCACCTCGCGAATCATCGCCTCGTCCGGCGTCGTCGGCAACTCGTCCGCATGCGCGGCAACAAACGAATGGTCGGGCAGCGACAACCGCAAAAAGCCCGCGATCTTGCCCCGCGGCGTCACCCACTGCAAAAAGCGCTCGTAAGTCACCGGCGTCTCGTACGCCACTTCCTCATCAAGAGAAAGCTCATCCAAGTCGGCACCCGCGGTACTGATCTCGCGATAGCGAATCTCGCGCACCACTGCGCCTTCTCCACGAGCCGCCAAGCGATTCTCGACGAGCTGACGCAGGTTGGGCTTCTTGTTGCCCACCATAATGTCGTCGGAACTAAAGTCGCGGATCATGCGGCTGATGCGGCAGAACGCCGGCGTCACCACGATGTCGTCGGCCAGCACATCGAGCAGCTCTTCCTCGGTATAGGGGCGCCACTCGCCGCGCTCATAGCAGCCCACCAGACGCGAGCCCTCGATGAGCGCACACGGGTAGACCTTGACCTCGTCGGGCATAAAGGCCCCTTCGGCCATAAAGCGCTCGTAGTCGCGCTTGTCCCCCTCGGGCGTGGCGCCCAACAAATTGAGCATAAAGTGCGCGTGAATCTTAAAGCCAAATAGGCGCGCAAGCGAAAACGCCCGCTCGATCTGCGCCACCGAAATGCGACGCTCGTTGATATCGAGCAAATGCTGGTCGAGGCTCTGGATACCCATCTGAATCTTGGTGCAGCCCAGACGGCGGACAAGCGTGAGGGCCTGCGGCGTTACGGCATCGGGGCGCGTCTCGATAACGAGTCCCACCACGCGATGCTTCGCCGTCTCGTTGATGCGCTGCTGACGCTCGAGCTCCTCCATCGTTGCCGTCTGCCACTCGGTGACCTCGCCCCACGGCGTACCGGGGCCGTACAGACGACGCACCGCACGGTTATAGCCGCCCACGGCAGCATCCACACGCTCCTGCTCGTCGGCAACGCCGGCAGCAAGCTCAGCCTCGTCAGCCGCAATGCCGGCAGCTCGATAGCGCTCGCGGCGCTCTGTTACCACCGGCGGCAGGGCATCGGCGGGCGCGTCATCGAGCAGGCGCCCCGCCTCGGCACGGCTGATGCCCGGACGCGCCAACATGGGGTTAGCCGCCACACCAGCCACGGCATCGTCATTGAGCGCACGGAAAAGCTCCGACATAAACCACGTCTGATACCCTTGCGGATAGTCGCTCCAGGTGCCACCGAGCACGATGAGCTCTATCTTGTCGGTCGCATGCCCCATCTGCGAAAGCGCGGTCAGACGAGCGCTCACCTGCAAATACGGGTCAAAGCAGTTTTGCTCCGCACGGGCGCATGCCGGCTCGGCATGCAGATAGCTTTTGGGCATGCGCAGATCGTTGGGGCAAAACAGGCAATCGCCCGAACAGGGCCACGGCTTGGTGATGACGGTAATGGTCGCCACGCCCGAAGCCGTGCGGCGCGGCTTCATGCGCAGCACCTGCAGCAGCTGACGCTCCAGCTCGGCATCGACATTCCATCCAGCCCAACGAGCCGGCTTCTCACGTTTAACCCGCTGGTAGAACGGCAGCAGACGGCGCTTGGCCAAATCGCGTTTGTCGGCACCCTCACGGCGCGCCTCGGCATGTATCAGTTTGACGAGCGCCTTGTCGTCCACGGTCTCACCGCGACGCAGAGCCTCGAGTATGTTCAAGATAATCTGTTCCATGTCCCCATTGTAAAGGCAAAGGCGCCGAAGCCGACCACGGCCCCGGCGCCTCCATCAAAGAGTATGCCTATATGTACCGATCTCCGAAAACCGCATGTCACTCCGGATCAAACGACATGTCGCCCAAACCGACCTTAAAACGATACGTGGCAGACTTATCGCCGTTATCGAATTCAAGATTCAAAATGGTCTCGCCATCGTAGCCAAGCGGAAGGAAATCGCTCTCAAAATCGCCGCTGCCCACGGTAAGGCTCGCCTTAAAGCCCGTAGAATTCGGAACCGTCATCTCCACATCGCCCGAGTCCACGCTCACGTCCATCGACTTCGCGGGGGCCTGGTAGAGCTCGAACGTCGCATCGCCCAAACCGACCTCGGCATTCAGAGTGTCGGTCACGGCGCCCGTAAACGCGACGTCTCCCGAGTCCAACGTCAAATCAAAGTCGTGGCACGCAATGTCCGCGACCGTCAGGTCTCCCAACCCCACGTTTGCCGTAATGCCCGTCATGTTATCGGCAAGCTCACGCGGCAGTTCAATGGTGACCTTACGGTCATGGGCGCGCTCGTCATCGCAGTCGAACTGGCTAATCTTGAGTGTAGAGCCCTCGATCTTGGCTAGATTCTGAGTGGCGGCATCGGAAGCAGATGCCCCCTTTGCAACGTGCCCGCTTTCGATGACACGTACCGGTCCGTCAGAGACACGTTTAACCTCGACCGTCCCCGACGTCACATCCAAGTCGAGCGATTGGAACGCGTCTTCGTCAAAAGTCGTGCTCGAAAGCTGCTGAGGCCGAGCGGAATAGTTACCGCCATCCAAAAGATCGTCCTCGTCAAACATATCGTCCATACCAGACAAGCCGGGTACAACATCGTCGAGATCCCACGGGCCATCAAAATGAATCAAAGTCCGCGAAATACCAAAGACAAGTCCGATGATGAGCACGAACGCTCCGATGCCAACGCCCAAGCGTACCTTGGATTCATGCGAAAGCTTCATCATTCATCACCCTCTTTGGTGATCGGGTCAGCGGTAGTCGCGGTAGCCACGCCAGCATCAACCGCAGCGGAAGCATCCTGCACCTGAGTCCTAGCCGTCACCGGTGCCGAACCAACCTGAATATCCCCGCGCGCCCAATCACCATCGAGTGCACGCGCCACCCAGTGATAGATGGGAATCGTAAAGAAGATCAGCGCGGCAAAGGGGCCGGCACCAAACGGGAACATCAGCAAAAAGAACAGCAGCCAACACACAGCCCAATACGGGAACGACTGGAACGGGCCCTTCACCGGAGTCGAGCCAACTGCGCCGCCACTCGTCACCTGCGCCGTAGCGGCATTGGCGGCCTGCGCACTCCAGCTTGCCGCTTGCGCCGCCTTGGCGGCGGCATCACTCGCCTGCGTTGCCGCCTCGGTAGCACGTGCCGCCGCCTCATGGGTACGGGCGCGCTCCGCCGCCTCGGCCTCGCGCTGACGGGCGCGGTCCTCGTTCTCAAACTCGATATCGTCCTCGATCTCGTCACTCGGATTGAGGAGCTCGTCCAAGCTCACGCCATAGAGTTTTGCGAGCGAGATCAGGTTCTCGGTATCGGGCGAGCTCTCCGCGCGCTCCCATTTACTGACCGCTTGGCGCGACAGCCCCAGCTTTCGCGCCAACCCTTCTTGGCTAAAGCCCTTGCTGCGGCGAAGGTCGGCGAGCCGCTGCGCAGTTTCTACATTCATGGTTCCTCCTATGCTTTTGCCAGCCGTGCCGCCGGACCGTTGCTGTTCTTAAGGCGCCTTGCACAGTTAAAAATCTATCCGCCACCGCCAAAAGCATGCCACCTATTCTAGTGAGATTTTTGACAACCGGCGGTTGCGGGCACAGATGAGCTGCGGAAATGTGTCCAAACAAAGCAATGACCCACAGCTCGGTTGTCCCCGTTGCGGCGTTAACGGTAGTATGGTCGTACTATTTATTCCGCACCGCCATCGGAGGGAGTTCCGCGCCGTGAACCGCGATTTCGCCTCATCGCTCATCCAGCTCAACAACACGTTCTATCGCGAGCACTCCGCCTCCTTTTCCGATACGCGCCAAGCCCCGTGGCCCGGCTGGGTGCGCACCATGGACATCGCGCTCGGACAGCTCGATGTGGCCACGATCGAGCATCCCGTCCGCGTCTTCGATCTTGCCTGCGGCAATATGCGATTCGAGAACTTTGCCGCCGGCGGCGCACTTGCCGCCAAGGGCGTCGACGGCGCAAACCCCTCGGCAGATGCCAGCTGCCCCTTCGAGTTCTATGGCGTCGACTCGTGCCAAGACCTGGCCATCGATGCACATGGCCACGCCCTGCGCATTCCCAACCTGCACTTCCAGGAACTCGATGTGCTCGACGCCCTCATGAGGCTCAACCCCGCCGAGACGCCCGATGCGCTCTTTGACGCCCCGCTCGCCGACATCTCGGTCTGCTTTGGCTTTATGCACCACGTACCATCGTGCGAGTACCGCGTACGCGTACTTGATGCCTTGGTGCGCCAAACGCGCCCGGGCGGCATCATCGCTATCAGCTTTTGGGAGTTTATGAACGACGAGCGCATGGCGCGCAAGGCCGTTCGCGCCGAAGCCCGCGCCGAGCTCACCCCGCCGTTTGAGGGTTACGATTCCGCGCAGTTTGAAGCCGGCGACCACCTCATTGGCTGGCAAAACGACCGCCACGCCTACCGCTATTGTCATCACTTTGACGATCAGCAGATCACCGACCTGGTGCGCGGCGTCCGTACGTTCTACAAGAGCGGCGAGGTCCCCGTGCGCGAGCTTGAGCGTTTCCATGCCGACGGTCGCAGCGGCGAGCTCAACCGCTATGTGGTCCTCAAGCGTCTGTAGGCATCGGCGACTCGCCGCCGAGCCGCGCCGCAACGTTCGGGCAAACTATGCCCATCTTTTTCCAACCCATTGACGGAACGCGCCTGCATTGTGTTCCATACGTATGACCAAGGAGCCTCATGGGAGCCGTCCACGTTCGCACCCCTAAGAACTTTGTGCTCGAGGAGCGCCTGGAGCGCTACGCCAATGCGATTGAGACGAACCCCGAGCCTTATGCCGGGAATTGGCGCGAAGCCTGCGCGCCAGCCGGCGGCGCACCCTTCACCCGCCTTCATCTGGATCTGGGCTGCGGCAAAGGCACCTATCTGGTTGAGCAAGCTCGCCGTGAGCCCGACACGCTCTTTATCGGTATGGACCAGGAGCCCATCTGCATCGCCTATGCCGCACAGAAAATCTGCGAGCAGGGGCTGTCCAACGCACTCGTCCTGCCCCGAGGTGCCGCATCGCTGCCGCAGCTATTTGCCGCAGGCGAGCTCGATGCCATCACCATCAACTTTCCCACGCCGCAGCCCAAGGCCAAGTACGCCAAAAAGCGACTCGTCCATGTCGACCACCTAATGCTGTACCGTCCGCTCTTTGCAGCCGGCGCCACCGTCACGCTGCGCACCGACAGTAAGCCATTGCGCGACTACGCCTTGGGGCAGTTTGCTGCGGCCGGCTATGACACGCTTTGGGTAAGCGACGACGTCCGCCGCGACCATCCCGAGCACCCCGAGACCGAATACGAGCGCCGCACGCGCGAGATGGGTGCCGTCGTCTATGGCATTTGCGCCACACCCGGCGCACATCCCAGTGACGATGCGCTCACGGCGGGTCACATGCAGGAGCAAAGTCTTGCCTGCTACCTGCCCGATAACCTCGATGAGCTCACCTATGTGCCTCTGGGCATGGAAGAAGCCGTCGAGAACTTTAAAAACCGCGCCCGTAAAGGCAAAAAGCGCCTGCCGCAGGAGTCCTAGGGCTTTTGATGGCCGCGGCGTTGACAACCAAGCGCAAATAGGCGCCGACGAACGGCCCTCAAACCTAAGTGAGTAGACTTTTTGACAACAGCCGAGCACAACCCGTATGGCAAAAACTAAAACCGCAGGTAGAGACCTTGCGTAAAAACCATGTGCTCGCGATATCGCAAAAAGTCTACTCACTTAGCTGGCGACTGCACCAAACGGCTGGGCAGAACGCCCATTTCCTGCATTTTCTCGCGCGCTGGCACCCCGCGCCGCCGCTACGCCATAATAGTTGGCGGACAATCGCGAGAGAAAGCAACCACATGGCACAGACCACGACAGATACCGCCGCCAGCACCGTCTCGGGCGCCGGCGCCGCCAGCTCATTCTCGGGCGGCACGGGAACCGAGGCCGAGTTCGGCTCGCTCGGCGCGCTCTCCCCCACCTGGTGGGAGCCCGAAGACGGCAGTGAGCCCGAACCGTGGCTCACGGCCGATCAGGCCTTCGAACGCTTCTTTGAATGGACGAGCGACCGCGGCATCGAGCTGTGGGATCACCAAGAAGAGGCCCTCATGGACCTGGCTGCCGGCGATCACGTCATTTTGGGCACACCGACCGGCTCGGGCAAATCGCTCGTCGCGCTGGGCATGCTCTTTATGGGCATGGCGCAGGGCAAGCGCTGCTATTACACGGCCCCCATCAAGGCCTTGGTCAGCGAAAAGTTCTTCGACCTGGTACAGGTGCTCGGCCGCGATAACGTCGGTATGATCACCGGCGACACGCATATCAATACCAAAGCGCCCGTCATCTGCTGCACGGCCGAAATCCTTGCCAACGATGCGCTGCGCGAGGGCGAGGATGCCGACGTGGGCTGCGTGGCCATGGACGAGTTCCACTACTTTGCCGACCCCGATCGCGGCTGGGCTTGGCAGGTACCGCTGCTCACCCTGCCCCACACGCAATTCATGCTCATGAGCGCCACGCTCGGCGATGTCACCGCGATCGCCGCCTCACTCGAGGAGCACACCGGCGCTACCTGCGACTTGGTCGTCGATGCCCCACGCCCCGTGCCGCTGAGCTACGACTACGTGACGACCTCGCTCGAGGGCACCGTCGAGCTCGCAATGCGCCGCGGCGAGGCCCCGCTCTACATCGTGCACTTTAGCCAGGACGCCGCACTTGCGACGGCGCAATCCCTCGCCAACTTTGGTATTGCCAGCAAGGAGCAGCGCGAGGCCATCAAGGAGGCGGCCAAGGGCACGAGCTTCTCGACGGCCTTTGGCAAGATTCTTAAGCGCTTGCTCGGATGCGGCGTCGGCGTGCACCATGCTGGCATGTTGCCGCGCTATCGTCTGCTGGTCGAGCGCTTGGCACAACAGGGCCTGTTGCCCGTCATCTGCGGCACCGATACGCTCGGCGTCGGCATCAACGTGCCCATCCATACCGTGGTGCTCACCGCGCTCACCAAGTTCGACGGCTACAAGATGCGTCGTCTGCGCGCCCGCGAGTTTCATCAGATTGCCGGTCGCGCCGGCCGCTCGGGCTTCGATACCGAGGGCATGGTGATTGCCGAGGCACCCGAGCACGAGATCGAGAATGCCAAGCTCATGGCCAAGGCGGGCGACGACCCCAAGAAGCTCCGCAAGATTAAAAAGAAGAAGGCCCCCGAGGGCTTTGTCACCTGGAACAAGCAGACCTTTGAGCGCCTGATCGAGACGCAGCCCGAAACGCTCAAGCCGCGCCTTCGCATCACACACTCCATGGTGATTAGCGTGGTCGAACAGGGCGGCGACGCCCGTGCCCGCGTGCACGACCTCATTGAGACGAGCCTGCAAACGCCCGAGGAAAAGGCAAAGCTCGAGGTTCGCGCCGACGAAATCTTCGCCACGCTCATCGATTCCGGTGTCGTCGTTCGCACCGAGGTGCCGCCCGCACCCGACGCTCCGGCTGACGCCGCGCCGGACATCGACTACGCGCTGACGGTCGACCTGCCCGAGGACTTTGCGCTCGATCAGCCGCTCTCGCCGTTCTTGCTCGCCGCGTTGGAGCTGCTCGATCCCGAGAGCGAGACCTATACCATGGATTTAATCTCAATGGTCGAGGCGACGCTCGAAGATCCCAAGCAAGTGCTGCGTGCGCAGGAGCGTGCCGCACGCGATCGAGCTATGGCCGAGATGAAGGCCGACGGCATCGAGTATGAGGAGCGTCTGGAGCGCATTCAAGACGTCACGTACGAAAAGCCGCTCGAGGATTTGCTCGACGCCGCTTTTGACAAGTACTGCCAGGAAGTACCCTGGGCAAACGACTACCAGCTCTCTCCCAAGAGCGTCCTGCGCGATATGCTGGAAAGCGCGAGCGATTTTAAGGGCTACATTCAAAAGCTCGGCATCGCCCGCTCCGAGGGCATTTTGCTGCGCTACCTGGCAGAGGCTTACCGTTCGCTCGACCGCACCGTACCCATCGAGAAGCGCGACGAGCGCCTGCGCGACATTATCTCGTGGCTGGGCTTTGTGGTGCGCTCGGTCGACTCGAGCCTGGTGGACGAGTGGGAGAACGCCGGCAACCCGGCAGCCCTCGACGCCGCGCCGCCGCAGGGCATCGACGAGGTCGTGGCGGATCGTCGCGGCTGCACGCTGTTGGTGCGCAACGCGCTCTTCCGCCGCGTGACTCTTGCCGCCCGCGAGCATGTGCGCGACCTGGGCGAACTCGACGACGACTGGGGCATGAGCGAGATCCGCTGGCAAAAAGCACTCGACGCTTACCACGAGCAGCACGAGGAGATTCTCACCGACGGCGACGCGCGCTCCTCTGCTATGTTCTCGATCGACGAGTCCGACGAGAAGGCGCTCCACGTGTGGCACGTGCACCAGATTTTTGCCGACGAGGACGGCGACCACGACTTTGGCATCATGGGCGATGTCGATCTGGACGCCACGCAAGACGGTGGCGAGGTCATCTTCAAGAACTACCGCGTCGGTTTTATCGAGGATTTGCTCGAGGATTAGCCAAGCATATTGGGACGAAACGAAGCGGGGCTGTTGGCAACATCGCCAGCAGCCCCGCTTTTTCACTATCCGCTATGCCTTACTCGGCATCCTCGACCTCATACGAATCCGCCTCGGCTGGCTCCTCGTTTGTCTCTGGCGCAGCCTCGCGTGCCTCGTCAAACGCTGCCTTCATGGTCTTGTTGCCCCATGTGAGCTTGCGAATGGTAAGCTCATCGGCCTTGTTGTGGGCCAAGCGTAGGTTCTCGGTGCTGCGGCGCAAGTCGTCCTTGGTCTTCTCGAGCTGCTTAATGGCGGCATCGATCTCCTTGATTGCCGACTCGAATTGCTTGCTCGCCAGGTTGTAGTTGCGCGAGAAGCCATCCTTGAACTTCTCCATCTTGGCTTCGAAGTTCGTGACATCGATATTCTGCTGTTTGTACTCCGCCAGCTCCTGCTTATAGTGCAGCGAACCCATGGCGGCGTTGCGAAGAAGTGTGATCATGGGAATGAAAAACTGTGGGCGAATCACGTACATCTTCTCGTAGCGGTAGCTCACGTCCACGATACCGGCGTTGTAGAGCTCGCTCTCGGGCTCCAGCAGGGTGCAGAGCACCGCGTACTCACAGCCTTTCTGGCGACGATCGTGATCGAGTTTCTTAAAGAAGTCCTCGTTTTTGTGTTTGGTCGCAGTCTCGTCGTTCTCGTTTTTCATCTCGAACATAATTGAGATGACCTCGTTGCCGCTCGCGTCGCACTCGCGGAAGATAAAGTCGCCCTTGGTGCCCTCGGACGCATCGTTATCTTTCTCGAAGTACGCATTGGGAAACGCCGTCATGCGCAGACGGTTGAACTCGGTCTCGCAGTGCTGCTCGAGCGACTCGCCCACCATCTTGGTGGACAGGCGAACCTTCATATCCTTAAGGCGCTCGATCTCTTCATCCTTGTAGCGAATCAGATCATCGCTCGCACGTTTGGCCTGCGCAAGCTCGAGCTCGTGTGCCGCCTTGGCCTGTTCCTCGCGCGAATCGCGCACTGCCAGCTCGCTCGTCAGTTTGGCACGTGCCTCATCACGCTCACGCTCCGCCGCGGCGACCGCCTCAGACAGGTTCATTTTTGCCATCAGCTCCTGCTCGCGCAGCTTCGCACGCAGACCCTCGGCCTCCTGCTCAGACTGAGCCCTTGCGGCGAAAAACTTCTCCTGCACTTTCGCCTGATAGTCGGCAAGCGTGCGCTCAGCTTCACCGCGAGCAGCATCGAGTTCACGCTGCGACTCTGCCGCGGCAGCGGCAAGCGCCATCTCCTGGGCCTTGTCCGCCGCGGCGAGCCTAGCCTGCAGCTCGGCAATCTGGGCATCACGTGCAGCTAAATCATTTTGAGCAGCGTTGCGCGCCGCCGATTCGGCGAGCTTGGCTTCGTCATCCTTGCGTCCCAGCTGCGCACGCAAATTGTCGATCTCGCGCTGAAGCTCGGCATTCTCCTTCTGAGCGTCGGCGCGGGCTTCAACCGCCGCGCGCTGGCTTGCGCTCTCGCGCTCCGCGGCAGCGCCCTCGAGTTTGGCGTGCAGCTCGGCAAGCTCCGCATCGCGCTTGGCGAGTTCTTGCGCCAGCTGCTGGGCTGCAGCGTTCTTCTGCTCGACAAGCTGAGCGTCGCGCTGAGACTCCGCCTTTTGCAAAGCAGCCGTCGAGCGCGAGCGCTCAAGCTCCAGCGCCTGCTCGCCCTCGCGCTGAACAGCCTTCACGCGCTCGTCCAGGTCGCGCGAGAACTCGGCGTCGCGCACCTGCTTGACGATATCCGCATAACCGGACGCATCGACCTTAAAAACTTCACCGCAATGCGGGCACTTGATCTCGTTCATGGCAGCTCCTCGATGGACGCAAATTTCAACCGCCTACACTCTACCGCGCCGCACGGACAAAAAAGGCGCCGCTGCCATAATGGCAACGGCGCCAGAACCATCACGAAGGTGGCTGCCCCCTTTGCGGTAGCTCGTGTCGTGGTTCGAGAATTACAGTCCAAAAAAGCCGAGGATCTGATCACGGCTTACGGGCTTGTAGTCGTTGGCATCGAGGCCGACATCGTAGCGAAAAATGGGGCGCTCGCGATCGCGGTTGCGTGCGTTGGTGCGGTCACCCCTGCTATGGATATGTCCGTGCAGCATGATGGCGCCGCGCGCCTTGCCATTCCAGCTGAGCATGGGGTAATGGCTCATCACCAGGCGATGACCCTTAGCGTAACCGGGAGCGACCTCCAGATAATCGCGCACCTCATCCCAAATCTGCGGTGCGTTCGGATCTTCCCAATCGCCGTCATGGTTACCGCGGATGAGCGTCACGTTCTTGCATTCGATACGCTCGCGCAGGTGCACGGCATCCGCTAGGGGCAAACGATAGGTAAAGTCTCCCAGGATGTAGAGACGGTCATCCGCAGCCACGCACTCGTTGATGACATCGATGACCTTGCGATTCATCTCCTCGACCGAGTCAAAAGGTCGATCCATGTCGTGCAAGATATTCGTATCGCCCAGGTGCAGGTCGGCGGTAAACCACATCATCGTCTCTGTCCTCATTTCGCAACGTGTTCAACTCGTGCTAAGTATACAGACGCAGCGATGCAGCGGTTATCCAAAGAGCCCGCCGAACAGTCCGCGGCGGCGCTTGTCTTGCTTTTTCGAAGCGTCGCCCTGGGCGTTCTTGTCCTGCCGCTTCTTCCGGTCCTGCTCCAGCTCATCATCGTCGATCAGCATATCCCACTCAAACGGGTCGTCCGTCAGATCGAACAGGTCATCGTCATCAAACATGACCGCCTCCATTGCCGACTAGCGAGCATCCACCACATAGAGCCCAACGCGCACCTGATGCCACGGGCTGCGCTCGGGGGCAACCTGTTGCACACGGGCCTCAAATACGTCCTCGTGGCCGTAATACATCATCAAGGACAGTGGGCCGACCTCGTTTCCTGGAACGTAGCCAAGTTTGGTCTTGCCATAGTAGATCGCAACTGCCTCGGGGTCATGAGGATTATCGCGCTCGGCACACAGCGTCAGTTTATCGCCCGCTTTAAGATCGCCTAGGACCAAAGCGCCGTCGGCATATTGAAATCCTGCGATGTGAAACGACAGAAGAACACGTGAAGGCTCGTACATAGCAACTCCCCTAACGGCCGGATAAACCGGCACTTAACCTTACTGAGAAGCTTACGGGCCCGTGCGGACAAAATTTCACCCGCTCGCACCTTTCGCCCATTTGCCGCAACGCTTGCGAGACAGAGCGCTTGCAGATAAGATAGAGGCACGGATGGCACCCGTTGCAGCGGGTCTTGCCAACTCCAGCGCACGTTTACATCGTGAGAAGTGGCCGTCTTCGCTTACGCGGGGGCGGCTATTTCATTCGGCCGATAAACAGGCCGAGTTCGATAGCCGCGATTAACAACGCCAGTAACGAAATAACATCGCTTACGTTCATACCAATTCCCTTCTAAAGGGAGTTGGCCCATCCGTACCCCATAGCAGTAGTCTAACGTAAATGGCAGGTAATAGGAACACTTGTTCGTATTACCTGCCATTTTCTAATGCACAAACATGCGCACGAACCTGTGCTTCCAGCTTGCATAAGGGGCGTAGCGGAATGGCACGTCCAGCCATGTTGCCTTGTTCACGATGCTCTTCTTGTGGCTAAACGTATCGAAGCTCTCGCGGCCATGGTACTGCCCCATACCGCTCGCGCCCATGCCGCCAAAGCCCATATGGCTCGTAGCCAGATGCATGATCGTGTCGTTGACGCAGCCGCCGCCAAAGGGCACGTAACGCACAAAGCGTTGCTGAGCCGCATGGTCCTGGCTAAAGATATACAGAGCTAGCGGCGTCGGACGATCCGCAATAAACGTCTCTGCCTCGTCTAGGCTCTCAAACGTCAGCACCGGCAAGATGGGGCCGAAAATCTCCTCCTGCATTACGGCGTCATCGGGGGTCACGCCGTCTAGAATCGTCGGCTCAATCTTGAGCGACGACTCGCGCGCGGTACCTCCAAGCACAACCTTATAGGGATCGATCAGCCCGCGCACGCTCGCAAAATGCTTGGCGTTGACGATATGACCGTAATCCTCGTTGTCGAGCGGATGCTCGCCAAACATGCGACGGGTCTCCTCCCTGATGAGGCCCAACAGCTCATCGTGTACGCGCGTATCGACCAGCAGGTAGTCGGGCGCCACGCAGGTCTGACCGCAGTTGATGCCCTTGCCCCAGGCGATGCGCTGCGCCGCGCGCTTGATGTTGGCGGTCTCGTCCACGATGCAGGGGCTTTTTCCTCCCAGCTCAAGCGTCACGGGCGTCAGGTTTTTACTTGCGCGCTCCATGACGAGCTTGCCGACCGGAACGCTACCGGTAAAGAAAATCTTGTCCCAGCACTCATCGAGCAGTGCTTCGTTCTCGGCACGGCCGCCTTCTACAACCGTCACCAGGCGCGGATCAAATGCCTCTTCGCAGATTTGCTTGAGCACCGCGCTCGATGCCGGGGCATAGGCGCTCGGCTTGATGACCACGGTATTGCCCGCGGCAAGGGCTCCAGCGAGCGGCTCGAGCGTCAACAAAAACGGATAGTTCCATGGAGCCATGATGAGCGTGACGCCATAGGGCACGGCCTGCGTCTTACACACGCTCACGGCGTTGGCGAGGTCGCACGGGCGCAGGCGCGGGCGACTCCATCGAGCAACATGCGCAATCTGATGACGAATCTCGGAAAGCGAGGTGCCGATCTCACACATATAGGCCTCGTCATGCGACTTTCCCAAATCGGTCTTGAGCGCATGGGCAATATCGGTCTCGTGTGCCCGCACCGCCTCGCGCAGGCGCACGAGGGCGCGACGTCGAGCATCGACATCAAACGTGGCGCGCGTCTTAAAGTAGGCGCGCTGTTCGCCGACAATGCGCGCGATTTCCTCGGTGTTCATGGGCCCTCCTAGTTCTCATCCTCAAACATACCACCCGCGACGACCTCGTACATACGCTCGAGCTCCAAACGGTCCATCAAAAGTGGAACGGGGTATAGCGGATTGGCCTCGGCATCGGCATGGGCCGCCATTTGCGGAATATCGGAGCGGCGAATGCCCGTCACATATTTGGGAATGCCCAAGGCGGCATTCATGCGGTCGACCCAATCGATAAAGGCCTCGGCCGCAAGACTGTCCTGCGCGTTAGCCGGCGCGATACCGGCCATGCGAGCAAGATCGGCAAGCTTGGGGGCGGCGGCGTCACCATAAGCGCGAAGCATGTGCGGCAGGATGATCGCGTTGGCCAAACCGTGCGGAATTCCGTATCGGCCGCCCAGACTGTGCGCGATGGCATGCACGTATCCGACATAGGAGCGGGTAAATGCAACACCCGCTTTATACGCCGCCGAAAGCATATTGCGACGAGCGCGCATGTCGTCGCCATGCTCATAAGCCTCGGGCAAATTGTCGTGAATGAGCTGGACCGCCTGACGCGCCATCTTGCGCGTGTAGGGCGTGGTGCTACGGCCGATAAAGGCCTCGACGGCATGCGTCAGGGCATCCATGCCCGTCTGCCCCGTAATGGAGGCGGGCAGGCCGCGTGTAAACTCGGGGTCGTGCACCGCAAAGCGCGGGATAAGCACAAAGTCGTTAATGGGGTACTTGTAGTGCGTCTCGTCATCGGTAATTACCGCCGCGAGTGTGACTTCGCTTCCCGTACCGGCGGTAGTGGGAACCGCAATAAGCAGCGGCAGGAGACGGTGGACGCGCAACAGGCCACGCATCTTGTTGATGGGCTTATTTGGCTGTGCGATGCGTGCGCCCACACCCTTGGCGCAGTCCATGGCCGAACCGCCACCAAAGCCGATAATGGCCTGGCAGGCGCTCTCGCGATACAGGGACGCCGCTTCCTCCACGTTTGAGACCGTGGGATTCGCACGCGTTTCGGCATAGACCGTAACGCCAATCCCCTGAGCCGTAAGCGCACGCTCGAGTGATGCCGTGAGTCCCAAACGAGCAATACCAGGGTCTGTCACGATAAGGACCTTCTGGATCGAGCGCTTTTGAAGCACTGCGGGCACATCCTCGGCATGCTCCAAAATGCGCGGCTCGGTATAGGGCAGGATCGGCAATGCGATGCGAAAAACCGTCTGATATGTTCGGCACCAGGCGCGGCGGGCTAGATGCATAAAGGAAACTCCTTCATTTGTTGATAGGTCAACATTTGTTCGACCGATTGTACTCATCGGCGTCCGCATATGGCTTGCAAATCGTTAATCAATCAACATCTTCACATGCCGAAAATTGTTTTATTAAAAATCATTCCTAATAGGCTTCACATTCGGTCGCATTTATGGATAATAGAACTCGTCAAGACGCACGTCCGGAGAGGGCCCTTACGGGACCGGACGAGCGCACCATCGCCATCGATCGAAAGGATCGAATCATGAAGTTTGTTTGCCCCGTTTGCGGTTATGTGGAAGAGTTCGACGGCGACCAGCTGCCCGAGGATTTCAAGTGCCCCCAGTGCGGCGTTCCCGGCTCTCGCTTCCTGAAGCAGGAGGAGGGTCAGCTCGAGTGGGCTGCCGAGCACGTCGTGGGCGTCGCCAAGATGGAGGGCGTCTCCGAGGACATCGTTGCTGACCTGCGCGCCAACTTTGAGGGCGAGTGCTCCGAGGTCGGTATGTACCTGGCCATGGCTCGCGTTGCTCATCGCGAGGGTTATCCCGAGATCGGCCTGTACTGGGAGAAGGCTGCCCACGAGGAGGCCGAGCACGCCGCCAAGTTCGCCGAGCTCCTGGGCGAGGTTGTGACCGACTCCACCAAGAAGAACCTCGAGATGCGCGTTGAGGCCGAGAATGGCGCCACCGCCGGCAAGACCGATCTCGCTAAGCGCGCCAAGGCCGCTGGCCTCGATGCCATCCACGACACCGTGCACGAGATGGCTCGCGACGAGGCTCGCCACGGCAAGGCTTTCGCCGGTCTGCTCAAGCGCTACTTTGGCTAAGCCAGCCGCCTGAGAGATAATCTCTAGCTCGATGAGGCCCGGACCGTATTGGTTCGGGCCTTTTTCGTGCCTCACGAACTTGTTAACGCCCTGAAACAGGACCGCCTTCGGCATCGGCTTCTCGTCAAAAACTAAGTGAGTAGACTTTTTTGAACTTGCCGAGCAGGCCATCCATATCACTTTATAAAGCCGCAGGTAAATGCCTTGTTACAAAACGGCCTGGTCACCAAAGTGCCAAAAGTCTACTCACTTAGAACCGCAGCCGTCCACGATCGAGCTGTTTTGTGTCTAACGGGCATCTTTCCGTCGATTACTCCCAATTATGTCCAGTCAACGAATAGTTCGGACCGGAGTAATGTCTCAGCCCTTTGCTCATCTGAACTTTTATCACGATATTCAGCATCGAGCATCCTGCATACGGCCTTAACGATCGCGCGGAATTTATCCTCATCGAATATCTGTCTGTGTGTCAGGAGAAGTACATCGTAGCCCATGGCCTGAAGGGCCGTCATGCGGTCAGCGTCACGCAAGCCGTCCCCTGCGCGCCCGTGCGAGGCCTTTCCCTGACATTCAATGGCCACCTGTCGCGCTCCGTCCGGCGAAGACAGAAGCAGGTCGATAAAGACGCGGGACTTTCCCACAATCGCTCGAGCACTTGCACCTAGCCTCACTTCGACATTGAGCTCTATGCCGCAAAAACCTTCGCCCCCTAGTGTTCGCGGCAGTGCAAACAACAAATACGCTTCGACCTCAAAGGGCGATGCGGCGCCCAGCGGAACGAAACGCGACACCGCCATAAATCGCTTGCCGTACCGCATCCCGTAAACATCTGAACAAAAACGGTCGAGGTCTCCGCTCAAAACCAAAGCGTCGCGACGCCATAAATCTGAAGCGACGCCATCCTCGGACGGACAGCGTGTCCAGCCCGAAGTTGTCGGAATCGCGCCCGAATCAATTGCACGCGAAAGCTCCGCCTCGAGTGCCGCCGGCAGGGCACACACCGCAAACAAACCGCACATCTCCGCCAATACCAAAAGAAGCTGAAGATCCGTCAGATGCCGCAACATGATGAATGCCGTCAGTAGAGGAGACGTAATCAAAAACCCATGCTCCGTTTCTAGCACGGATTCCCTGGGGAGCTCACCGAGAAACAGCCGCTGCCTCATGCCGGCAGGGCAAGTCCGCTTGTTTCTCGTTCGAACCAACGTATACAACGGAAAGCCGAGCGCAACCTTAGCCGTCGGGTTACGGACAAGGTCATATCGCTGCCGGTCTTCTTCCGGTCGTGGAAGCGGCGGACACAAAGCAAGGACTTGAGGGGGCAAGCGCCAGTACCTAAAAGCCGATATGTCACAAAGTAGATCCTTCATAGGCACAGGAGAACACGGATTTCAACCCTGGTACTCACGCATTGGCGCGAACGCACCGAAAAGGGCGTCGAACGGACTGTTAAGTTTTCAACAGCCCTCCCCAACTGGCCAAAAGCTTGCCAAGAACTGGACGGAGCGTTGTTGAAAACCCCGCTTCTTTTCTCATGCGGAAGCCTTGCGCGGCAAGTGAGTAGACTATTTAGGACCCGCCGAGCAGACCGACTAAACTGCTTCACAAAATCGCAGGTAGATAGCTTGCTACAAAACGGCCTGGTCCTCCTCACGCTAAAAGCCTACTCACTTAGGTTAGAGGGTGCGCCCATTAGCTGCGATTCCAGGGTATTTAGCTCATTTGGACTCAAATCGTCGTACTGGACAAGGATTCGAGTCGGGTTTGAAGATCCATGTGCGCCATCGGGACACCAAAAACAGTCATTGATATCGATGTAAGGGATGCTCGAGCGCGCGAGGGCGCGTGTAAAAGAGTTTCCGCCCGTATCGCACTCCGCAACTACGACGCAGTAGAGGCCGGCATCCGCGTGCTCAACCAAAAACTCCCCCGCCGGAAACGCCTTTCGCACAAGCGCCGTCAGGCCATCACGCGCCTCGCGAGCTCGAACGCGCACGCGGTTCACATGTCGCTCGTAATCACCCGATTCCAGCAAGCGAGCCAAAGCGACCTGGTCAACAGAACTCACCGACGAGGCGTAAAAACCAAGGTTGCGCCTAAACCGTTCCATCAGCTCATCAGGCAGGACCATATACGCCAAACGCAGGGCCGACGACAGACTTTTTGAAAAGGTGTTGGTGTAGATGACCGATTGGGCGGCATCGATCGACGCGAGCGCGGGAATCGGCTTGCCGGCAAGGCGAAACTCACAATCAAAGTCATCTTCGATGAGATACCGGTCCGGCTGCTCGGCGGCCCAGCTCAGCAGGGCATAGCGACGCGCAATGCTCGTCACAAGGCCGGTCGGATATTGGTGAGACGGCATCAGGTGAAGGACATCCGCCCCGGTTTTCTGCAGAGCGCTCAGGTCCACGCCGTCGTCATCCAACGGGATATGTCGTACTTGGCAGCCCATAGCCTGATAGATGCGCGTCAGGCGCAAATAGCCCGGATCCTCAACGGCATACACCTTGTCGGCTCCAAGCAACTGAACCAACATGGTATCGAGCAGCTGGGCGCCCGCACCGATAACAATGTTGTTGGGGTCGACATTCATACCCCTTATCCCGCGCAGATGGTGAGCAATTGCGCGTCGCAGCCGAGCAGTGCCCTGCGCCGGTGCGGGCGAAAAGATTTCGCGCTCGTCCTCGGATGCCAGCGTCGCCCGTAGCGCGCTTTGCCAAAGCCGCGCCGCCTCCAAAGCAGAAGGAGAAAGCGCATCGAATCGCTCGACCTGTCCGTTGACATCATGCACGCTGGGGCCCACAGAGACGGCATCTCGGTCGATGCCCTCCGCAGCCGAAGCCAAAACCGGTGCATCCGGAAGCTCGCAAGCGTAGTAGCCACGACGTGGCATTGAGCAAATATAGCCCTCAGCGAGTAACTGGCTATATGCATTCTCGATGGTAATAACACTGATTCCCAGATGACTGGCAAAGGCGCGCTTGGACGGCAGATGCTCCCCCGCCGTAATGCGTCCAGCTACGATATCATCTCGGATTTGCTGGTAAACATACTCATAGAGCGATGCTTCGCCGCGTTTTTCCAAATTGTAGTCAAGCATGAGTATATCACCTGACCTTATCGAGCTGTTCAATCTGGTATTAAGCTGACCTTATTATTATCTCGAAAACTGAGTATTTTGCCATGCCCAGCTCCCCGATAGGATTTTCCGTCAAGCAATGCACATGCCAACCAAGGGAGCAACCATGGCAGAACAGACCAGCAAGGCAGATCGCGTCAAACTCAATCGCGAGCTCGCGCAGATGCTCAAGGGCGGCGTCATCATGGACGTCACCACGCCCGAGCAGGCACGTATCGCCGAGGAGGCAGGCGCCTGTGCCGTCATGGCACTCGAGCGCATTCCAGCCGACATCCGCGCCGCCGGCGGCGTGTCGCGCATGAGTGACCCCAAGATGATCAAGGGCATTCAAGAGGCCGTCTCCATCCCTGTCATGGCCAAGTGCCGCATCGGCCACATTGTTGAGGCGCAGATCCTGCAGGCCATCGAGATCGACTACATCGACGAGTCCGAGGTTCTCTCCCCCGCCGACGACGTCTACCACATCGACAAAACCCAGTTTGACGTGCCCTTTGTCTGCGGTGCCCGTGATCTGGGCGAGGCACTGCGCCGTGTTGCCGAAGGCGCCACGATGATCCGCACCAAGGGCGAGCCGGGCACGGGCGACGTGGTCCAGGCCGTGCGCCATATGCGCAAGATCCAAAAGCAGATCCGCGACGTTGTTGCCCTGCGTGACGACGAGCTCTTTGAGGCAGCCAAGCAACTGCAGGTGCCGGTCGAGCTGGTCCGCGAGGTCCATGCCACGGGCAAGCTCCCCGTCGTGAACTTTGCCGCCGGCGGCGTAGCGACCCCCGCCGACGCCGCGCTGATGATGCAGCTGGGCGCCGAAGGTGTCTTTGTCGGCTCGGGCATCTTTAAGAGCGGCGACCCCGCCAAGCGCGCAGCCGCCATTGTCAAGGCCGTGGCAAACTTCACCGACGCCAAACTCATCGCCGAGCTTTCGGAGGACCTGGGCGAGGCCATGGTCGGCATCAACGCCGACGAGATCGAGATCATCATGGAGGAGCGCGGGCGCTAGTCCAGCAGAAAGGATCGCACATGAGCGATTACGCAGACCAGACGGTCGCCGTGCTGGCGGTCCAAGGTGCTTTTGCCGAGCACGAGGCAAGCCTGTCCGAGCTGGGCGCACGTTGTATTGAGCTGAGGCAGGCGGCTGATTTGAAGCAGGACTTTGACCGTCTAGTACTTCCCGGCGGCGAGTCTACCGTTCAAGGGAAGCTGCTTGACGAGTTGGGTATGCTCGAGGAGCTTCGTGCCCGTATCGCCAAAGGCCTGCCCGTCCTGGGCACCTGCGCCGGCCTGATTCTGCTGGCTCACGACCTTGCCGCCCATGACGATAAGGGCACGCCGCGTTTGGCAACCATGGATGTACTTGTCGAGCGCAATGCCTACGGCAGGCAGCTCGGCAGCTTCCGAACCAAGGGGCAGGTAGCCGGCATCGACGGTGAAGTGCCGCTGACGTTTATCCGCGCGCCCCGCATCATCGAGGTCCACGGCGACGCCAAGACCCTAGCCGAAGTCGATGGTCGCATCGTCGCTGCCCGCCAAGACAACCAGCTCGGCGTAACCTTCCACCCCGAACTCGACGAAGACACCCGTCTCCACGAACTGTTCCTACAAATGTAGGCATCGAAATCAACAAACGAAACGAGAGCGGATAATCTCCCACTCTGAGCTTGAATACAGGCTCAAACCGGGAGATTATCCGCTCTCACACTATGTAGTCATTGGGGACGCTCTTTGTAGTCGTTGGGGACGTTCTTAAACGACTAGTCAAACAAGAACGTCCCCAAAGGGTCACTATAATAAGGATAGAAAGGTCGTGAAAATACAAAACAGGAGG